>NZ_JACTAH010000001.1:606155-909232 GCF_014489115.1 Thauera sedimentorum | reverse complement strand
CGGCTACCGCGTGCAGGGCCGCAGCGAGGAAGGCGCGGCGCGCCTGAAGGCCGACGCCCTGGCCCTCGAACAGGCCGGCGCAGCGCTGATGGTCATGGAGATGGTGCCCGCGGCGGTCGCCAAGGAGGTCACCGCGGCGCTCACCAGCATGGCCACCATCGGTATCGGCGCAGGCCCGGATTGCGACGGCCAGGTGCTGGTGCTGCACGACATGCTGGGCGTCTACCCCGGCAAGACCGCGCGCTTCGTCAAGAACTTCATGGACGGCGCGACCAGCATCGAAGAGGCCGTGGCGCGCTATGTGGCCGCGGTCAAGGACGGCAGCTTCCCGGCGCCGGAACACTGCTACTGAAGCGCGGCATCATGCAGATCCATCACACCATCGCCAGCCTGCGCGCCGCCCTTGCCGGGGCCGGCCGCATCGTCTTCGTACCGACCATGGGCAACCTGCACGCCGGCCACATCGGCCTGATGGCGCAGGCGCGCGCCCACGGCGACTGCGTGGTCGCCAGCATCTTCGTCAATCGCCTGCAGTTCGGCCCCAGCGAGGACTTCGACAAGTACCCGCGCACCTTCCGCGACGACTGCGCCAAGCTGGAAGCGGCCGGGGTCGATCATCTGTTCGCCCCCGACGAGGGCGAAATGTACCCGAGCCCGCAGACCTACCATGTGGACCCGGCACCCGCCCACGTCGACATGCTCGACGGCGCGGCGCGCCCGGGGCATTTCCGCGGCGTGGCCACCGTGGTGCTGAAGCTCTTCAGCATCGTCCGTCCGCAGGTCGCCGTATTCGGCAAGAAGGACTACCAGCAGCTGATGGTGATCCAGAACATGGTGCGCGAGTTCGCGTTGGCCATCGACATCGTGCGCGGCGAAACCGCGCGCGCCGAGGACGGCCTGGCGCTGTCCTCGCGCAACGGCTATCTGTCCGCCGGGGAACGAGCCGAGGCGCCGCGCATGTACCGCCAGCTCGCCCGCATCCGCGACGCGGTGCAGGCCGGCGAGCGCGACTACCTGAAGCTGGAGACCGAGGCGGTGGCGGAACTGGCCGCCCACGGCTGGCAGCCAGACTACGTCAGCATCCGCCGGCGTGCCGACCTGCAGCCGCCCGCGCACGGCGAGACCGCCGCGCTGGTGGTGCTGGCGGCCGCCCGCCTGGGCAAGACGCGGCTGATCGACAACCTGGAGATCTGAACGCCCCGCCCTCCCGGCCCGCGGCCGGCGAACCCTTCGCCCGCCCTCATGGTCCCATGGACATGCACGACATCCGCCTATTGGGGTTTTCCGAACCTTGCGTTGGCGGACGGTTCGTAAGAACCTATTGCCAGAAGAACAATCAGACTGGCGGCATGTGCACCGCCAACAACAGGAGGGATGGACGATGACGACGACGGTTCGGCAGGTTCTGGACGCCAAGGGTGGCAAGGCCTTTTGCGTGGCGCCGGGGGTGACGGCGTTCGAGGCGCTCGGGCTGATGGCCGAGCACAACATCGGCGCCGTGCTGGTGACCGACAATGAGCGGCTGGTCGGCATCTTCACCGAGCGCGACTACGCGCGCAAGGTGGTGCTGAAAGGTCTGCGCTCCACCGACGTCAGCGTCCGCGAGCTGATGACCACCTCGCCGGCAACGGTGGGCATGGATCAGACGGTGGACGAGGTCATGAACATCATGACCGAGAAACGCTTCCGCCACCTGCCGGTGCTCGACGACGGCCGCATCGCAGGCATCATCTCCATCGGCGACGTGGTGAAGTCGGTGATCGACCAGCAACGCCGCACCATCTCCCACCTGTCCAACTACATCGCCGGCGACATCGCCACCTGAGCGACACCGCCGCAGGAATAACAAAGGGCCGGCACCCCCCGGGGGCACCGGCCCTTTTTTCATGCGGCACTTACTGCTGGATCGCCTCGACCGCGATCGACAGCGTGAGCTCGTCACTGACGTTGGGCGCGTACTTGCCGGCGCCGAAGTCCGAACGCTTGATCTTCGCCACCGCATTGGCACCGATGGCCGGCTTCTTGGCGATCGGGTGCGGCATCTCGTGGAAGGAGGTCAGCTCCAGCCTGACCGGGCGGGTGATGCCCTTGATGGTCAGCTCGCCCTCCACCGCCACCGGCTTGTCGCCGTCGAAGTGCACCGAAGTCGACTTGTAGGTGATGGTCGGGTACGCGGCGGTGTGCAGGAAGTCCTCGCCCTGGATGTGCCCGTTGAACAGCGCGTAGCCGGTATCCACCGAGGTGGCGTCGATGGTGATGTCCAGCGCGGCAGTGCGCTTGACGCGATCCCACACGATGGTGCCGCTGGTCTTGTTGAAGCGGTGGATCTGGTTCGTGTAGCCGAAGTGGTTGTACTCGAAGCGCGGGAAGGTGTGGGTGTTGTCGACCACGAAGGTTTCGGGCGCAGCCAGCGCCGGGGCGGCGAGCATGGACGCGATGGCAAGGAGGGCGATCTGTTTTTTCATGGGGATGATCTCCGTTGGTTGGGGGTATCAGGGGTATCGGGGCATTGCGGTTGTGGGGGTAACCGTGCCGGGCTCATCGGCCGGCAGCGGCCATGACCCGGAAGCGGACCTGCACCTCGTCAGCGACCACGCCGACGTCCGACCACATGCCTTCGCCGATGGCGAAGTCCAGGCGATTGATGGTGAACTGCCCTTCGAAGACGCCAGCCTCGCCGTCCTGGCGGAACGTGAATGGCGCGGTGGCCGGCCGGGTACGGCCCTTGATGGTGAGTTGGCCGCTCACCTCGTAGCGACCGCCGCCCAGCGCCTTGACCGATTCGGACACGAAGGTCGCCCGCGGGTGTTCCTTGACGTTGAACCAGGCCTTGCCCACCACCTCCTCGTTGGCGTCCGCCGAGCCGGCATCGATGCTGGCAAGGTCGATCTCCAGCCGTGCGCTGCCCTGCTCGGGCTTGGTCGGGTCGAATTCAAGGCGGGCGTCGAAGCGCTCGAAGCTGCCGCCCACCTCCACGCCCATCTGTTTGGAGACGAACTCCACCGCGCTGCGCTCCGGCAGCACGCGGGCGTAGGTGGCCGCAAACGCGGCACCGGCAGAGAGCAACATCAGCGGCGCAAGCAGCCGCGACAAAGTACGGATCATCGGGATTCCTCCATGGTTCGGTTCCTGCCGGCTCCGGCCGGCAGCATGCGGGCGAGCACCTCGTCGCGGTCGATCAGGCGGTGCTTCAGTGCGGCGGCGATATGGCCGACGACCACCGCCGCCAACGTGTAATTCAGCGTCACATGAACGCTCAGCAGCAGGTCGCCCAAGGCCTTGTCCTTGTCCAGCAGGTCGGGAATCGGCAGCACGCCGAAGAGCACGGTCTGGAAGCCCTTGGCCGAACTCATCAGCCAGCCGGACAGCGGCACGGCGATCATCAGCAGGTAGAGCCCCCAGTGCGCGGCCTCGGCGGCCAGCCGCTCCAGGCCTGTCATCGTCGCCGGCAGGGGCGGCGGACGATGCGTCAGGCGCCATGCCAGGCGGGCGAGCACCAGCGCGAAGGCGGTCACGCCGGCCCACTTGTGCCAGGAATAGAGCTGCAGCTTGCGCGGCGACAGGGGCAGCTCGACCATGTACAGGCCGAAGCCGAACAGGCCGATGAGCAGTGCGGCCATCAGCCAGTGCAGGGTCATCGCGGTGGTGGTGTAGCGGGTGTCGGGCATTAGGGTCCTCGTCCGGCGGCTGGGTCACTTGCCGCTCACAGGTCTACTGTAGTCGGGCGGCAGACGATGAAATAGACGACAATGCGCAAATTACCGTTGCAAATGGAGCAACAATGGACCGCCTCGACAGCATGAGCACCTTCGTGCGCGTGGCCGAGCTCGGCAGTTTTTCCGAGGTGGCGCGGCAGATGGGCGTGGCCCGCTCGGTGGTCACCCGCCAGATCGCGGCGCTGGAGGCCCGCCTGGGCAGCAAGCTGATCGCGCGCAGCACCCGCAGCCAGGCACTCACCGCCGCTGGCGCCGCCTATCTGGAGAAATGCCGCGAGATCCTCAATCTGGTGGAAGCCGCCGACAGCGTGGTCGAAGAGGAGCACCAGGCGCCGCGCGGCCCCCTGCGGGTGAGCGTGCCGCTGAGCTTCGGCCTGCGCCATCTTGCCCCGCTGATCGCCGACTTCACCGTGGCCTGGCCGGAGGTCAACGTGGAGCTGGATTTCACCGACCGGCGGGTGAAGCTGATCGAGGAAGGCTTCGACCTCGCCGTCCGCATCGCGGCCCACCTCGACCCGCTGGACGTGGCGCGCCGCATCGGCAGCAGCCGCCTGACCGTGCTGGCCTCGCCCGACTACCTCGCCCGCCATGGCGAACCCGGGCACCCTACCGAACTCGCCGGCCATCAATGCCTGGTCTACATCCCCTCCCAGCAGGCCGGCTGGAACTTCCTGATCGACGGCAAGCGTCAGCAGGTGCCGGTGCGCGGACGGCTGCGCGCCAACAACGGCGACGCGATCCTGGACGCGACGATCCGCGGCCTGGGCATCTCCTGCCAGCCTACCTTCATCGCCGGCCCGGCCATCCGTGCCGGCCTGGTGCGTGAGATCCTCACCGCCTACCCCACGCCGGAACTGGGCATCCACGCGGTACTGCCGGGGAGCCGCTACGTGCCGCACCGGGTGCGCGTGCTGGTCGATTACCTGGCCGAGCGCATCGGAGCGCGACCCTACTGGGAAGCCGGCCAGTAAGAGGCAAGCGCCTCAGGCGCATGGGTAGGAGCGGCCTTGGCCGCGATACCGCGGATGACGAAGCAGCACCGCAGTCGCAGCCAGGCCGCGCTCACACGCCATCGCACTGCAACGCGCTAGCGGAACAAGTACACGAGCACCAAGCTTGCCACTGCCAGCGCGGCGGCGAGTGCGCGCAGGGCGGACGAAGGCCGCGGCACGGCACGGCGGTCGACCGCGTCGAGCTGTTCCGCCCGCGGCGGCTGCCCGTCGAGCTTCTGCCAGAACAGCGCGACCAGCACGGTGAAGGCCAGCAGCACGCCGGCCACCAGGGTGAAATGCAGCGTGACCCAACCCAGCTGGGTGGCGACGAACCAGGCCGCGCTCAGCGCATGGCCGCTCGCCAGTGCGCGCAGCGCCGCCCGCGCGCCCAGCCAACGCCCGAAGAAGCCGAGCAGGAAGACCGCGACCAGCGGCGGCGTGACATAGGCGAAGGTCTGCTGCAGGTAGGCGAACAGGCCGGGGAAGCGGTCGATGGCCGGCGCCCACAGCGCGGCCAGCACCACCATGACCAGCACCAGCACGCGACCCAGGCGGGCCATCGCTTCGGTGCTCATGCGCGGGCGGCGCGGCTGGACGAAATCCAGGGTGATCAGGGTGGCCGAGGAGTTGAGCGCCGAATCCACGCTGGACATGATCGCCGCCAGCAAACCGGCCAGGATCAGGCCGGCCACGCCCACCGGGGCGAACTCGGCGATCAGCCGCGGATAGACCGCGTCGGCACGCTCCAGGTCGGAGAACAGCGCAAAGGCCATCGCCCCGGGCAGCACCATCAGGAACAGCGGCAGCAGCTTCAACCCGGCGGCGAGCAAGGCGCCGTAGCCGGCGGTCTGCACGTCGCGCGCACCGAGCAGGCGCTGGCTGACGTACTGGTTCATCGTCCAGTAGTAGAAGCCGAGGATGGGCAGGCCGACCAGCGTGCCGAGCCAGGGCAGGTCCGGGTCGTCCAGCGGGCGCAGCAGCGACAGGCGGTCGGGGCCGAGCGCCTCGCGCACCGCCGCCCACGAGTAGTCGAACTCGCCGAACACCAGCACGAACATCAATACCGAACCGCTCAGCAGCACGATGCCCTGCAGCACGTCGGTGTAGGCCACCGCGCGCAGCCCGCCGGCCGCGGTATACAGCCCAGCGAAAGCGGCGATCAGCGCCACCGTGAGGTGCAGGCCGAGTTGCGGGAAGAACAGCATCAGCACCACCGAGCCGGCGTACAGGCTGCCGGCGGTATCCAGCACCAGTGCGAGGAACACGGTGACCGCCGACAGGTACTTGCGCAGGCGCGCGTCGAAGCGGCGCTCGAGCAGTTCGGGGATGGTGGACAGGCGCCGGCCGACCAGCACCGGGGCGATGAAAATCGCGGTGAACACCAGCACCAGCGCGGCCATCCATTCGTAGTTGGCCACCGCGATGCCCGAGGCCCAGGCGGCGCCGGGCAGGCCGATCAGCGTGGTCGAGGAGATGTTGGAGGCGAACAGCGACATGCCGACCACGCCGACACCCAGGCTGCGCCCGGCGAGGAAGAGCTCGTCGCTGTCGGGGCTGCGCCGCGTGACGCGGGCGCACAGCGCAACGACGACGAGGAAATAGGCGGCCAGGACGGCGTAGTCAAGCGCGTGCAGTTCTGCCATGGGTCCGGTTCGCAGCCCGCCACGCGGACCGCCTCGCTTGATGACGTTTTTTTACCAGACCATGAATCGCCCGCGGGGGTCAACCCGCGCGCCGGGCACCTTTCACGTGCGGACCGGTCAACCGAGTGCCGGACGTCCTGACTCTCGACGGATCATCGCCCCACGGCGGGCTGCGGTGGTTCGGGTCCAGGCGGCGTCCGGCACGCTCTTTTTCCCACGCAAAGAGAACCGCAGAGGAGGTACGCCATGACCCTCCAGGATCTTCCCAAGATGATGGTCTCCTACACCGAAGGCTGGCCGGAGCTGATCCGTATCCATCCGTCGGTGCAGAAGATGTTCCTGCAATACGTGATGCCGATGTCGCTGATCCCGCCGGCCATGTTCATCTATGCGGTCGCGGTGACGCCCGGGGCGATCTTCCCGGCCCTGGTGCCGCAGATCACGCCGATGGAAGCTCTGGCGGTCGTGGTGGCCTTCTACCTGGCCCAGCTGGCCATGGTGCCGCTGATGGCGTCCATCATCCAGCAGATGGGCGACGTGGTGAACGTGAAGCCCGACTACCACGACGCCTTCATGCTCGCAGCGGTCGCACCGACGCCGCTGTGGCTATCGGCGCTGGCGCTGTTCATCCCCTCCAGCTGGGTCGTTGGCATCGTCGTGGCGGCGGCCTGGGTGGCCTCGGCCGCGCTGATCTACCACGGCGTGAAGCCGCTGTTCGACATCGAGGACGAGAACAAGTCACGCCTGATGGGCAGCTTCGTGCTCGGCGCCGGCATCATCGCCTGGGCCGCCCTGATGGTGGTGCTGGTGCTCGCGCTCAGCATGGTGATCGGCCTGCGCTGAGGTTCGGCGCACCGGCTGTCGCAGGATCAACGCCCCCGCGGGCACGCGCCCGCGGGGGCTTGGTGCGCGCGCTCAGTCGGCGAGCGCCTTGCCGACGATTTCGCCCACATCCGGCGACAGCCCGTCCGCATCGCGCACCCGCTCGAGCTGCGGACGGATCAAGGCCTGCAGGGCAGGCGTGAAGCGCCGCCAGTTCTCCAGCGCGCGCGCCATGCGCGAGGCGACCTGCGGGTTGGCGGCATCGAGCGCAATCACCTGCTCCGCCCAGAAGGCGTAGCCGCTGCCGTCCACGGCGTGGAACTCACCCGGATTGGCGCGGAAGAAGCCGCCCAGCAGGGCATAGACCTTGTTGGGATTGGACAGGCTGAAGGCCGGATCGGCCATCAGCTCGCGCACCCGGCCAAGCACCGGCGCGGCCGCCGGGTCGCGCCGCCAGGCACCGGCCTGCAGCGCGAACCACTTGTCCAGCACCAGCGCGTCCTCGCGATAGCGGCGATAGAAGGCGCCCAGCGCCGCCTGTGCCGCGGGCACCGCGCCGTGCACCAGGGCGGCCAGCGCGCCGAAACGGTCGGTCATGTTGGTGGCCGATTCGCTGCGCCGCACCGCCAGCGCCACACCCTCTTCCACCTGCCCGGCCGCCAGGTAGCGCAGCGCGAGGTTCACCAGCGCGCGCCGGCCGGCATCGGCCGGGTGATAGCGGTACTCGCCGGGCACCGCGAGCGCCTCGGCCAGACTCTGCCAGTCGTCCGACAGCACCTTGCCGAGCGCTGCGGTGAGGTGGATCTGCGCCGCGCGCAAGGCCGCCGGATCGGCCGGTTCCATGCGCTCCAGCAGATAGGCTTCGCTCGGCAAGGTCAGCGCTTGCGCACGGAAGGCCGGGTCGAGCCGCTCGTCACTCAGCAGCCGGGCGAAGGCCTCGACGAAGGGCGCGGGCACGTTCAGCGCACGGCCCGCCGCGGCATCGGCGGCCAGCGCCAGCAGCACGCGCTCGGCGTAACGCTGGGCGGCATCCCAGCGGTTGCAGGCATCGCTGTCGTGGGCCATGCGGAAGGCCAGGCGCGCATCGTCCTCGTCCAGTTCGAGGATCACTGGCGCGGAGAAGCCGCGCAGCAGCGAGGGTACCGGCTCGGCCGCGAGACCGGTGAAGCGCCACTGCTGGGTGGCCTCGGTGAGCTGCAGCACGCGGGTGGTGGCGCCGCCATGCTGCTCGCCGTCCAGCTGCAGCGGCAGGTCGGTACCGTCCGCACCGATCAGGCCGACCGCCACCGGAATCACCAGCGGCAGCTTGTCGGCCTGCCCCGGCGTGGGCGGGGTGTGCTGGGCGAGCGTCAGGGTGTAGCTGCCGTCGGCGGCGTTCCAATCGCCCGTGGCGCGCACCCGCGGCGTACCGGCCTGGCTGTACCAGCGCATGAACTGGTCGAGGTCCACGCCGTTGGCTTCGGACAAGGCCTCGACGAAGTCGTCGCAGGTGACGGCCTGGCCGTCGTGGTAGCTGAAGTAGAGGTCCATGCCGTTGCGAAAACCCTCCGGTCCCAGCAGGGTGTGCAGCATGCGGATGACCTCGGCGCCCTTCTCGTACACCGTGGCGGTGTAGAAGTTGTTGATCTCCTGGTAGCTCTCCGGGCGGATCGGGTGCGCCATCGGCCCGGCGTCCTCGGAAAACTGCGCAGCACGCAGCACGCGCACATCGTCGATGCGCTTGACCGCGCGGGCGGAATCCGCGCCTTCCGCGCCCGCAGCGTTCGCCAGCATGTCGGCGGAGAACTGCTGGTCGCGGAACACCGTGAGGCCTTCCTTGAGGGTGAGCTGGAACCAGTCGCGGCAGGTCACGCGGTTGCCGGTCCAGTTGTGGAAATACTCGTGGGCCACCACGCTCTCGATATGCTCGTAGTCGGTGTCGGTGGCGGTGTCGGGCTTGGCCAGCACGTACTTGGCGTTGAAGATGTTGAGGCCCTTGTTCTCCATCGCCCCCATGTTGAAGTCGCTCACCGCGACGATCATGAAGCGGTCGAGATCGAGCTCCAGGCCGAAGCTGTCCTCGTCCCAGCGCATCGAGTGCACCAGCGACTCCATGGCGTGCTCGGTACGGTCGAGGTTGCCTTTCTCCACCCACAACTGCAGCAGCACCTCGCGGCCCGAGGCGGTGAGCTCGCGGCGCTCCAGCACCACCAGGTCGGCAGCGACCAGGGCGAACAGGTAGCAGGGCTTGAGGAAGGGGTCTTCCCAGCGCGCGTAGTGGCGACCGTCGGGCAGTTCGCCCTCCTCCACCAGGTTGCCGTTGGAGAGCAGCACCGGGCAGGTCGCCTTGTCACCTTCCACGGTGACGGTGAAGCGCGCCATCACGTCCGGGCGGTCCGGGTACCAGGTGATGCGGCGGAAGCCTTCGGCCTCGCACTGGGTGAAGTAGCCGCCGCGCGAGCGGTACAGGCCGGAGAGCGCGGTGTTGGCCTGCGGGTTGATGCGGGTGACGATCTCCAGCTCGGCCTCGTCGCCCTCGACGTCGATCTCGATGCGGGTCTCGCCGCGGCGCACCGTGCCGGCGGCCGGGTCCAGGCCATTGACGGTGAGCGACAGGGTCTCCAGTTCCTCGCCGTCGAGCAGGATGGGGCCGGCGGCCGCTTCCGGGTTGCGCCGGCACGCGAGCCGGCTGGTGACCACGGTGGCTTGCGGGTCGAGCGCGAAGTGCAGGTCGACCCGGGTGACGGTCCACGCCAGCGGGGCATAGTCGCTGCGGTGGATGATGGGGGCTTGTTCGGTTCTCATTGTGTCGTTCTTGTGTTGCCGGCCTTGCGGCCGTGGTTCAGGTTCTTGATCAGCGCCTTCTCGGCTTCCACGAGCAGGAGCGTCAGCACGCCGAAGCCTAGGATACGCGTCCAGGCAGCAACATCCAGCCCCGCGGTGCCGAACAGCGCCTGCATGGCCGGCAGGTAGGTGAAGGCCGCCTGGCAGGCGAGCATCAGGCCGATGGCGATCAGCACGTAGCGGTTGCCGAGGAAGCCGCCACGGTTGAGCACCGAGCCGGTGAAGCTGCGCACGTTGAAAAGGTAGAAGGCCTCGCCGATCATCAGCGCGTTAACCGCGGCGGTGCGGGCGAACTCCACGCTGGCGCCCTGCCCGATCTCCCAGACGAACATCCCCAGCCCGCCACCCACCAGCAGCAGGCCGACGAAAAGCACGCGCCAGACCAGGAAGCGGGTCAGCAGCGGCTCGGCGGGGTCGCGCGGCGGACGCGCCATGATGTCGCGCTCCGGGGCCTCGAAGGCCAGCGCGAGCGCCAGGGTCACCGCGGTGACCATGTTCACCCACAGGATCTGCGCCGGCGTCATCGGCAGCGTCATGCCCAGCACCACCGCGGCGAGCAGGATGCCGCCCTGGCCGACGTTGGTCGGCAGGATGAAGGCGATGGCCTTGCGCAGGTTGTCGTAAACCGTACGGCCTTCTTCGACCGCGGCGGCCACCGAGGCGAAGTTGTCGTCGGCCAGCACCATCTCGGCGGCCTCCTTGGCGGCCTCGGTGCCGTTGCGCCCCATCGCCACCCCGACGTCGGCGCGCTTGAGCGCGGGGGCGTCGTTCACCCCGTCGCCGGTCATCGCCACCACCTCGCCACGTGCCTGCAGCGCGCGCACCAGGCGCAACTTGTGCTCGGGGCTGGCGCGGGCAAAGATCTCGGTGTCCGCGACGATGCGCTGCAAGGCCTCGTCGCTCATGCTCTCGATCTGCGCGCCACTGATCGCGTTGACCTCGGCGGCCAGCCCCAGGCGTTCGCCGATCGCGCGCGCCGTGGCGGCATGGTCGCCGGTGATCATCTTCACCTGGATGCCGGCGCTGCGGCAGCGCGCCACCGCACGGATGGCGTCCTCGCGCGGCGGGTCGGACAGGCCCAGCACCGCGAGCAGGGTGAAGCCGCCGCGCTCCACGTCGGCAAAGGTCAGCGTCTCGAGCGCATCCTCGCCTTCGCGCACCGCCAGTGCCAGCAGGCGCATGCCGTCGCGGGCGGCGGCATGCATGGCGGCATCCCAGTGCGCGTGGTCGATCGGCTCATCGCCATGCGGGCCGCGCTGCGTCGCGCACAGGCCGAGCACGCGCTCGGGGGCGCCCTTCAGGCACAGCAGCCCGCGCCCGTGGTGGTCGTGATTGAGCGTGGCCATGAAGCGATGCTCGGATTCGAAGGGAATCACGTCGGTGCGCGGCGCCGCCTCGCGCTCGAAGCCTTCTTCCAGCCCGGCCTTGCGCGCCAGGGTGAGCAGCGCGCCCTCGGTGGGGTCGCCGGCCACCCGCCAGTCATCGCCATCGCGGTGGAGCGCGGCATCGTTGCACAACACCGCGCAGCGGGCGATTTCCAGCAGCAGCGGATGCGCCGCCACCGCCACCTCACCGCCGTCGATCGCAAAACCGCCATGCGGCGCATAGCCGCCGCCATCCACCTCGAACACATGGGCGGCGGTGATGACTCGCTGGGCGGTCATCTCGTTGCGGGTGAGCGTGCCGGTCTTGTCCGAGCAGATCACCGTGACCGAACCCAGCGTCTCCACGGCCGGCAGGCGGCGGATGATGGCGTTGCGCCGCGCCATGCCCTGCACGCCGATCGCCAGCGTGATGGTCATGATCGCCGGCAGCCCCTCGGGGATCACCGCCACTGCCAGGCCGACCGCGGCAAGGAACATTTCACCCGCCGTGTAGCCGCGCACCAGCGTGCCGAACGCGAAGGTGAGGCCGGCGACCGCCAGGATCACCCAGGTGAGCAGCCGCCCGAAGGCCGCCATCTGGCGCAGCAAGGGGGTGGTGATCGTCTCCACCTCGCCGAGCATCGCACTGATGCGGCCGATCTCGGTCTGCGCACCGGTGGCCACCACCACGCCCGCGCCCTGGCCGTGGGCCACCAGCGTGCCCGAGTAGGCCATGCAGCGCCGGTCGCCGAGTACCGCGCTCGCGGCGACCGGATCGACGCCCTTCTCCACCGCCACCGATTCACCGGTGAGTGCGGCCTCTTCCACGCGCAGCCCGCGCACCTCGACCAGCCGCAGATCGGCCGGCACCTTGTCGCCCGAGGCCAGGAAGACGATGTCGCCCGGCACCAGTCCGTCCGCGGCGATCTCCTGGCGCCGGCCGTCGCGCAATACCTGGGCGCGCAGCGAGAGCATGTTGCGGATCGCGTCCAGCGCGCGCTCGGCCTTGCCCTCCTGGATGAAGCCGATCACCGCGTTGATCAGCACCACGCCGAAGATCACCCCGCTGTCGATCAGGTGGCCGAGCAGCGCAGTGACCACGCCGGCGGCAAGCAGCACGTAGATCAGCACGTTGTGGAACTGCAGCATGAAGCGCAGCAGCGGACCGCGCCGCGCGGGTGGCGGCAGGGTGTTGGAGCCGTACTGCTGCAGGCGCTGGGCGGCTTCGGAGGTATCGAGGCCGAGGTGCCGGAGCACGTCCTGGGCGCGCAGCACGCTCTCCGCCGCTGCCGCGTGAGCAGGAGTTTCCGTCTTGGTGTGGACCGCGGGCGTATCGCCTGTTCTTGCAGAGATCATGGATTCGTCATCGGTGAAGACCCCCTCAATGACACCACGGCGGCCTTACCGTTCCCCGCGACGCACGGGTGCCGTCTGCTACTTGGGGGCGCCCATGTTGCCGGGCAGCAACACGATGCAGGTGCCGGCCAGGCGGTCGTGCAGGAACTGGCGGTCGCGGTCGATCAGCGCCCACAGCAGGCCGGCGCCGAAGAACAGCACCGAGGGCCAGGCCAGCGCGTAGCGCAGCAGGCACTGACGGTCGTCCGGCAGGCGGCCGCTGGCCGCGTCGACGATGCGCAGCCGCCAGGTCTGCATCGCCAGCGTCTGCCCGCCGCGCCGCCAGTACCAGACGAAGTACGCACCCAGCGCGGTAACGACATGGATCCAGGCCAGCCAACCCGGCGGGGCGATGCCGAAGACCACGCCAAGGATCAGCCAGGGCACCAGGAACACAAGCGCGAGCACGCCGAGCAGCAGCAGGGATTCGTACAGCATGCTCGCCAGGCGGCGGCGCAGTCCGGCCGACTCGACCACCAGGCGGGCCGAAGAGGCGTCGGCGGTGGAAGCGGAACGGGCATCGGGGGCGGTCATCGGACAAGTCCTTCTGCGACGCACGCGGCGCGCGTCTGAGGGGAAAAATCGGGTGTGTTCGGAAGGGGATCGGGGCTGGCGCTTGCCCGAAACACGGCGTGCCTGCGGGCGCCCGACTGGCAAGCTGAGATACCCGGCCGCAAGGCTCAGCCGGACGTCATGCTGCAATGCCGCGACGTTCTTGACCAAAACCCGGTCGCACGGTAACGTCGCCTGTTTCGAACGTAATACTGAGCGAGCTTGCGATGGTGCTGACGGGCGCGGAAATTGTAATCAGGTGTCTGCAGGAAGAAAAGGTTGAACACGTGTTCGGCTATCCCGGCGGCGCGGTCCTCTTCATTTACGACGCCCTCTTCCAGCAGGAGCAGGTTCGCCACGTGCTGGTGCGCCACGAACAGGCGGCGGTGCACGCGGCCGACGGCTACGCGCGCAGCACCCAGAACGTCGGCGTCGCGCTGGTGACCTCCGGCCCGGGCGCCACCAACGCGGTCACTGGCATCGCCACCGCGTTTTGCGACTCCATCCCCATGGTCATCATCTCCGGCCAGGTGCCCACCGCGGCGATCGGCCAGGACGCCTTCCAGGAAGTGGACACCGTGGGCATCACCCGCCCCTGCGTGAAGCACAACTTCCTGGTCAAGGACGTGCGCGACATCGCGCCGACCATCAAGAAGGCCTTCTATCTGGCCAAGACCGGCCGTCCCGGCCCGGTGCTGGTGGACATCCCCAAGGATGTCAGCATGCACAAGTGCGAGTTCGAGTATCCGCAGGAAATCGCGATGCGCTCGTACAACCCGGTGGTCCGCGGCCACCAGGGGCAGATCCGCAAGGCGGTGCAACTCTTGCTCGAAGCCAAGCGGCCCATGATCTACACCGGCGGCGGCGTCATCCTCTCCGACGCGGCCGAGCAACTCACCAAGCTCACCCGCCTGCTGGGCTTCCCGATCACCAACACGCTGATGGGCCTGGGCGGCTACCCGGCCAGCGACCGCCAGTACCTGGGCATGCCCGGCATGCACGGCACTTTCGAAGCCAACATGGCCATGCACTACAGCGACGTGCTGCTGGCCGTGGGCGCGCGCTTCGACGACCGCGTGATCGGCAACCCGGCGCACTTCGCAGAGGAGCCGCGCAAGATCATCCATGTGGACATCGACCCCTCGTCGATTTCCAAGCGCGTCAAGGTTGACGTGCCCATCGTCGGCGACGTGCGCGAAGTGCTCGACGAGATGATCCGCCAGATCGAATCCGGCGAAGCGCGTCCCAACCCGGACAACCTTGCGGCGTGGTGGAAGCAGGTCGAGGAGTGGCGCAGCCGCAACTGCATGGTCTACAAGAACTCGGACGAGATCATCAAGCCGCAGTTCGTGGTGCAGAAGCTGTGGGAAGTCACCGGCGGCGACGCCATCGTGACCTCTGACGTGGGCCAGCACCAGATGTGGGCCGCGCAGTACTACCGCTTCGACAAGCCGCGCCGCTGGCTCAACTCCGGCGGCCTGGGCACGATGGGCGTGGGCATGCCCTACGCCATGGGTGCCAAGCTCGCCAATCCGGACATGCAGGTGGCCTGCATCACCGGCGAGGCCTCCATCCAGATGAACATCCAGGAACTGTCCACCTGCAAGCAGTTCCGCCTGCCGATCAAGATCTGCAACCTCAACAACCGCTACCTGGGCATGGTGCGCCAGTGGCAGGAGCTGTTCCACGGCGGGCGCTACTCCGAGTCCTACATGGATTCGCTGCCGGACTTCGCCAAGCTGGCCGAAGCCTACGGTCACGTGGGCATCCGCGTCGACCGCCCGGCCGACGTCGAGCCGGCGCTGCGCGAGGCCTTCACCCGGCACAAGGACGAACTGGTCTTTCTCGACTTCCAGGTGGACCAGACCGAGAACGTCTATCCGATGGTCCAGGGCGGCAAGGGCCTGACCGAGATGATCCTCTCCGCCGAAGACCTGTAACCGCAGCCCCAGACATCCAGGAAAGAACAACACCATGCGTCACGTCATTTCCCTGCTGATCGAAAACGAGGCCGGCGCGCTGTCGCGCGTGTCCGGGCTGTTCTCCGCGCGCGGCTACAACATCGAATCGCTCACCGTTGCACCCACCGAAGACGCCTCGATGTCGCGGATGACCATCGTCACCACCGGTTCGGACGACATCATCGAGCAGATCACCAAGCAGCTGAACAAGCTGGTCGAGGTGGTCAAGGTGGTGGACATCTCCGAGGCGGCACACATCGAGCGCGAGCTCATGCTGATCAAGCTGCGCGCCACCGGCAAGGACCGCGAGGAAGTCAAGCGCACCGCGGACATCTTCCGCGCACGCATCATCGACGTCACCGAAGCCTCCTACGTCGTCGAACTGACCGGCAACCAGGCCAAGCTCGACGCCTTCATCGGCGCAATCGACAACGGCCTGATCCTCGAGACCGTACGCTCCGGGATCTGCGGCATCGGCCGCGGCGACCGCATCCTCAAGCTCTGATTCCCGCAGGGGTTTCGCGCCGGACGAAAGCGCCGTTATCATTGCCGCCGCCGGTCTGACCACGAGTCGTCGCGACGGCAGGCATCGATGCCGGGGCATGTGCGAGACCAGGGTTCCAATCGGAGCTGCAGGCTCCCCTGAGTTTAGGCGGGGAAGCGCCGGCGAGCGCGCCGGAGCGACCCAACCCTTACCGAAAACCGAAAGGAAAACCATGAAAGTTTATTACGACAAGGACGCCGACCTCTCCCTGATCAAGGGCAAGAAGGTCACCATCGTCGGCTACGGCTCGCAGGGCCACGCGCATGCGCAGAACCTCAACGACTCGGGCGTCAAGGTCACCGTCGGCCTGCGCAAGGGCGGCGCCTCCTGGGACAAGGCCAAGGGCGCCGGCCTGAAGGTCGAGGAAATCGCCAAGGCGGTCAAGAGCGCCGATGTCGTGATGATCCTGCTGCCGGACGAGAACATCCCGCAGGTGTACAAGGAAGAAGTCGAGCCCAACATCAAGAAGGGTGCGGCGCTGGCCTTCGCCCACGGCTTCAACGTGCACTACAACCAGGTGGTGCCGCGCGAAGACCTGGACGTGATCATGGTCGCCCCCAAGGGCCCGGGCCACACCGTGCGCTCCGAGTACCTCAAGGGCGGCGGCGTGCCGACCCTGATCGCCGTGCACCAGGACAAGTCCGGCAAGGCCCGCGACATCGCCCTGTCCTACGCCGCGGCCAATGGCGGCACCAAGGGTGGCGTGATCGAGACCAACTTCCGTGAAGAGACCGAAACCGACCTCTTCGGCGAGCAGGCCGTGCTGTGCGGCGGCGCCGTGGAACTGGTCAAGATGGGCTTCGAGACCCTGGTGGAAGCCGGCTACGCCCCCGAGATGGCCTACTTCGAGTGCCTGCACGAACTGAAGCTGATCGTCGACCTGATGTACGAAGGCGGCATCGCCAACATGAACTACTCCATCTCCAACAACGCGGAGTACGGCGAGTACGTGACCGGCCCCGAGGTCATCAACGAGGAGTCGCGCTACGCCATGCGCGAAGCCCTCAAGCGCATCCAGACCGGCGAATACGCCAAGATGTTCATCCTGGAAGGCCGCACCGGCTACCCCAGCATGACCGCCCGCCGCCGCCTCAACGCCGATCACCCGATCGAGACCGTCGGTGCGCAGCTGCGCGGCATGATGCCGTGGATCAGCAAGAACAAGCTGGTGGACCAGTCCAAGAACTGATCGGCGCCACTGCTTGAGCAAGGCCGGGGACGGGCGCGAGCCACCCCGGCCTTTTTCGTTTGAATCCGCATCAGTGCGGCCCGATGCCCGCCCAGCGAGATTGCCGGTCCGGCGCATGCGGTAGAATCCGTATCTTCAACCACGCGCACGCCCGCGCCATGGCGGAAACGAATCCATCCATGACCCTGATCCCGATCGCAAAGCGTCGCCGCGGCATCTACATCCTGCCCAACCTGTTCACCACCGCCGCCCTGTTCGCCGGCTTCTACGCCATCGTGCAGGCGATGAACGACCGCTTCGAGTACGCCGCGGTGGCGATCTTCATCGCCATGGTGCTCGACGGGCTGGACGGCCGCGTCGCCCGCCTCACCCAGACGCAGAGCGCTTTCGGCGCCGAGTACGATTCGCTCTCCGACATGGTGTCCTTCGGCGCCGCGCCCGCGCTGGTGATGTACGAGTGGGCCCTGCAGGACCTCGGCAAGCTGGGCTGGATCGCCGCCTTCATCTACTGCGCCGGCGCCGCGCTGCGCCTGGCACGCTTCAACACCAACATCGACGTGGTCGACAAGCGCTACTTCCAGGGCCTGCCCAGCCCGGCTGCCGCCGCACTGGTGGCCGGCATGGTGTGGGTGGTGATCGACAACGGCCTGACCGGCGAGGACGTCAGCTGGCTGGCCTGCTTCCTCACCGTGTTCGCCGGCATCTCCATGGTCAGCAACGTGTTCTTCTGGAGCGGCAAGGACATCAACCTGAAGAAGAGCGTGCCCTTCATCGTGCTGATCGCGCTGGTGCTCGCCTTCGCGCTGGTGTCCAGCTACCCGCCCGGGGTGCTGTTCGCGCTCTTCCTGGCCTATGCCTTCTCCGGCTATGTGCTCTACGGCTGGCGCTGGATGAACCGCCGCCGACGCCGCGCGGAAGCCGCTGAGGCGCACCGCCACGAGCAGCGAGAGCCGGGCCAGGATACAGAAGCCGACTGACGGGGTGCGCGCGGCGGGGACGCGCGCCACTTGCTTGCGCGCGTCGCGGAAGCTGATCTATAGTCAGCCGCATGACGACCGAACGCGACCCCTCCCTCCTGTCGCTTCGCCTCCTGCCGGCGAGCCTGCTACCGCTCGGCCCGCTGCTGCGCCCCGCGCGCTGACCACACATACCCTTTCTTCCCCCTAGCCGCACCCCTGCCAGACGCGCAGGCGGATGCTTCTATCCGCATCGACCTCTCTCCTGCTGGAGCCGAACATGAACGACAAGCTGATCATCTTCGACACGACCTTGCGCGACGGCGAACAGAGCCCTGGCGCCTCGATGACCCGTGACGAGAAGCTGCGCATCGCCCGCCAGCTGGAGCGCATGCGGGTGGACGTGATCGAGGCCGGTTTCGCCGCCGCCTCCAACGGCGACTTCGAGTCGGTGCGCGCGATCGCCGAGGCGGTCAAGGAGTCCACCGTCTGTTCGCTGGCGCGCGCCAACGAGAACGACATCCGCCGCGCCGGCGAGGCCATCCGCTCCGCGGCGCGCGGGCGCATCCACACCTTCATCGCCACCAGCCCGATCCACATGGAGAAGAAGCTGCGCATGACGCCCGACCAGGTGGTCGAGCAGGCGGTCAAGGCGATCGGCTGGGCCAAGGAATACACCGACGACATCGAGTTCTCGGCCGAAGACGCCGGCCGCTCGGAGATCGACTTCCTGTGCCGCATCTTCGAGGCGGTCATCGACGCGGGCGCCACCACCATCAACGTGCCGGACACCGTGGGCTACAACGTCCCCGAGCAGTTCGCCGCCACCATCGCGACGCTGATCGAACGCGTGCCCAATTCCGACAAGGTGGTGTGGTCGGTGCATTGCCACAACGACCTCGGCCTGGCGGTGGCCAACTCGCTCGCCGCGGTGCGCGCCGGCGCGCGTCAGGTGGAATGCACCATCAACGGCCTGGGCGAACGCGCCGGCAACGCCTCGCTGGAAGAGGTGGTGATGGCGGTGCGCACCCGGCGCGACGTCTTCCAGTGCGACACCGGCATCGACACCACGCAGATCGTGCCGGCATCCAAGCTGGTTTCCGGCGTCACCGGCTTTCCGGTGCAACCCAACAAGGCCATCGTCGGCGCCAACGCCTTCGCGCACGAGTCCGGCATCCACCAGGACGGCGTGCTCAAGCACCGCGAAACCTACGAAATCATGCGCGCCGAGGACGTCGGCTGGGGCGCCAACAAGCTGGTGCTGGGCAAGCACTCCGGGCGCAACGCCTTCCGCTCGCGCCTGCAGGAACTGGGCATCGTGGTCGAGTCCGAGGACCACCTCAACCACGCTTTCGCGCGCTTCAAGGAACTGGCCGACAAGAAGCACGAGATCTTCGACGAGGACCTGCACGCGCTGATGAGCGACGAAGCCACCACGCCCGAGCTCGAGCACTACCGCCTGGTTTCCTCACGCTTCCATTCGGAAACCGGCGAGACTCCGCAGGCCGAGCTCACGCTGGCGGTCGGCGGACAGGAAACGCACATCGCCGCCGAAGGCTCCGGGCCGGTCGACGCCGCCTTCAAGGCCATCGAGACGGTGGCGCGAAGCGGCAGCGAACTGCTGCTCTACTCGGTCAATGCGATCACCACCGGCACCGACGCGCAGGGCGAAGTCACGGTGCGCCTGGCGCTGGATGGCAAGGTGGTCAACGGCCAGGGGGCGGACACCGACATCATCGTCGCCTCGGCAAAGGCCTATCTCAATGCGCTGAACAAGCTGCACAGCAAGCTCGAGCGGGTCAATCCGCAGGTCTGAGCGGCGCGACGCGGGCGGTCTGCGGCCTGGCCGCACACCGCCCGTGCGCTCATGTCAGTCTTCGGCCGGTTTCTGACGCGACGGGGCAGTGACCCGCGCGTAGAACATGGTGGAGAAGAACAGCACCATCGCCAGCATCAGTTCCAGCGCGGCGAATACGCCCATCAAGCCCGGATCGCCCACTCGCAGCACACCCTCGGTGAAGTACAGCAACGAGAGCATCGACGTCCATTGATAGGTGTAGCGCCGGCCACGCAGGATACCGAACAAGGGCAGCAGCAGCGGCAAAGCCTTGAGCGTCAGCCAGGAGCCCCCCGGACGCACCGGCGCCAGCCAGCCTTCCCACAGCACGCACAGCACCATCAGCGCGATCAGGCTGGCGCTCGCCGCCAGGGACAGATGAGCCGGCCTCATCGCGCCACCGCCAGTTTCAGCGCGTACCCGGCCAGCAGGCGACCTTGCGCCTGGGCCAGGGCGATCTCGTCCGCGCTCAGCGCCGCGCTGCCCTCCTGCCCGGCCACGTGGCTTGCGCCATAGGGCGTGCCGCCGCTGCGCGTCTCGTTCAGCGCCGGTTCGGTGTAGGGCAGACCGGCAATCAGCATGCCGTGGTGCATCAGCGGCAGCATCATCGACAGCAGGGTGCTCTCCTGCCCGCCGTGCAGGCTGGCGGTGGAGGTAAACACGCAGGCGGGCTTGCCCACCAGCGTACCGTTCACCCAGGCGCCGGCGAGACCATCGAGAAAATACTTCATCGGCGCGGCCATGTTGCCGAAACGCGTCGGGCTGCCCAGGGCCAGGCCGATACATTCGGCCAGATCGCGTTCCTCGACGTAAGGCGGCCCTTCGGCCGGAATGTCATCTGCCACCGCCTCGCACACGGTAGACACGCGCGGCACGGTGCGCACGCGTGCCACGGCGCCCGGCACCTGATGAATTCCGTGCGCGATTTGCTCGGCAAGGGCGCGCACCGAACCGCGGTGGCTGTAGTAGAGGACGAGGATCTCTTTCATGAATAATGGATATCGATTGCGGGAAACGCGGCCTGCCGGCCAGGGCAATGCCGGCTAGAATCGCGCGATTATACCGTTCGTCACCGCCACGCCCTGCGCCCCTGACCCGCCCCTTAGATGAAACCGCTCTCCGCCACGCGCGACCTGGCCCGTCTGCTGCTGACCCGCTTCAAGGCCACCCGCTGTCCTCAGGTGGCGGGCAGTCTTGCCTTCACCACCCTGCTCGCCCTGGTACCGCTGGTAACGGTGGCGATCGCGCTGTTCAGCAACTTCCCCGGCTTCGCCGAGCTCGGCACCTCGTTGAAGATCTTCCTGCTGGAGAATCTGCTGCCGGAACGCGCCGGCAAGATCATCACCACCTACGCATTGCAGTTCTCGCAGAAGGCAACCGGGCTGACCCTGCTCGGTACCGCACTGCTGGTGGTGACCGCCCTGATGCTGCTGTCCACCATCGAGCGCGTGTTCAACCAGATCTGGGGCGTGCGCCAGCCGCGGCCGCTGCTCTTTCGCATCGCTGTCTATTGGTTCGCGCTCACCCTGGGGCCGCTGGTACTCGGCGCCAGCGTGTTCGCCTCCGGCTACCTCGTCAGCGCGTCGATGGAACTGGTCGACCACGTTCCCTGGCTGGGCGAGATGGCGGCCCGCCTGCTGCCGCCGCTGATGCTCGGCCTGCTGTTCAGCTACCTCTACTTCGCGGTGCCGAACCACCCGGTCCGGGCCCTGCACGCCCTGGCAGGCGGGCTCGCCGCAGCCATCGCGTTCTTCCTGATGCAGCGCGCATTCGGCCTGTTCATCGCGCGCTTTCCCACGTATACGCTGGTCTATGGTGCCTTTGCGGCGCTGCCGATCTTTCTCGTCTGGCTTTACCTCTCGTGGGTGATCGTGCTGCTCGGCGCGCTGCTCAGCGCCACCCTGCCGGCCTTCATCGAGCGCCGCCGGGTGGCACCGCCCTTCCCCGGCGATCGCACGCACGCCGCAACCAGCATGCTGGTGGACCTGGCGAGCGCGCAGCGCACCGGAGAATCCGCGGAGTTCCGGCACCTGCAGGGCCGGGTGGGCCTGCCGGACGATCAATGCGAGGCGGTTCTCGGCGCCATGTGCGAGGCAGGCTGGGTCGCGCGCACCGAAAACGGACACTGGGTGTTGAGCATCGCGCCCGACAGGCTGCGCCTGTCCGACATCATCGCCCAGTTCGCACTTTCGCCCCAGGCCTGGCTCGACACTGCCGGGCAGAGCGCTCCGGCGCGGACGGCCGCGACCCGCTTTTCAGCCGCCCTGCAGCAGGCAGACATCTCGCTAGCCGACCTGCTCGACAACCAGACCGGGGATCAGATCGGATAGGGGTCGATCTCGTACTGCAGGAGTTCGATGTTCGCCGTCTGCATGTCCAGACTGATCACCCGTCCCTGCGCCACGTAGAGGCGCTGCTCCAGGTCGCGAACGAGCACGAAGCGCCGCGAGGCGTAGGACCCCGTCTTCACCAGCACGGCCGGGTTGTGCCGCACCCCACTCAGCGGCGGCAGGATCAGGGCCGGCAGGATGGTCTTCACATCGCCCCCCCTGAAGGCGATGGTCGCCGCGGTGCCGCCGTGCGCGACGACCTGCAGGCCGAGTTCCACCTGATCCGCGTTGTCGCTGCGGATCCAGCGGACGATGCACAGACTCCACGGCTTGCCGGCGTCCGGCCGCAGCGCCAGCACCATTCCCGCGCTGAGCACGCCGGAGACACCCGACACGCTCATGATCGCGTAACCGCCCGGGCTCTCGTTGCACACCATCCATTCGGCAATGCGCGCCTGAGCTTCGCCGCGGCGGAACATCTCCCAGATGGCCCTCAGGCCGGCACACACCTGGACCGTGTACTCATGCTGGCGGCGCGGCGCCACGCGATGCGGCGGCGCGGACCAGCGCTCGTGCATGCGGCGGAGGAGCGACAATGCCTCGACTGGTGTCAAACCGGCCGGCAGCGCGGGACCATCGGCGTTGAGCAGGTCCACATCGCGCTCCAGCCCCACCACTTCGGCCTGCGCAATCCGCAGTTCCAGCCACTCGAGGCGCCTCGCCACATCTGCGGCGAGCGCGCCGGAATTGAAGTAGAACAGTCCCTCCCCTTCCGGTGCCGCCCTGCGGGACAAGGCGGTCGGCGGAGCATCGGCCTCGGGGTCCATCCAGTAGAGCGAGTTCGCATCGCCGACACGGCGCTGTCCGATCTGGGTTTCGGATTCGGCCCCGTCAAGATAATCGCGAACCCAAACGAGTTCGCGGCCTGTCAGGCTTTCCGGCTGCAAGGCGGCAACGGCCATGATGGCCTGGGCGGTCGCAAGTGCAGGGCCTGCCTTGCCACCGTCCTCGCCTCCCTCGTCCTCGATGCGGACGGCCACGGCAAGCAAGGCATAGGTGCGCAACCAGAACCCCGCGGGCGCGGGCGCACCGATCATGCAGGCGAACAGGTAGGCTTCGGCCGACAGCCGCATCGCGCGCACGATCAGGGCATGCGCATCGCTGCGCTGCCCACCGAGCCACCGGCTGCGCACATCCTCGAGCACGCGCTGGAACCCTGCCGCCAGATCGAGCAAGGCATCGATCAGGCCTTCGGTCGGCAGGCGCAGATCGGCCGGCAGCGGCAGCGGGGCATCGAGCAGCCTTGCGCGGAAACGCTCGCAGATGTCCAGCACCCGCAGGTCGAACTGCTCGAGGCAGCTGGCGAACTCCGCGCTGGGCACCGCCGGATCCCGTACCCGCCCGAAATGTCCGCGCAGCGCGGCCAGGTCGGCCACCGGATCGTCATCCGGCTCGGTTGCCAACCAGGTCAGCGCCCCCTCGACCGGGGCGGATTGTCGTTCGGACGCCTGCATCGTCTAGGTCATATCGCTATCGTTCAGCGCATTCTATTCAAAATCGCCGCGCGCAGGCTCCACCTGCCCACCTTGGGGAGAAATTAAATGCGCCAGGTCGCGCATGCTGTCGGCCACAACGCCTCCACACGTCGCACTTGTCCGCGAAGAGCCGATCGGATATAGTTCTTCGTTTTCCGAATCTTCCGATCAGGATACCCAGATGGTCGTCATTCGTCTTGCCCGTGGTGGCTCCAAAAAGCGCCCGTTCTACAACATCGTCGCCGCCGAGTCGCGCAACCGTCGTGACGGCCGCTTCATCGAGCGCGTCGGTTTCTACAACCCGGTGGCCTCCGGCGCCGAGAAAAATCTGGTGATCAACACCGAGCGCCTGACCTACTGGCAGCAGAACGGTGCCCAGCTCTCCGATACGGTCGCCCGTCTCGTGAAGCAGGCTGCCGCGGCTGCCTGAACAGCGGGCTTCGCGTAGCACCATGATCGTACTGGGGCGCATCGTCGCCCCTTTTGGCGTTCAGGGCTGGGTCAAGATCCACCCCTTCGGCGACGATCCGCTGTCCTGGCGCAAGATGCCGCAGTGGTGGCTCGCGCCGACCGACGACGCACCCGCCGACGCATGGCAGCCGATGACGCTGAAGGGCTGTCGGGTGCATGGCAAGGGGCTGGTAGCGGCCTTCGAGGAAGCCCCGGACCGCAACGCGGCCGAGGCGCTCGACGGCTGGTACATCGGTGCGCCGCGTGAAGCCTTGCCGGATACGGCGAAGGACGAATACTACTGGCACGATCTGGTCGGCCTCGTGGTCGAGAACGAAGCCGGCGAAGCGCTGGGCACCGTCTCCGGCCTGTTGTCGACCGGTGTGCATGACGTACTGCAGGTGGCCGATGGCGACGCGGAGAGGTTGATCCCCTTCGTCGCCGCCTACGTGCTGGACGTCGACCTGGCCAGCCGGCGCATCCGGGTGGCCTGGGAAAGAGATTGGTAACAAGGGACCGGTGAAGCAGAACAAGCCGGGTGAAGAAGGAGCAGGCGTGCGACGCTTCGACGTGGTGACCCTGTTCCCCGAGATGTTCGCCGCCCTGACCGGCAGCGGCATCACCCGGCGGGCGCAGGATCGCGGCCTCTACGAGATCGCCTTCCACAACCCACGCAACTTCACCAGCGACGCCCATCGCACCGTGGACGACCGCCCCTACGGTGGCGGACCGGGCATGGTGATGCTGGCCGAGCCGCTTGCACAGGCGATCGACCAGGCCCGCCAGGCGCAGCGTGACGCGCTGGGCGAGGCAGGACGCGTGATCTACCTGTCGCCCCAGGGGCGCAGGCTGGATCACGAAAAGGTATTGGAGCTTGCCGCGCAGCCCGCCCTGGTGCTGCTGTGCGGACGCTATGAAGGGGTCGACCAGCGCCTGCTGGACCGCTGCGTCGATGAAGAGATTTCGCTCGGCGACTTCGTGCTGTCGGGCGGCGAACTGCCGGCGATGGTGCTGCTGGACGCGATCGTGCGCCAGTTGCCCGGCGCGCTGAACGACGCGGATTCCGCTCGCGAGGATTCGTTCGCCGACGGGCTGCTGGACTGCCCGCACTACACCCGCCCCGAGGTCTATCGGGACGAGGCGGTGCCGGCGGTACTGCTGTCGGGCAACCACGCGGCAATCCGCCGCTGGCGGCTCAAGCAGTCGCTGGGCCGCACCCGGCTACTGCGCCCCGACCTGCTGGCCGGGCGGCAGTTGAGCAAGGAAGAATTGAACCTGCTCGAGGAATTCGAGCAGGAACAGGAAGGAACGTCCGGCCGCAACACGGGCTGAACGTTCCATTACAAACCGCATCGCACCAGGTCCGCCTGCTCTGCATGCAAGGCCACAGGCCATTGAAACGACAGGAGTCATAGATGAACCTGATTCAGCAGCTCGAACAGGAAGAAATCGCCCGCCTGACCGAAGGCAAGACCATTCCGGCGTTCGCCCCCGGCGACACCGTGGTGGTGCAGGTCAAGGTCAAGGAAGGCAACCGCGAACGTCTCCAGGCCTACGAAGGCGTGGTGATCGCCAAGCGCAACCGCGGTCTCAACTCCAACTTCATCGTGCGCAAGATCTCCTCCGGCGAGGGCGTGGAACGGACTTTCCAGACCTACTCCCCGCTGGTGGCCAGCATCGAGGTCAAGCGTCGCGGTGACGTGCGTCGCGCCAAGCTGTACTACCTGCGCCAGCGTTCGGGCAAGTCCGCCCGGATCAAGGAAAAGCTCGACTACAAGGCTGTCGCAGCGAAGAAGCAGCAACAAGCCTGACCGGTTTCCGGTCCTGGCAACGCAGAACGGGCCCCGCGGGGCCCGTTCTGTCGTTTACGGCTTCGCCGCGCAGCGCATCGCGACAAAGGCAGCTCCTACACGCCCTCGCTGGCCGCTTCCTGCCTGCAGGGGGTTGCCCGCGATCGCAGCGCCCGTGCCGCCCCGGCTCAGCGCCGCTCCACCAGGTACAGCAGCGCGCCGGCCGCCAGCAGGAAGATCAGGCTGGGCGTGATGGCCGCCATCACCGGCGGCCAGGCATTGATCGCCCCCAGGTTGGAGAACAGGCCGTTGAGCAGGTGAAAGCCGACGCCGAGCATCACGCCGAAGAACACCTTGACGCTGACCGCGCCGTGCCGGTCGTGCATGAAGGCGAAGGGCAGCGCCAGGGCCATCATCACCAGCGCCGCAAGCGGATAGGTGAGCTTCTTCCACAGGGCGATCTCGTAGCGCTCGGCGCTCTGGCGGTTTTCCTGCAGATGGCGGATGTAGGCGTACAGCGCATCCACCGACATGCGTTCCGGCGCCACCATCAACACACTCAGGACGTCGGGCGTAAGTTCGGAACGCCAGGCGATCTCAGGCAATTCCACCACTGCGGTTGCACCGTCGGTGAACTGAGTCTGGCGCACGCCGGTCAGTCGCCAGCTACCTTCCTGCGCATCGTAGCGTCCGGCTTGCGCCTCGCTGACCGAGGTCATCTGCAGTTGCTCGTCGAACTCGAAGATGCGCACGCGCTCCATGCTACGGTCCGGCAGCAGCGTACGCACATTGACCACGCGCGGGCCGTCCTTGACCCACAAACCCGAGCGCAACTGCTGGGACACCGTCGCCTGGGTCGCGACCAGCTTCCACTGCTGTGCCGCACGCTCCGCCGGAGGCGCCAGGTACTCGCCGAACACGAAGGTGAGCGTGACGAACACCAGGCCGATCAAGCCCAGCGTGCGCATCATGGCTCCATTGGACAGCCCCGAGGCCCGCATCACGGTGATCTCGGAGTGACGTGCCAGCGTGGTCAGCGCATACAGACTGCCGATCAGCACCGCCACCGGCATCAGCTCATAGACCCGGCTCGGCAGCGTCATCAGGACGTAGATCAACGCATGGTGCAACTCGTAGCCCTGCTTGCCGACGTCCTCGAGTTCGTTGATGACATCGAAAAAGGCGAACAGACCGAGAAACGCCACCAACACCAGCGCGGTGGACGACAGAATCTCGCGCGCAAGGTAGCGTCGCAGCACCCGGCTCATGCGCGCGCCCGCCAGAAGGGCGACACCGCCAGGCGTCTATAGAACATCACCGCTAGCAGCAGGGCGACCACCAGATGGGGCAACAACAGGCCGAGCTCGAAGGACAGGCGTCCGCGGTTCACCCAGGCCTGACACACCGAAATTGCATTGCTATAGACGAGGTAGGTCAGCAACGCGACGATCAGGTTGTTGGTACGCCCGGCGCGCGGATTGACGAAGGACAGCGGGATTGCCATCAGCGCCAGCAACAGCGCTGCAACCGGCATGCCGATACGCGCGAGGAGTTCGCCGAGCTTGCGCCCGTCGGGGCGATCGACGAGTTCCGCAGTCGGCATCGCCCGTGTCCGCAGGGCCTGGGCAACCGCCGCACGCGGCTCGATCAGCACCGAGTAGGTATCGAACTCGAGCACCCGGTACTCGGCCGTACCGGGCGTACCTTCATAGCGCCGCCCCTTGTCGAGCACCACGTAGCGGTCGCCGTCCTCGTCCACGATGATCGAACCCTCGGCCGACACGATGACCCCCTGCCGGCCACCTTCCTCGCTGCTGACGAACACGTTGCGCACCTTGCCGTCCTCGCCCGCACCGGTCTCGACGAAGAACACCCGCTGCGCGCTGGTCGACTCGCGGAACACACCCGGCGCAATGCGCGAGCTGTCGTCGCGACTCTCCAGCCTGTCGCGATACTCGATGCTCATGCGCTCGGCCCACGGCGAGAGAAACAGGGTGGCGGCCGCCACGACCGCCACCAGCGGCAGCGCAAAGCGCAGCACCGGCCGGATCCAGGCGGTGAGCGGCACGCCCGAGGCGAACCACACCACCATCTCGGAATCCTTGTAACCGCGCGACAGCGACATCAGCACGGCGATGAACAGGGTCAGCGACAGCACCACCGGCAGGCGCGCCAGGGCGCCGAAACCGATCAGCGCCAGCACCGCATCGGACGGCACCTTGCCGCCCGCGGCATCGCCCAGCATGCGGATCAGCACCGTGGTAAGCAGGATGGCGAACAGCGCCACGAACACCGCGGCGGCCGAATGGGCGAATTCGCGCTGAAGAGCGCGCCGGAAGATCATCGCGCGGGAAAACTCGGGAGCCAGGTTCTTGTTGTGCGGGAGGGTATCGTGCCCGGGCGTCGCTTTTGACGGCTTCGACACGCGCGGGCCATAATCGGCCACACTTTGCACCAGATGCCCGCCCAAGGAATAGCGATGGAATTTACCATAAAGACGGCCTCCCCGGAGAAGCTCGCAACCGGCACCCTGGTGGTCGGCGTGTTCGCGGGCGCCAAGCCCGCCGGCGCCGCCGCGGCACTCGACAAGGCCTCCAAAGGCAAACTCGCCGCCCTGCTCAAGCGCGGCGACCTGGACGACAAGGCCGGTTCGCAACTGCTGCTGCACGATCTGCCCGGCACCGCCTGCGAGCGCGTGCTGCTGGTCAGCCTCGGCAAGCTGGACGAGTTCGGCGACAAACCCTGGCGCGATGCGGTCGCGGCGACAGCCAAGGTCCTGGCGGGCAGCCCGGCACCCGACGCCGCGGTGTTCCTCGCCGACCTCGAACTGCCGGGGCGCGATCTGGCCTGGCGCCTGCAGCAGGCCGCGCGCCTGCTCGCCGACGGCGCCTACCGCTACGACGCGCCCAAGGCCGCCAATGGCAAACCGGCCAAGGAGCGCGGCGCGCAGAAGATCACCCTGGCGATCTCCGCCAAGGTGAATGCCGAACTCGAGTCCGCAGTCAGGCGCGGCCAGGCAGTGGCCGAGGGCATGGCGTTGGCGCGCGACCTGGGCAACAAGCCGGCCAACGTGTGCACCCCCACCCACCTGGCGGAAACCGCTCAGGCGCTCGGCAAGCAGTTCAAGTTCAAGGTCGAGGTGCTCGACCGCGCCGAGATGGAGAAGCTCGGCATGGGCTCGCTGCTGTCGGTGACCCGCGGCTCGCATGAGCCGCCGCGCTTCATCGTCATGCAGTACAAGGGCGGCAAGGCCAAGGACAAGCCGGTGGTGCTGGTCGGCAAGGGCATCACCTTCGACACCGGCGGCATTTCGCTGAAGCCCGCAGCCGAGATGGACGAGATGAAGTACGACATGTGCGGCGCGGCCAGCGTGCTCGGCACCTTCAAGGCGCTCGCGCGCATGGCCCTGCCGATCAACGTGGTCGGCCTGATCCCGACCACCGAGAACATGCCCGGCGGCGGCGCCACCAAGCCCGGCGACGTGGTCACCTCGATGTCGGGGCAGACCATCGAGATCCTCAACACCGACGCCGAAGGCCGCCTGATCCTGTGCGACGCGCTCACCTACGCCGAGCGTTTCAAGCCGGCCTGCGTGATCGACATCGCCACGTTGACCGGCGCCTGCGTCGTCGCCCTGGGCAAGATTCCCAGCGGCCTGCTGGCCAACGACGACGAGTTGGCTGCCGAACTGCTGGCGCGCGGCAACGAATCCGGCGACCGCGCCTGGCAACTGCCGCTGTGGGACGAATATCAGGACCTGCTCAAGAGCAACTTCGCCGACATGGGCAACATCGGCGGGCGCTACGCCGGCACCATCACCGCAGCCTGCTTCCTGGCGCGCTTCACCAAGGCCTACAAATGGGCGCACCTGGACATCGCCGGCACCGCCTGGGTGTCGGGCGATGCCAAGGGCGCGACCGGCCGCCCGGTGCCGCTGTTGAGCGAATTCCTGATCAAGCGCGCCGCCGGAGGCTGAGGCCTTGCCGCGCGTGCAGTTCTACCACGACGCCCCGGACCGGGTCGCGCTCGCCTGCGAGCTGGCGGCGCGCGCCTACGCCGGTGGGCGGCGGGTGGCGCTGCGCACGGCCGACGCGGCGCATGCACGCCGTATCGACCAGGCGCTGTGGAACTTCGAGCAGCTCGCCTTCGTGCCCCACGTGATGGCCGACTCGCCGCTGGCCGGCGAAACGCCGGTACTCATCGGCCACGGCGACACGCCGGTACCCCAGTCCCACCAGGACATCCTGCTCAACCTCGGCGACGACCTGCCGCCGGACTTCCAGGCCTTTCGCGTGGTGGTGGAGATCATCGGCCAGAGCGAGGCCGAGAAGGCACCGGGGCGCCTGCGCTACAAGCACTACAAGGCGCTCGACCTGCCCATCCAGCTGTTCGACGCGGTGCGCCGGGAGGCCATGTGAGCGACTGGCAGCCCCCCACCCCGCCGCTGCACGACGACGACCTGGAGGCGGCCGACCGCCTGCTCGACCAGGCCAACGCCCTGCTCCGCCGCCACCGCGGCGCCGACGCACCGCCCGGGGCGCTCGCCCCGGTCGACGGCGACGACCTCCCCATCCTCACCGACGTGGTGGACGAATCCGACCCCGAGCTGCCCCTGCTGGTCGAGGTCGCGGACACCGCCCCGGCCGCCCCGCCGGCCAGCGCTGCACCCGCTGCCGAACCGAGCGGCACACCGTCGCGCATCGAAGCGATTCCGGATGCGCTCGCGGAACGGCTGATCCGCCTCGACACCGAGCTCAACCGCGAAATCGAGAGCTGGGTGAGCAGCGAGTTCCCGCAGATTCTCGGCCGTGAGCTCGACCGCCTCACCGAACGCATGCAGGCCGAGATGATCGCCCACCTGCGCGCCGTGCTGCTGCCCGAACTGTCCGAGCGCATCAGCCGCCTGCTCGACCAGGCGCAGGATACCGCCGGCGACGACCGCTAGCGCCCGTACATCAGGCCCGGCAACCAGGTCGCCAGGGCCGGGAACAGCACCACCAGAGCCAGCGCGAGCGCCTGTATGGCGAGGAACACCAGCGAGGAGCGGAAGATGCTCGCCATGGTGATGGACTCCGGCGCCACCCCGCGGATGTAGAACAGCGCATAACCAAAGGGCGGACTGAGGAAGCTCATCTGCATGTTCACCAGGTAGAGCACGCCGAACCACACCAGCACCTCGTCCGGGCTCGGCCCCGGCAACCCGAACAGGCCGTCGAAGCTCAGTTGCTTGATGATGGGCACGAAGATCGGCACCGCCAGCAGCAGGATGCCCACCCAGTCGAGGAACATCCCCAGGATCACCAGCAACAGCATCATCAGGAACAGGATGCCGTAGGCCGACAATCCGGTGCCGAGCAGGGTGTCGGTGATGAAGGTCTGCCCGCCCTTGAGGATGTAGAGGCCGACGAAGATCGACGCGCCGAAGATGATCCACAACACCATCGCGGTGGCCTTCACGGTGGACAGGCTGGCACCGAACAGCGTCTTGAGCGTGAGCCGACGGTGGATCAGTGCCACCAGCATCGCGCCGAAGGAGCCCAGCCCCGCGGCCTCCACCGGCGTGGCGATGCCGGTGAACAGCAGGCCCAGCACCACGACCACCAGCAGGATGGGCGCGATCAGCCCGCGCAGCAGCACCAGCTTGGCGCCCAGCGCCAGCCGCTCGCTCACCGGCACGGCCGGCCCAACGGCCGGATTCAGGTAGGCGCGGATCAGCACATAGGCCGCATACAGGCCGGAGAGCATCAGCCCCGGCATGACGCTGCCGGCATACAGTTCGCCCACCGACTGCTGCGCCACCACCGCGTAGAGGATGGCCAGGATGGACGGCGGGATCAGCACCCCGAGCGCGCCGCCGGCCATGATCGAACCCATGGCGATCCGTTCGTCGTAATGGCGCTTGAGCATCGCCGGCAAGGCGATGATGCCCATGGTGACGATGGCCGCGCCCACCACCCCGACCATGGCCGCGAGGATGGTGGAGGCGAGGATGGTGGCCACCGCCAGCCCGCCGCGCAGCCCGCCCATCCACTGGTACACCGCGTCGAACATCTCCTCGATCAGCCCGGCGCGCTCGAGCATTGTGGCCATGAAGATGAACAGCGGGATGGCCGCCAGGTCCGGGTTGGTCATCATCGGGAAGATGCGGCTGGGCACGATGTTGAGCATCGCCGAATCGCCCACGAGGTAGAGGAAGATCACCCCCAGCCCGCCCGCCACGAAAGCCAATGGCAGCCCGGCCATCAGCAGCACGAACAGCGAGCCGAACATCACCCAGGTCAGGGTGACCATGGACACCCCGTCCAGCACGCCCTGCAGGCGGAACAGGAAGTAGTCCTCGCCCCACGGATCGTAGAAGGCGATATTGACCGCCTCGACCGCCATCGCCGCTGCCAGCAGCAAGGTCAGCCCATAGACCGCAAAGCGCAGGCCGGCGGCGCTGGAGCGCCCGGCGGCATTCGACCTACCCGGCATGTCAGCCCTCCCTGCAGGCGCGTTCGAATACACGGATGTCCCTGATCAGCCTGCCGATGCCGGCCAGCAGGATCAGCAGCGCGCCCAGCACCATCATCGCCTTCAGCGGCCAGTACTGGATCTGCCAGGTCTCCAGCGTGCGCTCCTGCTGCGCATAGCTGTCGGCGAAGAAGCGCCAGGACGTTGCCAGCATGACCACCACGAAGGCGAAGAAGAACACCGAGGTGATGATGTCGACCGCGCCCTTGGCGCGCTGCGAAAGCTTGGTGTAGATCACGTCCACCCGCACGTGCGCGCCATGCAGCAGGCCGTAGGCGCCGGCCAGCACGTACTGCATGCCGAACAGCAGGTAGCTGCTCTCGTGAACCCAGATGGTCGGCATGTTGAAGGCGTAGCGCATCACCACCTCGAAGGTGTAGGCCAGCACCGCGTTGACGCTCCACAGCGCCACGAACATGCCGGAGCGGTCGCTGATCCAGTCGATCAGCCGCTCGACGGGACCGGCCCCTTCGGCATGAGGCACCGGCGGCAGGATGCGCTTGGCGCTCGCCAGCGCCATCAGGACCGGCGGCATCAGCGCGAGCCAGCCCCAGTATGCCCAGTGGGGCATGACGAATCCGAACCCCTGGAGGTCGTCCATGTGCGGCACTCCACGCAAGGCCGCCGGGTGCCGCCTTCACGGCCGCACCCGGCGCAGGCTGGCGACAGGCTACAGACTCTGGCCCTGGAGATCCTCGGCGCTCACATAGCCCAGGATCTCGTTCTTCATGTAGTCGAGATGGAGCTTGAACACCCGCGCGGCGTCCGCGTCCTTCTTGGCCCACTTGAACCAGATCGGGATCGCCGCCTTGCGGAACTTCTCGATGTCCGACGGCCCCATGCGCGACACCTCGCTGCCCGCGGCGATGAACTTGTCCATCGCCACCATGTTGGCCTTCTGGATGGCCACGAAGTGCCGCAGCGAGTAGGACTTGACCTGGTCCTCGACCAGCTCCTGCATCTTCTTGTTGAGCCGCCGCCAGGCCCCCATGTTGATGGTGAGGTCCATCAGGTCCACCGGCTGGTACACGCTCATCGTGCCCGGCGGACCGAACAGGATGTACTTGGTCACCTGGTGGAAGCCGAGGTCGTAGTTCACCGCCGGCCCCACGTAGTCAGCGGCGTCGATGGTGCCCTTCTCCAGCGCCGGGAAGATGTCCGATCCGGGCAGCGACACCGTCGAGCAGCCGAACTGCTGGAAGACCTCCGAGACCATGCCGCCGGGTACGCGCAGCTTCTTGCCCTTGAGATCATCGACCGAACGGATCGGCACCTTGGAGTGGATGATGTTGGCGTCGTGGTGGATCGGCCCGACGAAGAACAGGCCCTGCTTGGCGTAGATTTCGCGTGCCATCTCCAGCATGCCCAGGCCGTAGAACATGGTGTCCCACTGCGCCGGCTGGTCGGGCCCCATCGGGTAGGAAGACAGGAACACGGTGGCCGGGATCTTGCCCGCCCAGTAAAGGGTGAAGGGATTCATGCCCTGCAGCACGCCGCTGCGCACCGAATCGAACAGCGAGTTGTTGTCGGCCGCCACCGCCTTGGCGGGAAACGGCTGGATGGTCAGCTCGCCACCGGATTTCTCCTTGAAACCGTTGCACCACTCCTCGAACAACTGGTAGCCGGTGGTGCCCGCGTCCCAGGTGGATTGCACCTTCCACACGGTACCGGCCTGCGCCTGGGCGTTGCCGATGAACGGCGCCGACACCAGCGCGCCGGCGGCGGCGGACTTGAGCAGTTCACGCCGGGTGATTGTCGTGGTCATCTTGCCTCCTTCCCTGTTCTTGTATGGCGGTCGAGAGCCCATGACGCCGGCTTGTTGCGCGGCAGACGTCCGCCAGCAATGGTCAGATTGCGTTTGTCTCCTCCTCATGCCCGACACGCCCGCCCCACTCGTCCGGCATCCGGCCAGGCCGGATTCACAGCCGTCCCCGGGTGCGCAGGCGCGACGTTCCCGAATCTTGCGCTGTTTCACGACCGGGAAAAACACGGCAACGGGCATATCTCTTATTCCCGTCTAGAATGAATCGCAGCCCTGCAGGGGAGACGCGCCCGTGGATCGCCTGACCGACATGCAGCTCTTCATCCGCCTGGTCGAAAGCGGCAGCTTCTCGCGCACCGCGCACGACATGCGCCTGTCGCAACCCACCGTCACCAAGCACATCGCCGCGCTGGAAGCCCGTCTCGGCGTGCGCCTGCTCAACCGCAACACCCGCGGCATGCATCTCACCGAAGCCGGCGCGGTGTACTTCGAACGCTGCAAGCTGATCGAACGCGAACTCGAAGCGGCGGACAGGCTGGTCACCGCGCTGGGCGACGACATGCGCGGCACGCTGCGCATCGCCTGCCCCGCCGGCATAGGGCGCAATGTCATCATGCCGATGGCGCAAGCCTTCATGCTGAAGCACCCCGGGGTGCATTTCGACTTCCAGCTCGACGACCACATGGTGAACCTGGTCGAACACGGCATCGACGTCGCGCTGCGCATGGGCCAGCTCGCCGATTCCGCCCTCGGCAGCCGTTTCCTGGGCCTGAACCCGTGGTTGACCGCCGCCAGCCCCGCCTACCTCGCCCGTCACGGCACGCCCTCGGCACCCGCCGAGCTCGCCATGCACGACTGCATCGTCTACAGCAGCGTGCAAGGCGACCAGCGCTGGCACTTCCAGCACGCGGACCAGGGATCGTGCTCGGTCGCGGTCGGCGGGCCGGTGCGCACCAACGACGTCGCCTGCGTGCTGCAGGCAGTCTGCGCCGGGCTCGGCGTTGCCATCCTGCCGGTGTACCTGGCACGGCCGGCGATCGAACGCGGCGACCTGGTGCCCCTGCTGCCGGGCCATCACCTGCCCGCCCAGCCGATGCATGCGGTGTATCCCTCGCCGCGCCTGGTGCCGGCCAAGGTGCAGGCCTGGATCGGCTTCCTGCAGGCGCATTTCGCCGACCCGGCCTGGACCGAGTGCGACTGGGGCGAGTCCGCCGAGACCCTGTAGAGCGACCTTGGCCGCGATCGCGACCACATTCTTGCCACCACCGCATCGCGGCCAAGGCCGCTCCCACAGTGGCCGGATCGAGACGCGCCGGGGCGGCCGGCCCCATCCGCTATAATCCGCGCTTTGCCTTCACGCGCGTAGAACACCATGGAACTGGCCAAGAGCTTCGAGCCCGCCGACATCGAACGTCGCTGGTACCCGGAATGGGAATCCCGCGGCTATTTCGACGCCGGACTCGACACGTCGAACCCCAACGCCTTCTGCATCCTGCTGCCGCCGCCCAACGTCACCGGCACGCTGCACATGGGGCACGGCTTCAACCAGACCATCATGGACGCGCTCACCCGCTACCACCGCATGCGGGGCGACAACACCCTGTGGCAGCCGGGCACCGACCACGCCGGCATCGCCACGCAGATCGTCGTCGAGCGCCAGCTCGACGCCCAGGGCGTCTCCCGCCACGACCTCGGGCGCGAGAAGTTCCTCGAGAAGGTGTGGGAGTGGAAGGAATACTCCGGCGGCACCATCACCCGCCAGATGCGCCGCCTGGGCACCAGCCCGGACTGGAAGCGCGAGCGCTTCACCATGGACGAAGGCCTGTCGAAGACGGTCACCGAGACCTTCGTGCGCCTCTACAACGAAGGCCTGATCTACCGCGGCAAGCGCCTGGTGAACTGGGACCCCAAGCTCGGCACCGCAGTGTCCGACCTGGAAGTGGTGTCCGAGGAAGAGGACGGCAAGCTCTACCACATCCTCTACCCCTTCTCGGAAGGCCCGATCGGCGAGCTGAAAGGCCTCACCGTGGCCACCACCCGGCCCGAGACCCTGCTGGGCGACGTCGCGGTGATGGTGCACCCGGAAGACGAACGCTACGCCCACCTGATCGGCAAGACCGTGGCACTGCCGCTCACCGGCCGCCACATCCCGATCATCGCCGACGACTACGTGGACCGCGAATTCGGCACCGGCTGCGTCAAGGTCACCCCGGCGCACGACTTCAACGACTACGCGGTCGGCCAGCGCCACAAGCTCGACATGATCGTCGTGCTCACCCTCGAAGGCGCGGTGCCGGTGGAAGCCGAAGTGTTCGACACCCAGGGCCAGGCCAAGGGCCGCGTCGCCATGCCGGCCGGCATCGCCGGGCTGGATCGCGTACCGGCGCGCGACAAGACGGTCGCCGAACTGGAAGCGCTCGGCCTGATGCTGGAGATCAAGGCCCACAAGCTGCAGGTGCCGCGCGGCGACCGCACCAACGTGGTCATCGAGCCCATGCTCACCGACCAGTGGTTCGTCGCCATGAGCAAGCCGGGCGCGGACGGCAAGAGCATCACCGAAAAGGCGCTCGAATGCGTCGCCTCCGGCGAGATCAAGTTCTACCCCGAGAACTGGATCAACACCTACAACCAGTGGCTGAACAACATCCAGGACTGGTGCATCTCGCGCCAACTGTGGTGGGGCCACCGCATTCCGGCCTGGTACGACGAGGAAGGCCGCATCTACGTCGCCGCCAACGAGGAAGAGGCCATCCACGCCTGGAAGGCCGATCTCGAAGCCGAGATCGGCAAGCTGCAAGCCGAAGTCGCCGCACGCCAGAGCCAGGGCCAGACCGCCGAGCAGTACCCGGAACTCGCCCAGCGCCTCGCGGTGCTGCATGCCCGTCACGAGGAAGGCCGCCTGCGCCAGGAAGACGACGTGCTCGACACCTGGTACTCCTCCGCGCTGTGGCCCTTCTCCACCCTGGACTGGACGCCCGAGTGGCCGGCCAAGAGCAATGACGCCCTCGACCTCTACCTGCCCTCCACCGTGCTGGTCACCGGCTTCGACATCATCTTCTTCTGGGTGGCGCGCATGGTGATGATGACCAAGCACATCACCGGCAAGATCCCCTTCAAGCACGTCTATGTGCACGGCCTGATCCGCGACGCGGAGGGCCAGAAGATGAGCAAGTCCAAGGGCAACGTGCTCGACCCCATCGACCTGATCGACGGCATCTCGCTCGACGAGCTGGTGCAGAAACGCACCTTCGGGCTGATGAACCCCAAGCAGGCGCAGAGCATCGAGAAGAAGACCCGCAAGGAATTCCCGGAAGGCATCCCCGCCTTCGGCACCGACGCGCTGCGCTTCACCTTCGCCTCGCTCGCCAGCCCGGGGCGCGACATCAAGTTCGACCTGGCGCGCTGCGAAGGCTACCGCAACTTCTGCAACAAGCTGTGGAACGCCACCCGCTTCGTGCTGATGAACTGCGAAGGCCAGGACTGCGGCATCGACGCGGCCGACGGCGATCTGGAATTCAGCTTCGCCGACCGCTGGGTGGTCTCCCGCCTGCAGCGCACCGAGACGGAAGTGGCCGAGCAGTTCGAGGCCTATCGCTTCGACCTGGCCGCCAAGACGGTGTACGAGTTCGTCTGGGACGAGTACTGCGACTGGTACCTGGAGATGGCCAAGATCCAGATCCAGACCGGCAGCCCGGCCCAGCAGCGCGCCACCCGCCGCACCCTGCTGCGCGTGCTGGAGACCGTGCTGCGCCTGGCGCATCCGCTGATCCCCTTCATCACCGAGGAGCTGTGGCAGACCGTCGCCCCGCTCGCCGGACGCAAGGAGGCCGACAGCCTGATGCTGGCGCGCTACCCGCAGGCCGACGCCGCACGCATCGACGAGGCTGCCGAAGCGCAGGTCGTCGAACTCAAGCACCTGGTGCACGCCTGCCGCAACCTGCGCGGCGAAATGAACATCTCCCCGGCCCAGCGCCTGCCGCTGCTGGCCGCCGGGAATGCCGCTTCCCTGCAGGCCTTCGTGCCCTATCTCGCCGGCCTTGCGAAGCTCTCCGAAGTCGAGCTGGTCGCCGACATCCCCGCCGACGCCCTGGCGCCGGTCGCGGTGGTCAATGAGACCCGTTTGATGCTCAAGGTGGAGATCGACGTCGCCGCCGAGCGCGAGCGCCTCGCCAAGGAGATCGCCCGCCTGGAAGGCGAGATCGCCAAGGCCGAAGGCAAGCTCGGCAACGCCAGCTTCGTCGAGCGCGCACCGGCCGCAGTGGTGGCCCAGGAGCGCGAGCGCCTGGCCGGCTTCAGCGCCACCCTGGCGCAGCTCAAGCCACAGCTCGACAAGCTCGCCGGGCGCTGAGCCGGCGCAGCCCCGTAGGAGCGGCCTTGGCCGCGATTTCACCGCACGTCCTTGCATCGGAAGCAATCGCGGCCAAGGCTGCTCCTACGGAAAACCGGGCAACATCCCCTAGCCGAGGATGGCGGCGATCGCGTCGCTCGCTTCCTCGGCCTGGCGGAACTTCTCGACCAGGGTCCTGCGCTCGCCGTCGGACATCGTGTCCCGGGTGCTCGCCAGCAGGGCCGCCGCCGCGGCCAGCGCCTCGTCGAAGCGCTGCCAGGCCGCGCCGATCGCCCGCCGACGCTCGGGCGGAAAACCGTTCAGGTCCGGCTGGGCCGCATCGGCGCTCTGCCCCGCATACACGCGCTGCTTCATGACCACCATCTCCACGCTGGCGGCGTGGCTGGAGAGTTCGAGGAGCACCTCTTCCAGCGCGCGCGCCGCCTGCTGCGCGGCCTCGAAGGCGCTGGCGACCTGCTGCTGGTAGGAGGCCACCGAGGCGTTCGACGCGTGGCTGACACGCGCCACGCCGTGGATCTCGCTCAGCAGCGCGGACAGGCGTGCGTCGAACGAGGCCAGCGTCTCATCCACTTCGGCCGACACGTTGCGCGACACCTCGGCGAGCTTGCGCACCTCGTCGGCCACCACCGCGAAGCCGCGTCCGGCCTCCCCGGCGCGCGCCGCCTCGATGGCGGCGTTGAGTGCCAGCAGATTGGTCTTTTCCGCCACCTCGCGGATGCGCACCATGGCGCCGGCCACTTCGCGGTTCTTCTCCTCCAGCTCGCGCGACATGCGCTCGGCCGCGTCGACCGCGCCAATCGCGGCGCTCTGGTCGTCCATCGCCTGCTGCAGCAGGCTGCGCCCTTCGCTCATCACCCCGCTCGCCGCGTGGACGACTTCGCTCACGCGCTCCATGCCGCCCACGATGCGCCCCACCTTGTCGCGGCTGCTCGACAGGTTGGACAAGGTATGGCTCGCATTCAGCCCGGACAGCTCGGAGAACAGCTTGTTGCGCTCGATGGCCTCATGCTGGCTCGCCATCTCGTCCAGCGCGCGGCTCACCGTGCCCGCGGCACGCGCGATCTCGCCGTGCAGGCCGGCCTGCTGCGGCCGGCGCACGAAGCGTCCGCTGCCCGCCGCCCGCACGCAGGTACCGACCTCGCGGAAGAAGGTTTCCAGCTGGTCGAGCGCGTCATTGAGCGACCAGGCGATGGTGCGCACCTCGGGCGAGAGCGTGTCGATGTGGGTGATGCGGCGCGAGAAGCGCCCGGCCGCGAGGCCGCGGATCTCCGCCTCGACATGCGCGGTGTCGGCAATCGACTTGCGCAGCCGCAGGCCGAGCAGCGCCGCGACCACGAGCAGCACCGCCAGCGCCGCGGCACAGCCCGCAAGCGCGAGCTGCGGCGCAAACAGACTGCCGGCATAGCCACCGGCAATGAACAGAAGCTGGGCGCCAAGGGCCATCACCCCTGCGGCGACCAGCACCCCCTGCGGCAGCCGCAGCAACAACTCAGATGGCGAGAACGAGTTCTTCATAGCTCATCCCCTTGTCCTGGAGCAGATCGGTCAGTACACGGGTACCGGCAGCGATGGCGTCGCGCGGGCCGGCGGCCTGTTCCGCGCTCAGCATCGCCGCGTACAGGCCCGCCGCGGTCGCCACCGCGGCGGGGCGCGGCTTGCGGCGCACGGAGAAGTAGCCGGTGATCCTGCCTTCGGCATCGAAATCGGGCGTGAGGTTGGCGAACACCCAGTAGAAGCTGCCGTCCTTGGCGAGGTTCTTCACGTAGGCGAAGCACTCCCGGCCGGCCTGGATCTCGCTCCACACCAGGGCGAACGCGGCGCGCGGCATGTCCGGGTGGCGGATGATGTTGTGCTGGGTGCCGATCAGCTCGCGTTCCGAATAGCCGGAAAACTCCATGAAGATGCGATTGCCGTAGGTGATGCGGCCTTTCAGGTCGGTCTTGGAGACGATGAAATCGTCCTCGCGCATGAGCTTCTCAACGGTGCTCGGCTGTATGCGTCGATCCTTCACGGTGCGTCTCCCTTGCAGAAAAGGGTTGTTCCCGGGCCGCGTCACCGCGCGACCGCTTCGCCCGCCTGTCACTTCAATCTAGTGTAGAGCAGCGCTCAATGCGCAAATCGTGCCACCACCCGTAGGAGCGGCCTTGGCCGCGATACGGCCTTGTGCGGGAACGACGCCGCAATCGCGGCCAAGGCCGCTCCTACAGGAAGCGCGCGCCACACGTGCGCCGCCCGGCCCTTGCGATTGGCGGCAGAGCCCCCCTCACTCCTCGTCCAGCGCCTGGAAGCGCGCGACCAGATGGTCGACCAGCGCGCGCACCGCGGGCAGCAGGCAGCGGCGCGAGGGATAGACCGCATGGATGATCTCGCGGCGCGGCGCCCACTCGGGCAGCACATGGACGAGCCGCCCGGCCTCGACGTCCTCGCCCACCATCAGGCGCGGCAGTTGCACCACGCCCACACCGGCACACGCCGCCGCGCGCAGCGCCACCATGTCGCTGGTAATGTAGCGCGGCTGATGCCGCAGCGTGGCCTCCTCTCCATTCGGGCCGAACAGGGTCCACACATGCTCTTCCTGCGGCGGACCAAGCGACAGGCTGGGCCAGGCGACCAGATCAGCGGGGTGCGCAGGACTGCCCTGGCGCGCGAGCAGTGCCGGGCTGGCCACCAGGCACTGCCCGCGGTCGGAGAGCACGCGCAGCACCAGCTCGCTGTCCGGCAAGGGAGGCGGACGCACGCGGATCGCCAGGTCCATGCCCTCGCTCACCGGCGACACCCGGCGGTTGGTGGCCTCCAGCTGCACCTTGACCCGCGGGTGGGCCGCGAGAAATTCCGCCAGAATGCGCCCCACATGCGCATGCAGCAGCGCGATCGGACAGCTCAGGTGCACCGTGCCGGAAGGCTCCGCGCGGGTCGCCTCGATCGCCTCGCGCGCCGCTTCGGCCTCGACCAGCATCGCCCGGCAGTGCTCGTAGAAGGTCCGGCCCAGCTCGGTGACCGAGAAATGCCGGGTCGAGCGGTTCAGCAGGCGGGCGCCCAGGCCTTCCTCGAGCAAGGCGATGCGGCGGCTGAGCTTGGACTTCGGCACCCCGAGCGCGCGCCCGGCCGCGGCAAAGCCGCCGTTCTCGACCACGCGGGCGAAATAGTAGAGGTCGTTCAGATCCTGCATGGAGAACTCCGCCTGAGTTGTTCTTCAACCGCCATTGTTCCATTTATAGAACGCTGCATGCGGAGTCTGCAGTCTTCCCGCCGACCTTCCGGGCGCCTAAAGTCACCGGAACCGAACCCGAAGCGCCGTAGCGTCTCACGCCGGCATCGGGCGGTTTCCCCCAACGGAAGAGAAGGAGCAGATCATGAGCAAGCCCTACGTGCGCCTGGACAAGAACAACGCCGCCGTGCTGCTGGTCGACCACCAGGCCGGCCTGCTGTCCCTGGTGCGCGACATCGACCCGGACCGTTTCAAGAACAACGTGCTGGCGCTGGCCGATGCGGCCAAGTACTTCGGCCTGCCCACCATCCTCACCACCAGCTTCGAGGACGGCCCCAACGGCCCGCTGGTGCCCGAGCTCAAGGAGACCTTCCCCGAGGCGCCCTACATCGCCCGCCCCGGGCAGATCAACGCCTGGGACAATGCGGACTTCGTCGCCGCGGTGAAGGCCACCGGCAAGAAGCAGCTCATCATCGCCGGCGTGGTCACCGAGGTCTGCGTGGCCTTCCCGGCGCTCTCCGCCATCGAGGAAGGTTTCGAGGTGTTCGTGGTCACCGACGCCTCCGGCACCTTCAACGAGCTGACCCGGCAGTCCGCCTGGGAGCGCATGTCCGCCGCCGGCGCGCAGCTGATGACGTGGTTCGGCGTGGCCTGCGAGCTGCACCGCGACTGGCGGAACGACGTCGAAGGCCTCGGCGCGCTGTTCTCCAACCATATTCCCGACTATCGCAACCTGATCACCAGCTACACCACCCTCAAGGGCGGCGCCTGAGCGACCAGCCCGGCAAGCAACTGCCGTTCGGGCCGAGCTTGCCGGGCGTGGCGCGCATTGGAACCTAGCGCGCGCGCCCAGACGCATGGAACCCCTTGTAGGAGCGGCCTTGGCCGCGATATGAACTGCGCGGAGCATCGCGCCGCGCAGCCAAGGCACCCTGGCGGTCTCGGCCAAGGTGCATCACCAGGAGGAGAGCAGCACCATGAGCGAGACGCTAGCGTCCGAGCAGCCCCCCGGCCAGACGGTGACCGCCATCATCGTGCACCAGCCACGCCGCGAGGCCTATGAGGAATACGAGCGCTGGCTGGCCGATATCCGCGAAGCGTGCAGGCAGTTTCCGGGCTACCTGTCCACCGACGTCATCCGCCCAATCGGCGAGCACAACAGCTACACGGTGATCATCCGCTTTGCCGGCGTCGAGCAGTTGCGCGCCTGGATGGACTCCGAGGTGCGCCGCGACTACCTGCAACGCATCGCCCACACCCTGGAGGACGGCGACCGCTACGTGATCCAGACCGGGCTGGACTTCTGGTTCGCCCCGCCGGCCGCCAAGCCGCCGAAGCGCTACAAGCAGTTCCTGCTCACCCTGTCGGCGATCTTCCCGCTCACCGTGGCGGTGCCCTGGGCACTCGGCCCGCTGGCCGGCGGCGGCAGTATTGCCGCGCTGCTGCTGGGCAAGCTGCTGGTTGCCACACTGATCGTGTTCCTGATGGTCTTCGTGATCATGCCGCGCTACACGCGCCTGGTCGCCAAGTGGCTGTACCGTTGACGCAGAACACGGCAGGTTCCACCTGAAAAGGAGACAGGCATGAGCAACACGACGCTGGAAGTGGAACGCGAATGCGCCGAGCAGCAGGGCTGCGGTGCGATCGAGCTGGTGCTGACGCCGCGCGACAAGGACCTGGGCGGCTTCGCGGTGCGCCGCCTGCTGCCCACCGCGCGGCGCAAGACGGTCGGACCGTGGATCTTCTTCGATCACATGGGCCCGGCGGACTTCCCCGCCGGCCAGGGCATCGCGGTGCGCCCGCACCCACACATCAACCTTGCCACCGTGACCTACCTGTTCGAGGGCGAGATCCTGCACCGCGACTCGCTCGGCAGCCTGCAGGCCATCCGCCCCGGCGACATCAACCTGATGGTGGCCGGACGCGGCATCGTGCATTCAGAGCGCGAGCGCCCGGAGGTGACCGCCGCAGCGCACCGCCTGCACGGCCTGCAGCTATGGCTGGCGCTGCCCGAAGCCGACGAGGAGGTCGAACCGGCCTTCCACCACTACCCCTCGGCCGACATCCCGGCGGTGGAGGTGGACGGCGTGCCGGTGCGGGTGCTGATGGGCTCGGCCTACGGCCTCAGCTCGCCGGTGCGGGTGTTCGCCCGCACCCTGTACGTGGAGGCCCACCTGCAGCCGGGCCAGACGCTGACCCTGCCGGATGCCGAAGAACGCGCGCTGTACGTCGCCGAGGGCAGCCTCAAGCTGCGGGATACCGCGCTGCCCGGACACTCGATGGCGATCCTGACGGATGAACCCGCGGTGGAGGTCGAAGCGCTGGAGGCCTCACGCATCGCGCTGATCGGCGGCGAGCCCCTGGGCAGGCGCTTCGTCGAATGGAACTTCGTCTCCAGCCGCAAGGAACGCATCGAACAGGCCAAGCGCGACTGGCGCGAAGGGCGCTTTCCGACGGTGCCGGGCGACGACACCGAGTTCATCCCGCTACCCGGCTGAGTGCACGACAAAAGGGCGCCGACCACGGCGCCCTTTCTCTTGCCCTTCCCCCCGGCTTACTTGCGCTTGATGAAGAACTCGAAAGCCTTGTCCTGGGTTTCCGACTGGCGCAGCAGTTCGTTGCCGGTCTGCTTGGTGAACGCCTGGAAGTCCTTCACCGAACCCGGGTCGGTGGCCATCACGCGCACCACCTGGCCCGGCAGCATCTCGGCCAGCGCCTTCTTGGCGCGCAGGATGGGGAGGGGGCAATTGAGCCCGCGGGCGTCCACTTCCTTGTCGAAATCCATCGGTTCTTGTCCTTGCTCTGGATCAGTAAATCGCTCGATTTTAATGGCTTATGCAGTTCGTCGGAAGCCAACTGCTACTCACTGCCGGCGCTCGCGCCGTTCCTGGTCGAACTCCGCCTTCAGTTCGCGCATCCGCACATCCACCGCCGACAGTTCGAAGAAATCGCCGTCACCGGCGCGCCGGGCGATCTCCAGCTGCTCGATGGCCGCCCGCAGCGCGCCCTGCAGCGCATAGACCTCGGCCTGGGCGCGGTGCTGCGCGGTCTGCTTGCCGAGCGCCGCATTGGCCCGCGCCAGCGCAGTCCACAGGCGGATGTCCTCACCGCGCTGCTGCACGCCTTCGCGCGCCAGCGCCACCGCCTGCTCCGCCCGTCCGGCGGCCAGCAGCGCGTCGCCCAGGGCATAGCGCACGCTGCGGCTGGCGTGGAAGCGGTCGCGCGCATCCTGCAGGATGTCCACCGCCGCGGCAGGCCGCCGCGCTGCCAGCTCCGCCTCGGCCGCCAGCGTGGCCACGAAGGGCGACGGCGCCGCTTCGGCCAGCAGCGCCTGCGCGCCGCGCACGGCCTCGTCCACCTTGCCGGCGCGCAACTGGGCACGCACCAGACTGTAGCGCGCGGTCTCGTCGGCCGCAGGATCCGCGGCGCGCGCCTCCATGTCCTTGAGAGTGTCCACCGGCGAGCCGCCGGCCGCGCGCAGCTTGGCGCGCACGTAGCGGAAATCGGCCGAATCGAGCACCTGGCGGTAGCGCAGCTGGCCGACGCGGTTCTCCATGTCGGCAATCCGCGCGGTGGTCAGCGGGTGGGTGCGCAGGTAGGCCGGCGCATTGTTCTCGTACAGCCGGCTACCGCGCTGCAGGCGTTCGAAGAAGGACGGCATGCCGCGCACGTCGAAGCCCGCCCCTTCCAGGGTCTGCAGGCCGACGCGGTCGGCCTCGCGCTCGAAGTCGCGGGTGTAGGCCAGCTGCGACTGGATGGCCCCGGCCTGCCCGGCGGCCAGTGCCGCCTCGCTGACCTCGGAATTGCTGCGCGCGGCGAGGATGGCCACCAGGATGGAGGCCAGCATGACCATGCCGGCCTGGCTCTGCTTGCCGACCAGCTGGGCGATGTGGCGCTGGGTGACGTGGGCGATCTCGTGGCCGAGCACCGAGGCCAGTTCGGACTCCGACTCGGCCGCCAGGATCAGCCCGGTGTGCACGCCGATGTAGCCGCCGGGCAGCGCAAAGGCGTTCAGCGTGTTGTCGCGCACCGCGAAGAACTCCAGCTCCTGCTGGGGGTTGGGGCTGGCGGCGGCGAGCTTGCGGCCCAGGCGTTCGAGGTACTCCTCCACCTCCGGGTCGTCCAGCCAGGCCGGGTCGCGCGCGCGGATCTCCTGCATGATGGACTTGCCGATACGGCGCTCGGCCAGCGGTGAAAGATCGCTGGAGGCGACGTCCCCGAGGTCGGGCAGGTCCACCGCAGCGGCGGGAAATGCCAGCGCGAGGCTGAGCAGCAGGGCGAGAAGTCGGCGCATCATCGGGTGCTATGATAGCGCCCGTTCGCCGCTGGTTCCGCACCGCGTGTATCCGCATGTAGGTCTCCTCCGGCGCCCCCGCAGACCTCAGCATCCGCCCTCCCGATGAGCGACTCCCTCACCCATTTCGACGCCGACGGCCAGGCCCACATGGTCGATGTCGGCGACAAGTCCGAGACCCGCCGCGTGGCGGTGGCCACCGGGCGCATCCGCATGCAACCGGCCACCTTCGGAATGGTCCGCTCCGGCAGCGCCAAGAAGGGCGACGTGCTCGGCGTGGCGCGCATCGCCGCCATCCAGGCCTCCAAGCGCACCAGCGAGCTGATCCCGCTGTGCCACCCGATTCCGCTCACCCGCGTGGCGGTGGAGTTCGAACTGGACGAGGCGGCCAGCACGGTTGCTTGCACCGTCACCGCGGAGACCGTCGGCCGCACCGGGGTGGAAATGGAAGCGCTCACCGCCGCCAGCGTGGCGCTGCTCACCATCTACGACATGTGCAAGGCGGTGGATCGCGGCATGGCTATCGAAGCGGTGCGCCTGCTGGAGAAAAAGGGCGGCAAATCGGGGCACTGGACCGGCGCTTGAGCCTCCCCAAATTTGACGGATCTCAACTCGGACGATGATCCCGTCCTGCTAGACTGCACCGCGTGAATCCACGCGGCATCCTCACCCCCCGAACCTGGCATCTGGCGCTCCGGCTGGCGATCTTCGCCGTGCTCGCGCAGCTTGCGCTCGGCATCGCCAGCGCCCAGCACCAGACCCGCATGCTGGCCGCGGGGCCGGGCGCCTGGGAGGCGATCTGCACCCCCGACGGCGTCGAGTACATCAGCCTCGACACGCTGCTCGGGGAGGCGCCTGCCGGCGAGGACACCACCCGGCTGAGCGGTGGCATGCATTGCGCGGTGTGCGCCGCCGCCCTGCTCGATCCGGTGCCGGCGCAGGCGCAGGGGCTGGCCGCCGCCCCCACGGCGGCAGCCGACAGGCTGGTACCGCCACGAACGCTCGCCCACCCGGCCGCGACGCCGGGCCTGCTCCCTCCACCGCGCGCGCCCCCCGCACTTTCCTGAGCCCACCCTCCGCTTCCGCCGTCCGTTCGCGCGGCCCAAGGCCTGCCGCGAAACCGTGCCGCGCGGAATGCCCACGTCGAATCGTCGCGCCCGACGCGCCGCGCCCGCGGCCCGTCCGCGCACCTGCTCAGGAATCACGCTCATGCAACACCGTCAAACCCGTCTTACCGCCGCGCTCATCGCGCTGCCCTTCGCCCTGCCCGTCGCGGCCGCAGAGGAGACCACCCTCGCCCCGCAGGTCGTCACCGCCGCGCCGATGAGCGAACCGCTCACCGTGGTCACCGACCCGCGCGCACCGCGCCAGCCTATCCCCGCACTGGACGGCGCCGACATCCTCAAGACCATCCCGGGCTTCTCGGTGATCCGCAAGGGCGGCACCAGCGGCGACCCGGTGTTCCGCGGCATGGCCGGCTCGCGGCTCAACATCCTGCTCGACGGCGAGAACATCCTGGGCGGCTGCGGCGGCCGCATGGACCCGCCCACCGCCTACGTCTTCCCGGAATCCTATGACCGCATGACGGTGCTGAAAGGCCCGCAGACCGTGATCCACGGCCCCGGCAACTCGGCCGGCACGGTGCTGTTCGAACGCAGCCGCGAACGTGCGAGCGAGGCCGGCGGCGCGGTGGACGCCAGCATCACCGCGGGCAGCTTCCAGCGCCTCGACCTGATGGGCGAAGGCCGCTACGCCACGCCGGACTTCTACCTGCGCGGCACCGCAACCCGCACGCGCGCGGACGATTACGAGGACGGCGACGGCAACGATGTGCACTCCGCCTACAAGCGCTGGAGCGGCACCGTGGCCCTGGGCTGGACGCCGGACGACGACACCGTGCTGGAACTGACCTATGCGCGCAGCGACGGCGAGGCCGCCTACGCCGACCGCACGATGGACGGCACGGTGTTCGACCGCGAGAACGTCGGCCTGCGCTTCGAGAAGCGCAAGCTCAGCCCGGTGGTCGAGAAGCTGGAAGCCCTGGTCTATCGCAACTACATCGACCACGTGATGGACAACTTCAGCCTGCGCGACGGCACCATGCCCGGCATGCGCATGGTGAGCAACCCGGACCGCCTGACGCGCGGCGCGCGCGTCGCCGCCGACCTGCGCCTGGCCGAGCCGACCCTGCTGACCGTCGGCGTCGACGGCCAGAGCAACGATCACACCCTCCGTTCGGCCATGGGCGTCAACGCGGAGGATGCGTACCAGGACAAGGCCCGCAGCACCGACGCCACCTTCCGCAATCACGGCGTGTTCGGCGAACTGCGCCACGAACTGGGCGACCAGGACCGCCTGATCGGTGGCCTGCGGGTCGACCGCTGGCGCGCGAAGGACCATCGCCGCGGCGCAATCGTCACCGCCGGGCAGCGCCGCAGCGATACGCTGACCAGCGGCTTCGCCCGCTGGGAGCATGACCTGGCCGACGGCGCGACCACCGCCTATGCCGGCCTGGGGCGCAGCGAACGCTTCCCGGATTACTGGGAACTGATCTCGCAGAACAAGCAGAGCCTGACCACCAACAGCGCCTTCCTGACCAAACCCGAGCAGACCACCCAGCTCGACCTCGGGATCAACTGGGACGCCGGCACCGTGTCGGGCAGCGTCTCGGCCTTCTACGCCGACATCGACGACTACATCCTGATCGACAAGGTCACCAAGGGCGGCGGCGTCACCACCGTGCGCAACATCGACGCCCGCAGCTACGGCCTCGAGGCCGGTCTGGCCTGGCGCTTCGCCCGCAACTGGCAGACCGACGCCAGCCTCGCCTGGGTCCACGGCCGCAACCGGACCGACGACACCGCGCTCGCGCAGCAACCGCCTCTCGAGGCGCGATTCGGCCTGAACTGGGACAACGGCACCTGGTCGGCCGGCGCGCTGTGGCGGCTGGTGGCCGCGCAGAACCGGGTCGACCCGGGCAAGGGCAACATCGCCGGCCAGGACGTCGGGGAAACCTCCGGCTTCGGCGTGTTCTCGATCAACGGCGGCTACCGGATGAACAAGCGGGTGAAGATCACCGCCGGCATCGACAACCTGTTCGACAAGAAGTACGCCGAGCACCTGTCGAAGAGCGGCGCCGCGATCACCGGCTACGAGGCCGACACCCGGGTGAACGAGCCGGGCCGCACGCTGTGGGTGAAGGCCTCGCTGGCCCTCGACTGAGCGCAGCAGGAACGGGCGGCCCGGGAGCCGCCCGTTCTAGCGAAACAGGCGAACGCTGTCCGCCCGTTTTCATTTCAGCGAGCCGCGCTCCATCTGCAGGAACACGTTGTAAGCGTTGTTGCGGTTGGCCTCGCGGAAGGCCGGCAGCTTGGCCCAGCGGCTCCAGTCGACCTCCTCGTAGGCCTCGTCGAAGGACTTCAGCTCGGCCACCGCGCGGCCCATCTCCTCGCGCAGGAAGCGCAGGTAGTCGCGGGTCAGCACCAGATCGGCCTGCGGGTCTGTCGACGCCGGACCGTGTCCGGGCACCAGTACCGCCGGCTGAGCGGCGATCAGGCGGTCGAGCGCCTGCAGCCAGCGCGCGGTGTCCGCCTCACCGACGAAGGGCACACGGCCGCGGAACAGCATGTCGCCGGCGTAAAGCACGCGGTCTTCCACCACTTCCATGCCCATGTCGTCGGGCGAATGCGCCGGCCCCAGGCGCACCAGACGGAAGGTCAGCCCACCCAGAACGAACTCGCTGTCGCCCTCCAGCCAACGGTCGGCAGGCACCAGGCGGGTCTTGTCGTCGACAAAGGGAAAGAGGTCCGCGCGTCGCTGCGCCAGACGCGCCTGCGCGCCCTCGGATTCGAGCAGCGCTCGCCCGGCCTGGTGCGCCCACACCTCCGCGCCGACCGCCTTGAAAGCCTGCAGGCCGTAAAAGTGGTCGGCGTGGTAGTGGCTGACGATCACCCTGCGGATCGGCTGCGCGGTGAGCTTGCGGATCTCGCCGATCAACTGCTCGGCCAGCACCGGCGTACCCAGCGCGTCGAACACCACCACGCCCTCATCGGTGATCACGAAGCCGGCGTTGGACATGAAGCCCTCGTTGACCGCCGAGGCCATGCCCGCCTGGCCCATCACGTACCAACTGTGCGGCCCCACCTGCACCGGCTTCATGTCCGCCGCACGCACCGCGACCGCCGCCAGCAAGCCGCACATCACCATCGCTACCGCCCGCAGGACACCCATGACCGCCACCTCGCATCGGAATATCGGCATACGCTAACGGATCGTCGCCGCGCGGTCGATCTGCGCCGCAGCATGACGGCACCGGGCCCAAAGGGAAGAAGTCCAGTGCAGTGCGGCACTTGAGAGGCGCCGCTGCGCTACGGCACATCCTGTAGGAGCGGCCTTGGCCGCGATTCCAGCGTTGGTGCCACCGAAAGCCGTATCGCGGCCAAGGCTGCTCCTACTCGACTGGCCCCGTCAACCCAGGTCCGGCCCTGCGTGCCGCATCGCCCTAGCGCAGGTGGATGCTGCCGATCCCCAGCAGCCCCATCACCCCGATGATGATCAGGTAGAGCGCGACGATGTAGTTGAGCAGCTTGGGCACCAGCAGGACCAGGATGCCGGCGATCAGCGCCAGCAGCGGAGCGAGGCTGATGTTGATGTTCATGACTTGTTCTCCCTATGACATCGACCACCAGCTTGCATGCCGGCGGTGCAGGAGGGCGGAGTGTGCCGTCCCGGCGCAAGCCAGGCAAGGCACTCCCTCCGGCACCGCCGCCGACGGTCGCCGCACGCTACTCCCAGCTCAGCGCCCCGCCGGTCTGGTACTCGGTGACCCGGGTTTCGAAGAAGTTCTTCTCCTTCCGCAGGTTGGCCTGCTCATCCAGCCAGCAGAGCACGTTCTGCGCGCCCGGGAAGGGTTCGTCCAGGCCCAGCTGGCGGGCGCGGCGGTTGGCGATGAAGCGGAACTGGCCGACGTGCTGCGCGGCTGAGTAGCCGAGGATGGGCTCGCGCAGGATGAACGCCGCGTAGGCCGCTTCCGCGGCCTCGGCCTCGTCCCACAGTTCGCGCAGGCGCACCGGGTCGAGGGTGAGGTTCTCTTCCTGCAGCAGCTGGCGCACCACGCGGATGCCGAAGGCGCAATGCAGCACCTCGTCGCGCATGATGTACTGCAGCTGCTCGGCGGCGCCCTTCATCAGCCCGCGGCGCTGCAGGGCGAAGATCGGGGTGAAGCCGTTGTAGAACCAGCAGCCCTCGAAGATGCCGGCAAAGAACAGGTAGGAGAGCGCGAACTCATGCAGGTTGTCGCGGTTCCTCAGGTCGAAGTCGGAACGCATCACCCGCTCCAGCCTGCGGTTGGCGAGCGCGATCTTGCCGTGGATCTCGGGCACCACGCGGTAGCGGTTGTAGATCTCCTGCTGGTCCAGGCCCAGGCTCTCGATGCAGTGCTGGTAGGTCCAGGTGTGCAGCGCCTCCTCGTACACCTGACGGGCCTGGTAGATCTGCAGTTCGGGCGCGCTCATCTTCTCCATCACCGCCAGGCCGATGTTGCGCATGGCGAGGATGTCGGAGGTGGTCAGGTAGGCCAGCACGTTCTCGAACACGTGGCGTTCGGCCGGCGTGAGCTTGTGGTGGTAGTCGTGCACGTCCTGCGCCATGGAGATTTCCAGCGGCGTCCAGTGGTTCTTGTTGGCGTTGAGGAAGAACTCCCAGGCCCACGGGTAGCGGAAGGGCGCAAGCTGGTTGATGTCGGCGTGGCCATTGACCACGCGCTTGTCCATCGGGTTGACCGGGGCGAGCGCGGGGCGCGGGGTCAGTGGTACGGCCAGCTCGGCAGAGAGCTCCGCAGGGGCGGAGGGTGCCGGGCGCGCCGGCGCATCGTCCCAGTCATCGAAGCGGAAGGCACTCATTGGCAGGCCTCGCAGTCCGGGTTGTCGATGGCGCAGAACTGCGCTTCGGCGGCCGGTTCCGCGCCGCGCGCGCCGGTCTTCTCCATCGCCGTGGCGCCCAGGGTGCGTAGGTAGTACGTGGTCTTCAGCCCGCGCGTCCACGCCAGCCGGTACAGCTCGTCGAGCTTGCGCCCGGATGGCGCGGCGACGTAGAGGTTGAGCGACTGCGCCTGGTCGATCCACTTCTGGCGACGCGCGGCGGCTTCCACCAGCCAGGCCGGGTCGGTCTCGAAGGCGGTGGCGTAGCGGGCCTTGAGCTCGGCGGGCACACGGTCGATGGGGGCGAGCGAGCCGTCGAAGTACTTGAGGTCGGCGATCATCACGTCATCCCACAGCTCGAGCGCCTTCAGTTCCTCCACCAGGTATTCGTTGACCACGGTGAACTCGCCCGACAGGTTGGATTTGACGTAGAGGTTCTGGTAGTCCGGCTCGATCGAGGCCGACACGCCGACGATGTTGGCGATGGTGGCGGTCGGCGCGATCGCCACGCAGTTGGAGTTGCGCATGCCGTGGCGCGCAATGCGTTCGCGCAGCGCCTCCCAGTCGAGCGCGCCGCCGCGCTCGACCTCGACGAAGCCGCCGCGCGACTCGGCCAGCAGCGCCAGGGTGTCGGCCGGCAGCACGCCGCGCGACCACAGGCTGCCCTCGTAGCTCGAATAGCGCCCGCGCTCCTCGGCCAGCTCGGTCGAGGCCAGGTAGGCGTGGTAGCACAGCGCCTCGGCGGAGACGTCGGCAAAGGCCACCGCCTCGTCGGACGCATAGGCCACGCCCATGCGGTGCAGGCAGTCGGCAAAGCCCATCATCCCCAGGCCCACCGGGCGGTGGCGCAGGTTGGAGGTGCGCGCCTTGGGGGTGGCGTAGTAGTTGATGTCGATGACGTTGTCGAGCAGGCGCATGGCGCTGCGCACCGTGCGCGCGAGCTTGTCGTGATCCAGCGTCCAGCGCCCGTCAGCGCCCTGCACCAGATGGGCCGGCAGGTTCACCGAACCGAGGTTGCACACCGCGGTCTCGTCGGCCGAGGTGTTCAGGGTGATCTCGGTGCACAGGTTGGAGCTATGCACCACGCCCACATGCTGCTGGGGCGAACGCACATTGCAGGCGTCCTTGAAGGTGATCCACGGATGCCCGGTCTCGAACAGCATGGTGAGCATCTTGCGCCACAGCTGCAGCGCGGGGATTTTCTTGAACAGCTTCAGCTCGCCGCGCGCGGCGCGCTCCTCGTAGCCCAAGTAGGCGGCCTCGAAATCGCGCCCGAAACGCTCATGCAGGTCGGGCACGTCCACCGGCGAGAACAGCGTCCATTCGCCGCCCTCCATCACCCGCTTCATGAACAGATCCGGAATCCAGTTGGCGGTGTTCATGTCGTGGGTGCGGCGGCGCTCGTCGCCGGTGTTCTTGCGCAGCTCGAGGAATTCCTCGATGTCCAGGTGCCAGCTCTCCAGGTAGGCACACACCGCCCCCTTGCGCTTGCCGCCCTGGTTCACCGCCACCGCGGTGTCGTTGACCACCTTGAGGAAGGGGATCACCCCCTGGCTCTTGCCGTTGGTGCCGCGGATCAGGCTGCCCAGCGCGCGCACCGGGGTCCAGTCGTTGCCCAGGCCGCCGGCGAACTTCTGCAGCAGGGCGTTTTCCTTGATCGCCTGGTAGATGCCTTCCAGGTCGTCGGCCACTGTGGTGAGGTAGCACGAAGACAGCTGCGAGTGCCGCGTGCCGCTGTTGAACAGCGTCGGCGTGCTGCTCATGAAGTCGAAGGTCGCGAGCAGGCGATAGAACTCGATGGCGCGCGCCTCGCGGTCGATCTCGTTGAGCGCCAGGCCCATCGCCACGCGCATGAAGAAGGTCTGTGGCAGCTCGATGCGGGTGTTGTCCACGTGCAGGAAGTAGCGGTCGTAGAGCGTCTGCAGGCCGAGGTAGTTGAAGCGCAGGTCGTTGGTCGCATCGAGCGCGGCAGCCAGGCGCGCCAGGTCGTACTCGCCCAGGCGCGGGTCGAGCAGCGCGGCTTCGATGCCGCGCTTGATCAGCGCAGGGAAGCACTCGGCGTAGCCGGCGACCATGTCTGCTTGGCTTGCCGCGCGGCCCAGCACTTCCGCACGCAGGCTGTCGAGCAGCAGGCGGGCAGCGACCTTGGCGTAGTCCGGCTCGCGCTCGATCAACGTGCGCGCGGCCAGCACCAGCGCCTGGCGCACCGCCGCCAGCGGCACGCCGTCGTAGAGGTTGGTCAGCGCGTGCTCGAGCACGGTGTCGGGCGACACGCCGCGCAAACCTTCGCAGGCTTCGACGCAGCGCGCGCGCAGCACCGCGCGCTCCAGCGGGATGCGGCGCTCGCCATCGACCGCATGCAGCAGCGGCTCGGCGGCCGCCTGCCCGCCACCGGCGGCGGCTTCGGCCGCGCGCTCGGCCGCGCGCCGTTCGCGGTACAGCACGTAGGCGCGCGCCACGTCGTGGCAGCCTTCGCGCATCAGCGCGAGTTCCACCTGGTCCTGGATGTCCTCGATGTGCACCGTGCCGCCGCCCGGCAGGCGGCGGGTGAGCGCCTGCACCACGGCGCTGGTCAGCCGGGCCACCAGGTCACGCACCCGCGCGGAGGCCCCGCCCTGCCCGCCTTCGACGGCGAGGAAGGCCTTGGTCATCGCCAGCGCGATCTTGTCGGCATTGAAGGGCACGATCGCACCGTTGCGGCGGATCACCTCAAAGGCGCGCGCCGCCTGTGCCAGCTCGGACGGCGGCGGGCCCTTGCGGGGGACGGAGGATTCGGTTTCGGTATGGCTGGCGACTGCCTGCATGCTTGCACTCCCGTAGCATCGGAAGCGGTATGCCGGCACGACGGGACGCACTGCGGACGGGGCCGCACGCTCCGCCATGGAGACACCCCGCCCCAGGTCAGAAAACCGGCCCGCGGATCGGGGCCGGAACGGCGTCGGCAGGTCTCCTGGCTCACGGGTCCTCGCCCGCCACCGGCCTTCCCGGAAGACGCAGCTTCCAGTGGCTCGAATCGGTGGCGGACTCGCCGTCTACAGTTGCGGGGGCAGCTCCGGCATCGGGGCGCGCATCGCTGTGCGCCCCTGACCGGATTCCCTCTTCATCCCTTGCGGGAACCGTCGCGATGGACAGTGTAGCGCCGTGCCGGCTTGCCGTACAAGCCGAACACACTATCTACAGCCCATTTTTCCAATGAACACACTACATTTAGTAGATAAAGCGGCGCGAATCTAAGCTCCGTGCCGCCGCGCTCAGCAAGTGGGTTCGGCCGGCTGGGGCACCGGCACCGGGCGACCGTCATAGCCGAGCGCGACCATCGTGAAGCGGCCACGGGTACACAGGCGACGCTGGCCGGTGAGCAACTCCTCCGCATGCATGATCACCTCCACGCTCATCGAGCTATTGCCCACCCGCAACACGCGGGCGGCCAGATCGACGATCTCGCCTTCGAGCACCGGCGCATGGAAATCGATGCGCTCAGACGCGGCCATGACCACCGGCATGCGTGCATGGCGCGCCGCGGCGACGAAAGCAGCCTTTCCGAGCCAGGCCAGCGCCTGGCCGCCGAACAAGGTGCCGAAGTGGTTGGTGTGCCCGGGAAAGACCATCTCCACCATCGATGAAACGGGACCGATGCCTTCGGGCCCGGGCGACGCCAACTCCACCGCATTCGGCCGCGCCCGTTCCCCTCCCACCGCAACCAGCGTGAACCGGCCGCCCAGGCTGTCATGACGCTCACCGGTCGCAAGGTCCTCGGCGATCACCCGAACCTCCACGTCCACCGAGCGCGTACCGCGCCGCACCACCTCACCCGCCAGTTCGACCAGTCGCCCTTGCGCGACCGGTGAGCGGAAATCGATCTGCCCGCTGCACGCGGTAACCATCGGCCGGCGGGTGGCGCGCGTGGCCACAAGGAAGGCGAGCTTGTCCATCATGGACAGCGCCGCTCCACCGAACAGCGTGCCGTGGTGATTGGCCTGCTCGGGAAACACCATGTCGACCATCAGGGTCGGCGTGGCCGAACCGTGGGCATCTTCCGGGAAAGTGTGACGATTGTCGTCGGCCGTCCCCACGACGGCCATGAACCCTTGCTGTTGCATGCGCATCTCCTGTGTGCATGGGACAGGAGGAGGCACGCTCAGAGGGGGGCGGACCGGTGGCGCCGGCGCCCGCGCGACGCATCCGCCGGGTCGACGACCTGGCAACATGACATTCACGCTCCTCCGGGGACACCCCGCCCCTGTCAGGATTGATTGACGTTGCACACGGCAGGTCTCCTGGCTCGCGGGTCATCGCGTCGCGCCAGCCTTCCCGGCAGAATCGCCAGTGGCATGGATTTGGCACGCAGCTCGCCGCTCACAGTTGCGGGGGCAGCTCCGGATTCAATGCGCCAGGCACGTCACCGGATTCCCTTTTAATCGCGGTCGGCATTCCGACCAGCAAACCGTAGGCGGTGCGCAGCTTAGCCGGCGCGCCAAAGGCATGTCAAACGGGCGTCACCCACGGTCCTCAGTACGGCTGGCCGAACAGCAGGTAGTAGCGCGGCTCGCCCACCCGCGATGCGTAGGCCATGCCCACGTAGAGCGGCCCCAGCACGGTGTCGGCGCCGAGAAACAGCGACATCGAGCTGCGCGAACCGGGAGAGGCCGCGTCCAGGGCATAGTTGCGCAGGTTTCCCCACTCCACCGTGCCGCCGAGATACACGCCACGTCCGAGCGCCTCGGGGAGGGTCGAGATGCGCCGGTAGTAGGAGGCGCTCGCCAGCACCACCTGGTCGGCGGCCAGTTCGCCGTAACGGTAGCCGGACAGGCGGAACAGGCCGCCCAGGGTGTAGCGTCCCGCGGAAGGCAGTTCGCGATCCGGGCTGCCGGCCACGGTGAGGCCCAGCATCAGGGTGTGGGGACCGCCGGAGCCCGCCCAGGACGCGTCGAACTCCGCATAGCGGTAGTCGAGATCGCTGCCGAAACGCCCGTCGTGCCACTCGCCGAGCAGGCGGGCGCTGTAGCCCCGGCGCGGAAAGAACGGGCTGTCGAGGCGATCGAGCACCGCGCTCAGGCGCAGCTTGCCCTGCGCCACCGACTGACCGGGATAGACCGCCGCGCCGCTGACGATGTCGGCCTTCTCGCGCCCGCGATGCAAGCCGACGCGCAGTTCGCCCCATGCGCCGGCCTCGTAGCCCAGATCCAGCCCCGCGCTGCGCTCGCGCACGCGGAAATCCGCCACCTTGCGGCCATCCTGGAAGACCGGCACGGTGCGGCTGCCGGCCTGCAGCACCGGGGCGAGGAACCATTGGCTCTTCAGGCCCAGCGGCTGGAACAGCTCCCCACGCAGGCGGTTGGTGGTGCCGACCTGCAGGTCGACGTTGAGCCGCCCCTCCCAGTCGTTGATCCAGCGCCGCGACAGCCCGGCGAACAGGGCCACCGCGCCGTCACCCTGCAGGTCCGCCGCCAAGCCGCCGCCGAAGCGCAGGTAGTTGGGGCCCCAGGACTTGTCGACCGCTTCCACCTTCAGGCGCCCATAGGCGCCGTCGCGCTCGACCCGGTAGCGCAGGCGTTCGAAATCGCCTTGCGCGTACAGGCTCTCCAGATCCTCCTCCAGCGCAGTGGCATCGAGCGCCAGCCCGGTGCGCTGGCGCAGGCCGGCGAGCACGCCGCGCGGGGGCACATGCCGTGCGCCCTCCACTTCGACCGCGGTGATCACCGGCGCCGGGCGCAGCAGGCGCAGTTGCCGGCGGGCCTGCCACTGCGCGTAGGACGCCTCGTCCACCGCGAAGCGCGCCAGCGAGGCGGCGGCCGCGCGCGCCGCCTGTTCGCCCAGCGGAATGGTCTCCAGCACGCGGTCGAAGTCGCGCGAGGTGATGTCGCCCAGATCAACCTGCACCAGCGCATCGTCGGCATCCAGCCGGCCGAGTTGCTGCTGCACGTTCTGCTCCAGGGCCAGGTTGATCGCCTGCAGCACGATCTCGGTAGCGGTGGTAAGCCGCTCGCGGCCCAGCGGCAGGGTGCCGAGGTTCACCGCGATCACCCGCCCGCCGCACAGTTCGCGACCGATGTCGACCGGCAGGTTCATCACCAGGCCGCCATCGACCAGCAGCCGCCCCCGGTGCTCGATCGGCAGGAACACGCCTGGCACCGCCATGCTGGCCCGCATTGCGCGCCACAACGGTCCGTCGTTGATCACCACCATGGCGCCGCTCTCCAGGTCGGTGGCGATGGCGCGGTAGGGTAGCGCCAGCGTGTCGAACCCGCTGAGCGACTCGGCATCGCCCGCCAGGCCGGTGAGAAAACGGTCCAGCTGCTGGCCTGCAATCGCGCTCTGTGGCATCAGGAAGCCGCCAGCGCCCCAGCCCAGGGTGATCGCCGCGCGGTTGCCGGCGGCGTCCTGTTTCTCGCGAAAGGGCTGGCGGTCCCGCGGCAGCGCGTTCTGGAACATCTCGGTCCAGTCCGCCGCGCGCACGCGGTGTTCCATCTCGTCCAGCGGCATGCCGGAAGCGTAGGCGCCGCCGACGATCGCGCCCATGCTGGTGCCCACCACGCAGTCGACCGGCACGCGCAGTTCTTCCAGCACCTTCAGCACGCCAAGGTGCGCCACGCCGCGTGCCCCGCCCCCGGACAGCACCAGCGCCACGCCGGGGCGGATCTCGCTCGTGCCGCCCTCTGGCGGCGCGCTGTCCGCCACTGCCGCAGCGCTGTGCAGGCAAGACGCCGCCAGCGCGGCAAGCAGGATGGGACGCATCAGTTCTCCAGGCGACGCAGCACGCGGTCGGTGCTGTCGGCCAGGGCCTGCAGGGCGTCGAGCCGCGCCCGCTTGGCACGCCCGCGGCCCCACAGCAGTGAGCTGCCGGCGCCGGCCAGCGCGCCGATCCACCACACATGCCCGGCGGCCAGCGCCAGCCGGCCGGCACCGGAGGCCAGCAGGATCTCGGCACTGCGCGCGCCGAAATTTTCGCTGCGTTCGAGCAGGCTGCGCGAGCGGTCGCTGAAGGTGGCCAGGGCGAGGAAGGCCAGCCCGGCCGAGCTGGTCAGCCAGCCGCCGTCGGGCTGGGCGTCGCGCAGACCGTCCACGCCGCGGCCGGCCAGCGCGCGCTCCACCGCCTGCAGGTCGGGGCGGTCGTCCCGGCCCTGCTCCAGGATGGCGCGCAGCAGCAGTTCGGCCGCCAGTTCCTCGATGTCGGTGGGCACGATGTCCGGATGACGCGCCAGCGCCGCCTGCAGGTGGGCAAAGGACTCCTCCGCCTTGCGCTGCAGCGCCTCGTTGGGCGCTCCGCTCCCGTCGAGAACCGCGAATCCCTCGTCCGCCAGGCGGGCATGGAAGGCGCCCGGCAAATTGCCCCGGTTGAGCCAGTCCACATACAGCGCAGGCAGTTGCGCGTGCTGCCCGCCAGCGCTGCCCTCGCAATCCGCCCTCGCCGCACGGGCGGCGCTCAGTTGCGCGTAGCGCGCCGCATTGACGGCGATGCCTTGCATCACCGTGGCGAAATCCCTGTCGTCCAGTGCGGCCGCATCCAGCGTAGCGCCGAGCGTGCCGGCCACACTGGCAAAGGCGCCACCGGCCGCTGCACCCAGCGGCGCTCCGGCGGCACGCGCCGCGGCCACACCGCCGGCCGCCTTGTCCAGCGCGGCACTGCTGCGCTGCAGGGCGCGCGCGCCCAGTTCGCGGCCGCGCCCGGCGAGCGTGGCCGCCTGCTCCGCGGCATCCTCTTCGGACTGCGCGCGCCGGCCCTCGTCCAGCGCACGCGCTGCAGAACCCAGTCCGTTCGCCGCGCTGCCGAGCACCTGCGCCGCCACGCGGGCGGCTTCACCCACCCCCTCGCTCACCGCGCTGCTCACCGCATCCTTGCGCGCGGCCATTTCGTGCGCGCCCGAACCGGCCGTTCTCAAGGCGGACTTGAGCAGCCTGCGCGCGAGAAAGCCGGCCTTGCGGGCCTTTTCGGGAAGCTCGGACATCGATGGGGGTCTCCTGGTCGGACAGCGCAATTATCGCGGAAGCGGCGCAGGGGCGCGCACGCCTGCGCTACCCTGTCAGCGCTTCGACCCGCCCGCCACCCCGGCTTGTTCCCGCATCACCACCAAGGCACGAGCCCCGGGGCCGGCCTCACCGCTCAGGGCTGCGCCGCCCTGTCGTAGCTGCGGAAGCCCTGGCGGATGGCTTCGAGCAGTTCCGCCTCCTCCCAGGGTTTGAGCAGGATGCGGAACAGTTCGCTGCGGTTGACCGCCTCGGTGAGGCTGTCCACGTCGGTGTAGCCGGAGAGCACCATGCGCACCGCCTTCGGGTGCATCTGGCGCGCCCGCGCGAGCACCTCGGTGCCGCTCATGCCCGGCATGCGCTGGTCGGCTAGGATCACGCCCACCTCGTGCTCGGCCAGCAGGGCCAGCGCTTCCTCGCCGCTCCCCGCGGTGAGCACGCGATAGCCCTCGCGCCGCAGCAGCCGCTTGAGCGAAGACAGCACGGCCGGTTCGTCATCGACCAGCAGCAGGGTGGACAGGGCTTCGTCTTCCACCGGCACGTGAAGCGGGCTGAACTCCGTCAGGAAGCGGGTCATCGCCTCGGCCGGCAGCGGCCGGCTGACGAGATAGCCCTGCATCACGTCGCACTGCATGGCCCTGAGGAAGCGGGCCTGCCCGGCGTCCTCCACCCCTTCGGCGATCACCTCCAGCCCCAGGCTGTGCCCCAGCGCGACGACCGCGCGCACGATGGAGGCCTTGCCGCTGTTGGTGGTCATGTCGCGCACGAAGGACATGTCCACCTTCAGCTTGTGCACCTCCAGCTGCTGCAGGTAGGCCAGCGAGGAATAGCCGGTACCGAAGTCGTCGATCGACAGCCTCACGCCGAGCCGGCGCAGATCGGCCAGCGCACGCAGCGAGCGTTCGCGGTCGGCCATCACCGAGCTCTCGGTGATCTCCAGTTCCAGCCGTTCGGCGGCCACGCCGGAGCAGGCCAGCGCGTCCTTGACCGATTCGACCAGCCCGTCGCGGCTCAACTGCACCGCGGAGACATTGACCGAGGTCTGGCGCGGCGCCAGCCCGGCATCGCACCACAGGCGGATCTGCCTGCAGGCTTCGCGCAGCACCCAGTCGCCCAGGCGCACCACCAGGCCACTCTCCTCGGCAAGCGGGATGAACTCGCCGGGCGACACCATGCCGCGCTCCGGGTGGTTCCAGCGCACCAGCGCCTCCGCCCCGACGATCTGCCCGCTGACCAGGTCGACCAGGGGCTGGTAGTACAGGCACAGCTCGTCGTTCTCCAGCGCGCGGCGCAGGTCGGCTTCCAGGCTCAGGCGGCTCCTGGCGCGGCTGGACATCTCGGGGGAGAAGAAACGCAGGGTGCCGCGCCCGGCAAGTTTGGCCTGGTGGAGGGCCGCGTCGGCATTGCTCAGCAGCACCTCGGCGCTGGCGCCATCGGCCGGGTACAGGGCGATGCCGATGGTCGCGCCGACATAAACTGCCTGCCCGTCGAGCAGGAAGGGTTCGGCCAGCGCTTCCATCATGCGCTGCGCGATCAGGTCCACCCACGGCATGCCCGGCCGGCGCTCGATGATGATGTTGAACTCGTCGCCACCGATACGGGCGATGGCGTCGCTGCCCGGACGCACTGCCTGCAGGCGGCGGCCGACCTCGATCAGCAGCTGGTCGCCGCGGCTGTGGCCGAGGCTCTCGTTGATGGTCTTGAAGTTGTCCAGATCGAGGAAGAGCAGCGCGAACTGGCCGCGGTTGCGCTCCGCATGCAGGATGGCCTGCTCGAGCTGCTCGGCGAACAGCACGCGGTTGGGCAGGCCGGTGAGCGGGTCGCGGTGCGCGAGGATGCGGTACTTCTCCTCGCTGACCTCCAGCATCGCGGTGCGCTGGGCGACCAGGTCCTCCAGGAAGCGGCGCAGCCGGCTCAGTTCCAGATGGGTGCGCACCCGGGCACGCACCTCGTCGATGTCGAAGGGCTTGGTGATGAAGTCGGCCGCGCCAAGCTCGAAGCCCTTGAGCTTCTGCTCGACCGCGTCCATCACGGTGACGAAGATCACCGGGATGCGGTTGCCGGTGGGCGTGGCCTTGATCCGCCGGCAAACCTCGTAGCCATCCATGCCGGGCATCACCACGTCGAGCAGCACCAGGTCCGGCGGGTGGGCGCCGTGCACGATCTCCAGCGCCTTCTCGCCCGAGCAGGCCACCTGGATGCGGTAGCTGTCCTTCAGGGCTTCCAGCAGTTCGTGGATGTTCTCCGGTACGTCGTCCACCACCAGCAGCGAGTACTGGCGCTCGCCGTTGGCATGGGCCACCAGGTCGAACAGCGCCGGGTTGCGCCGGTGGCGCTGCAGCTCCAGCTGGGTGCGGATGCGGCTGTGCAAGAGCTCGGGATTGACCGGCTTGACGATGTAGTCGGCCACCCCCAGCTTGAGCCCGCGCGCCTCGTCGGCGGCCTCCGACAGGGCGGTGACGAAGATCACCGGGATCTCGGCGGTGGCCGGATCGATCTTGAGCTCGGCCAGTACCGAGTAGCCGTCCATGCCCGGCATGCGGATGTCCAGCAGGATCAGGTCGGGCTGCGGGCTGCGGCGCGCCAGTTCCAGCGCCTTCTCGCCGCTGGTCGCGGCGAGGATGGCGTAGTCGTCGCGCAGCACGTTCATCAGCGCGTGCAGGTTCTCATGCACGTCATCGACGATGAGGATGCGCGGGCGCTCGCCTGCGGAAGGTTTGTCGGTTTCGGTCATGGTGTGGTTTCTCTGTGGGAGACCTGCAGGGCATGCAGCCGCGCCAGCGCGCGATCGATGTCGAAGACGTCGACCAGGGCGGCGATGGCGACGATCTCCGCCTCCAGCGGAGTGCCGACGGTACCGGCACGCAGTTCGGCGAGCAAGGGTTCGACCACGCCCAGGTCATGGGTGAGCGCATCGGCCAGGCGGTGCAACAGTTCACCCAGCCGTGCGCTGGCAAGCGGTGCGGAAGTGCCCGGGGCCGGAGCAGCCTCCGCGCTGCGCTCGGCAAGTGCATCGATGTCGTCCAGCACCTGCTGCAACAGGCTGCGCAGCGCCTCGAGGTCGCCGGCCTGCAGGCGCTGCCCTTGGCGGAGTTGGCCCTCGAGCGCGCCGACCCGCTCGCACAGCGCGCTTGCGCCGATGTTGCCGGTAACGCCCTTGAGCGCATGGCAGTACTCGGCCGCCGCCTGGCTGCCCTGCTCGTCCAGCAGGCGTTGCAGGTGCTGGGCGGCGTCGGCGTAGTGTTCGCGGAAACGCCCGAGCTGCCTGCGGTAGGCCTCTGCCTTGCCGCCGATGCGCCGCACCCCCTCGCGCACGTCCAGGCTGCCCAGCGCCAGCAGTTCCGGCGGCAGCTCGGTGCCCTGCAGGCCGCCGCCGTCCGACGCCGCGGGCCGCTGCGTGCGCCGCCCCGCCGGCAGCTTAACCCAGCGCGCCAGCGCGGCCATCAGGCGCTCCGGCGCGATCGGCTTGGTGACATGGTCGTTCATGCCGGCGGCGCGGCTGCGTTCGGCATCCTGCGCCATCGCCAGCGCGGTCATGGCAACGATGGGCAGGCGGGCGAAGCGCTCGCCGCCCGGTTCGGCGGCGAGCGCGCGGATGCGGCGCGCCGCCTCCAGGCCATCCATCACCGGCATCTGGATGTCCATCAGCACCGCGTCGTAATCCTGCTGCTGCACCCGTTCGAGCGCCTGCCGGCCATCGGCCGCCTCATCGACCACGATGCCTTCGCTGCGCAGCAGCTCCACGGCGAATTCGCGGTTGATGTCGTTGTCTTCCACCAGCAGCAGCCGCGCGCCGGCCAGTTGTCCGCTGGTGGCCAGCTCCGCGGCCGCCTCGCGGCGCTGTTCGCCTTGTCCGAAGAAGCGCCCGCGGCCGAGCACCGAGAGGATGGTGTCGAGCAGCGTGGACGGCGACACCGGCTTGATCAGGAAGCCGTCCACCCCGGCCTGCTCGGCAAGGCGGATCACGTCCTCGCGCCCGTAGGCGGTGACCATCACCACGCGGGGTTTGTGCGCGATCGCCGGATCGCCCTGGATGCGGCGGGTCACCTCGTCGCCGTTCATGCCCGGCATGCGCCAGTCCATCAGCACCAGGTCGAAGGGCGTCGTGGCCTCGCGGATGGCGGCCAGCGCATCGGCGCCGTTGGACACGCCGTGCACCGAGAGGCGGAAGAAGTGCAGCATCTCGGTGAGGATGGCGCGCGACACCTCGTTGTCGTCCGCCACCAGCACGCGCACGCCTTCGAGCAGCGGACCGGCGCGCTCGACCAGCTCGCGCTGGCCCGCCTGCGCCTGGTGTGCGACCTCCAGTTCCAGCGCGAAGCACATGGTGGTGCCGCGGCCGGGCTGCGAGTCCTCCACCCAGATGCGCCCGCCCATCAGTTCGATCAGGTTGCGGCTGATCGCCAGCCCCAGGCCGGTGCCGCCGAAGCGGCGGGTGGTGGTCTGGTCGGCCTGGGTGAACTTCTCGAACAACTTGCGCTGTACCTCGGGACTCATGCCTATGCCCGAGTCGCGCACGCTGACCTGCATGGAGACGCGGCTCTCGCTGGCGGATATGCAACGGAAGGCCAGTTCGACCTCGCCATGCTCGGTGAACTTCACCGCATTGCTGCACAGGTTGAGCAGGATCTGGCCCAGGCGCAGCGGGTCGCCCACCAGGCGGGGCGGAATCTTCGGGTCATAGCGGATGAGGAATTCGATGCCCTTGTGCTCGGCCTGGAAGGCCACCGCATCGGACAACTGCTCGAGCACCGCCTCCAGACCGAACTCGATATGCTCGATCTCCAGCTTGCCGGCCTCGATCTTGGAAATGTCCAGGATGTCGTTGATGATGCCGAGCAGCGAATGCGCCGCGCCCTGCGCCTTGGTGAGCTGGTTGCGCAGGGGGGACGACAGTTCGCCCTTGAGCGCCAGGTAGAGCATGCCGAGGATGGCGTTCATCGGCGTGCGGATCTCGTGGCTCATGTTGGCCAGGAAGTCGCTCTTCACCCGCGACAGGTGCTCGGCCTCTTCCTTGGCCGCCAGCAGTTCGGCGGTGCGCGCGGCCACCTGATGCTCCAGGCTGGCCCGCTCGATCTCCAGTTCGCGGGTGGTGGCGAGCAGGTCGCGGGTGCGCTGCGCCACCTGCCAGCGCAGCAGCAGGCTGACGCTGATCAGCAGCAGCAGGCCCGCGCCGGCGCCGATCAGCGACCACTTCACCCAGTGCGGCATCCGCACCTCCGGCGGTGCGGCCATGGTGCGGCGCAGGGCGTCGAAGTAAATGGAGTCCGCGTCACCCCGCCATTCGTTCAGATGCAGGTCGATACGCGCCAGCAGGTCCAGGCTGCGCCCCTTGGGCGCGGCAAAATACAGTGTGGACGGCAGGAAGACGATGGGTGTCTCCGCCAGCCGGTACTGGTTGCCGTTGCGCGCGGCAAAGAAGCTGTTGGTGACCACCGCGTCAGCCCGCCCCTCGACGACCGCGCGATAACCCTCGTCGAGCGACTTCACCGGCACGGCCTGATAGGCCACACCGCTGCCGGCCGCCAGCTGGGCCAGGAAGGACTGCTGGATGCCGCCGTCGAGGATGGCCACCCGCATGCCGGCGAGATCCTCCAGGTCCTGGATCACCCGGCCGGGATGCGCGTAGACCTGTGACCAGCTGTTGGCCACCGATACCTGGTGGAAGTCGAAGCGCCGGGTGCGTTCGGATGAGAAGGCCACGTCCGGCATCAGGTCCAGCTCGCCCGCTTCCAGGCGGCGCAGGCAGTCGGCCCATTCGCAGGGCACGTGGTTCAGCGTCCAGCCTTCGGCCTTTGCCACCGCCTCGATCAGCTCCACGAACAGCCCGGCCGGCTTGCCGTTTGCAGCGGTATATACCTTGGGAGCGTTCTGGTAGAGGCCGATGTTCACGGTACGGCGCCCAGCCGGGCTGTCGCTGCCGCAACCCGCGGCAATCAGCAGCCCGGCCAGAACCAGTGCCGCCAGGAAACCTCGATGTCCGTTCATGCGCCGCCCAATCCGGATGTCAGGCACCATTATCATGCCTGGGGGATACACGGCTGAATCATACGCCCACATCGGGCACCGCAGTTTGCGGCGATTCGACTGGATACACCCGGTCGGTGAAAGGCGCGCCGGCCGCGCCTACTCCCAGCGCTGCTGATAGGAGAACGTCGGCAGTCGCCAGCTCTGGCGCAGCGCCAGCATGCGGAAACCGAAGCCCAGGACGAAGCAACTCAGCATGTTGAGCCCGTCATCCACGCCCGCCGATCGCAGGCCCAGGAAAAGCACGCAGACGAAGAGCGACACGCTGGCATACAGCTCGCGGCGGAACACCACCGGCACCTGGTTGCACAGCACGTCGCGCAGGATGCCGCCGCTGATCCCGGTGAGCATGCCGGCCATGATCACCACCACCACCGGGTAGTCGAAGCGCAATGCCACGTCGCAGCCGATCAGCGAGAAGGCCACCAGCCCCATCGCATCCAGCATCAGGAAGCTGCGCTTCATGTGGTGCATGAAGCGGGCAAGCACCGTGGTGGCCAGGCCGGCGAGTATGACCAGGTACACGTACTCCGGATGCTGGGTCCAGCCGATCGGGTAGTTGCCGAGCACCACGTCGCGGATGGTCCCGCCGCCCAGCGCGGTGACGAAGGCAATCACCGCCACGCCGAAGATGTCCATGTTGCGCCGCCCCGCGGCCAATGCGCCGGACATGGCCTCGGTGCTGATGGCGATCAGATAGACGAGCAGCAGCAGGTCGAGCTGCGGAAGGGAGAAGGACTGGAAGAACTGGGCGATGCTGTGCGACATCGGGAGAGGCTCCGTCGATAGGCGAAAGCCCCTCATCGGAGCATTCGCAACGCCTCTCCCCCTGTCCTTTTACCTGAGAGTTTCGGCCCTGCGCGGACCTGCCCCTTCGGTGGGTTGCCGGGCCCCATCTGGCCCGCAACCGCTCTCCAGCCGGCAAATGATTCCTGCGGTTCGGTATGCCTGAGCGATCATGGGAGTTTGCGCCTTCGGCGGGGCCCGGAGATCCGGCAACCCTCTCTCCCGCAGTAGTTCGATTATCTTGAGACGGCACGAGCGCTGTCAATGCGCGAAAACCGCAAGAGTCCTACCGACGGTCGATACCCTCACGCCGTGCCCTACTGCTTCTGCGCGTAGTAAGCACGCAGATGAACCGCCCGTACTGAACACGGGCGATGCACCGGGTACTGCATGGAGTGGGCGTCGATGCAGGCGTACTTCACCCGGAATGCCTGGAAAAGTACGCGGCGGCCTTTTTGGGCCGTCACAAGGCGATTCAGTACAATGCGGACGAGGCTACAGAATCCGTCAGTCGGGATGCCGCATGCGCGGGCACTATCGGGATCGAGAGATGAGATATCACATGAAGCACATGGCGGCATTGCTGACCACGCTTTGCGTTGGTCTTCCGAACGGAATGGCCTTGGCGGCGGAAGCGACGAGTGCGGCTTCAGACAATCGGGCTTCGTTGCTGCATATCGTTCTGGTGGGTGGCCTGCTGATCGTGGTTGGAAATGTGGCGATCTTTTTTGCCAAACGGAAGATGGAAAAGGATGCTCAAGCCGCCAAGGAAAAGGCTGACGCCGAGAGGCAAGAGAAGAACTCTTGAGCTGGGGCTGAATACCGCATCAGTACAGCTGCGTTTTCGCCTACGCAGCGTGGAAGCGTTGCGCCACTTCCCGGGACGCAGCACCCACGAACTGGGCACGCCCCGTTGATCGGCCTCCTCGGACGCCCGGCGTCCGGGTACGAGGAGTCTCCCGGACAAGGAGTTTCGTCCACGCCAGTCGGGCGCCGTCGACGTGGGACAAGCTTGGGACAGCTGGGACACCAGTCTGCAAAAATTCAACCGTCTTTGCACTTCGCGCCGTAAACGAAAAAACCGCCGTAACCGGCGGTTTTTCCTCGGGAATTTTTGGTCGGGGAAAGAGGATTCGAACCTCCGGCCCCTGCGTCCCGAACGCAGTGCTCTACCAGGCTGAGCTATTCCCCGACACTTTTTTCACTGCCTTGCGAAGCCCACTAATATATCAGTGATTTCGCGCAACTGCAAAGTCCGATAATTGTAGCAGCGCATCCTTGAAAATGGAAGGGGGCAATGCATCGAGGGCATCGATGGCCAGCTGCGCCTCGGCACGTGCGTGGCGGCGGCTCTCTTCGAGTGCGCCGGTGGCATGGATGGCGGCGAGCACGGCTTCGAAGTCGTCCCGGCCGCCGGTCTCGATGGCCTTGCGCACCACCGCGGCCTGCTCCGCACTGCCCTGCTGCATGACGTGGATCAGCGGCAGGGTGGGCTTGCCTTCGGCGAGGTCGTCGCCGAGGTGCTTGCCGGTTGCAGCTTCGTCCGAGGAGTAGTCGAGCACGTCGTCGATGATCTGGAAGGCGGTGCCCAGGTGCATGCCGAAGGCGGCCAGGCGCTCCTCCAGCTCCGGCGAGGCGCCGCCGAGGATGCCGCCCAGGCGGGTGGCGGCCTCGAACAGCTTGGCGGTCTTGTAGCGGATCACGCGCAGGTAGCCGTCGATGCCGACATCGGCGTCGTGGCAGTTGAGCAGCTGCAGCACCTCGCCTTCCGCGATGACGTTGGTGGCGTCGGCCAGCACCTGCATGACGCGCATGTCGTTGACCCCGACCATCATCTGGAAGGCGCGCGAATAGAGGAAATCGCCCACCAGCACCGAGGCGGCGTTGCCGAACATGGCGTTGGCGGTCTTGTTGCCGCGGCGCAGTTCGGACTCGTCGACGACGTCGTCGTGCAGCAGCGTGGCGGTGTGGATGAACTCCACCACCGCGGCCAGTTCATGGTGATGCGTGCCGCGGTAGCCCATGGCGCCGGCGGTGTACAGCACCAGCGCTGGGCGCAGGCGCTTGCCGCCGCTGTGAATGATGTATTCCGCCACCTGGCGGATCAGCACCACGTCCGAATGGAGACGCTGGCGGATCACCGCGTCGACCGCCTGCATGTCGGCTGCGATCGGGGCGAAGAGCTGCTGGATGGACAAGGCGGACGCGCTCACGGGAAAAAGCGGGATGGTAGGAGGCCGGCTGGCGCGGCGTCAAGACGAAGGGGGAAACCCTTCGCCGACGGCTCAGCGCACGCCTACCCGGTCGGGATGATCGGTGATCACGCAGTCCACGCCCCAGGCGAAAAGCTCGGCCGCGTGCGCGGGATCATTCACCGTGTAGCAGGCCAGCCACAGGCCGGCCGCACGCACGTCGGCGACGATGCCGGCATCGAGGGCATCGTGATGGGCGTGCAGGGCGACAGCCCCCACCCGCTGGCAACGAGCCCGCCAGTCCTCGGGCACCTGCTCGACCAGCAGGCCACGCGGGAGCCGGGGCGCCTCGCCGGCGGCGGCGAGCAGGGCGGATTCGGAGAAGGACGACAGCAATGGCGGCAGCGCGGCATCGCGCCAGCAGGCAACCGCCACCCGGGCGGCGACCTGTCCGGTCTCCGTCTCGAACCCGGCTGCCGGCTTGATCTCCAGGTTCACGGCCAGTCCCAGCTCGATACAGCGCGCGGCGGCGTCCTGCAGGCTGGGCAAGGGCTCGCCGGCGAAGCGCTCGTCGAACCAGCCGCCCGCATCCAGGCGACTCAACGCGCCCCATGGAGTGTCGGCCACCCGTCCGCGCCCGTTGGTGGTGCGCTCCAGGGTTTCGTCGTGGATCAGTACGGGCACGTGGTCGGCGGCGAGCATGACGTCGAACTCGACGCCACGGCAGCCGCTGCGTGCCGCGGCCGCCAGGCCCGCCAGGGTGTTCTCGGGTGCCAGCGCGCCGCCGCAGCGGTGGGCAAGGACGCGCGGCCAGGGCCACACCGCCGATGTCATTGCAGGGGCGCGCTCAGCGGACCGGGGGCGCGCCCAGGCGCATGACCGCCGTATCCAGCGCTTCCTTCGCGGGCTTCAGGTCGGCCCACACCGCGTCGAGTTCCTCATCGAGGATGCGGCGCACACCGTCGCGACCGACGAGCGCGGATGCCGACGACTCCTGCGTGGCGGGTTTGTTGTTGAGCTGACCCACGGCAACCCGCAGATTGTCCAGATCGGCTCCGGCAAGTTCGCTCGCACCGGCGGGCAGCCCCGCGCTGTTGAGCGGCAGGAAGCCCGCGTCCCGCTGCCAGGCAAGCTGGTTCTCGGGCTTGAGCCAGTAGTCGATGAAGCGGGCCATCGCACGATACTCGGCCGGCTTCTTGCCCACTGCCACCCAGAGCGAGGCGCCGTCGGCCAGGGTGTTCTGCGGTGCGCCGGGGAAATCGTCGTAGAACGGCAGGCGCAGCACGCCCACGTCCAGCCCGGTCTGCCGGCGGAAGGCCGCCCAGCTGGCCGAAGGCGCGGCGATCACCGCGCATTCGCCGCTGGCGAAACGCCGCTCGGCCTCGGGGCCGCGACCGAAGATGTGCAGGTAGCGGGCGCGGTACCAGCTGGCCATCATCGCCACGTGCTTGATCTGCACCATGCCGTTGAAGGCGGGCGCGTCGGTGCGGCCGCGGCGCGCGGTGACCGGCACGTTGTGCCAGGCGCTGAGGTTCTCCACCATGACGCGGCCGGGCTCCGACACCGTGTAGGGGCAGGCATGGCCGGTGTCGAACAACTGGCCGAGCGCGTTCTGCAGGTCCTGCCAGGTGTTGATCGGCACCGCCGGGTCCAGCCCGGCACGGCGGAAGGCTTCACGATTCACGTACAGCACCGGGGTGGTCAGCCCCACCGGCAATGCCTGCAAGCGCCCCTGCCCGTCGACCGGCTTGCGCGTCATCGTCACCGGCGGGCGGCCGCTCTTGAGCGGTACGCCAGCCGCCCGCATCAGCTCGTGCAGCGGGCGGTAGCGCGGTTTGCCGGCAAGGAAGCGTTCCTCTTCCTCGCCTTCGAGCACCATCAGGTGCGGCAAGGCCTCCTGCTGCCAGTCACGCCGCGTCAATACGATCCGGTAGTCCTTGCTGCCCGCGTTGAAGCGGTCGACCAGGGCCTGCAGGGCCTCCGTTCTGGCAAGATCGAAGCGGTGCGCCAGTTCGATCTCCTGCGCGTCCTGGACCGTGCTCGCACGCGCGGCCAGCGGTTGCGCAAGAGACGGGGCTGCCGGTAGAAGCATGCACAGCAGGGCGCACGCGCGTCCGGCCCATCGCACAGGCTTGTTGGAGAACTTCATATTGATGGTCGCTCGCGAAGTGTTTCAAGATTCTGCGTCAGGTGACGTTATTTTTCGGTGTATGCCTCCTAACAGGCTGTAAGAAATTATGTTGACCGCTGTCCGCCGCATCCTGCCCCTGCTCTTCCTGCCCATGCTGCTTGGTTGCGAGCGCCTGGCCGATTTGCTCGAACTGCCTGATCCGCAAAAGGAAGCGATGATTGCCGAAGCCGAAGGGCGCGCCATCGGCAGCGCCTGCCGGCAGACCGGGCGCTCGCTGGAAGACTGCTACGCGCTCAACCCCAAGGCGCCCAAGTCCGCGGTGTTTGCCGGCTGGCGGGAGATGAACGACTACATGATGGAGCACAACCTGCAGGAAGTGCCTTCCCATCTCATCCCCGCGCCGATGAAACCGTCTGCCGGCACCGAGGGCGGCGATGCGCCCGCCATCGTGCCGGGCGCACCGTTCACGCCGATCAAGCCGCCGGCTAGCTAGGGCGCGGGGTTGCCGCAGCGCAGGTGGATGTCGTCGATCTCCGCCAGCAGCTCCTCGTCGGGGCGCGCGTCCCAGGCGGCCAGGTTCTCCTCCAGTTGCGCCAGGCTGGTCGCACCGATGATGGTGCTGGCCACGCAACCGCGGTGGTACACAAAGCCCAGTGCCAGGCGCGTCAGGCTCAGGCCGCGGCGGCGCGCCAGCGCGGCGTAGGCTTCCACCGCCGGCCTCACTCCGGGCTTGGCATAGCGCTGGCCGAAATTCTCGAAGGCGGTCAGCCTGCCGGGCGCGCCGGGGTTGTCCAGGTACTTGCCGGAGAGATGGCCGAAGGCCAGCGGTGAATAGGCCAGCAGGCCGACATGCTCGCGGTGACAGACCTCCGCCAGACCGTACTCGAACACCCGGTTGAGCAGGTTGTAGGCGTTCTGCGTGGACACCACCCGCGTCAGGCCGTGCTCCTCGGCCAGGCGGACGAACTGCATCACCCCCCAGGGATGTTCGTTGGACAGTCCGACATGGCGGACCTTGCCCTCGGCCACCAGCTCCGCCAGGGCGTCCAGCTGGGCGCGGATCGGCGTGCACGCGCGCTCCTTGGCCGGGTCATACTGCCACTGGCCGAACATCGGCTGGTTGCGCTCCGGCCAGTGCAGTTGATAGAGGTCGATGTAGTCGGTCTTCAGCCGGCGCAGGCTGCCTTCCACCGCCGCGCGGATGTTTTCGCGATCGAGCGCCGGCGGGCCGCCGCGGATCCAGTCCAAACTGCGTGCCGGGCCGGCCACCTTGGTCGCCAGCACAATGCGCTCGCGCGCTTGGCGCACCAGCCAGTTGCCGACGATGGTTTCGGTGGCACCGTAGGTTTCGGCACGCGGCGGCACCGCGTACATCTCCGCGGTGTCGATGAAGTTGATGCCGCGCTCCAGCGCGCAATCGAGCTGGCTGTGCGCCTCCGCCTCGCTGTTCTGCTGCCCGAAGGTCATCGTTCCCAGGCAGACGGCCGACACCTTCGGCCCGCCCTCGCCCAGCACTCTGTATTCCATTGCATTCTCCTTTGCGGTGGTAGGAGCGGCCTTGGCCGCGATGCGGCGGCCAGCGTCTGGAATCGCCGCATCGCGGCCAAGGCCGCTCCTACCTGAAAATTCAGATTTTGCGCCCCCGGCGACGGGGCTTATCATCCACGCCTTCGTCCCGATGATACCCAGCGCCTGGCGCGCCCGCCCACCCCCATGTCCGCCTCCCTGCCCTCCGGCCTGCTGGTTTCCGGCCTGCTCGCCTATTGCCGCGCCGGTTTCGAGAAGGAACTCGCCGCCGAACTCGACGAACTGGCCGCCGACGCCGGCCTGATCGGCCATGTGCGCGCCAAGCCCGACACCGGCTTCGTGGTCTACGAGACTTTCGAGCCGCTGCCCGCCACCGCCTTCGAAGGCCTCACCGACTGGCGCCGCCCGGTGTTCGCCCGCCAGCTGATGCTGTGGTTCGCGCGCGTCACCGACCTGCCCGAGCGCGACCGCGCCACCCCGCTGCTCGACGCGGTCAAGGGCAGCGGGCAGCGCTTCACCGAGCTGGTGCTGGAGACCCCGGACACCGACGAGGCCAAGCAGCGCTCGGGTTTCTGCCGCCGCTTCACCGAGCCCTTCGCCCGCGTGCTGGAGAAGACCGGGGCACTACGCACCGGCAAGGCCGGCCTGCCGGTGCTGCACGTGATGTTCGAGAGTGCCACCACCGCCTGGCTGGCCGCGGCGATGCCGCAGGAGAGCTCGCCCTGGCCGATGGGCATCCCGCGCCTGCGCATGCCCGGCGGCGCACCCAGCCGCTCGACGCTCAAGCTGTCGGAAGCCTTCATGACCCTGCTCGGCGAGGACGAGCGCACCGCCACCCTGCGCGCCGGCCTGCGCGCGGTGGACCTGGGCGCCTCGCCCGGCGGCTGGACCTGGCAGCTCGCCAGCCGCGGCCTGCACGTCACCGCGGTGGACAACGGCCCGATGGGCGACGCGGTGATGGCTACCGGCATGGTCGAGCACCTGCGCGCCGACGGCTTCACCTGGCGGCCGCAGCGCACGGTGGAATGGATGGTGTGCGACATGGTCGACCAGCCCTCTCGCATCGCCTCGCTGGTGGCCGAGTGGGTGGCCACCGGGCGCTGCCGGCGCAGCATCTTCAACCTCAAGCTGCCGATGAAGCGCCGCCTGGACGCAGTGGAACAATGCCGCGCACTGATCAGGAAGCGCCTGGCCAGCGTCGGCCCCTACGACCTGCGCATCAAGCACCTGTACCACGACCGCGAGGAGGTCACCGCCTACCTGGCGCTGCGCAAGTAGCCCGCCGGTCACGCACGGAAGCTGCAACCGGCCGCGACTCACGCAAGGTGTATAATCCCGGGTTTTCAAACGCTTCCGGCCCCCGTGGCCCCGGAACCAGAAAGGCGCCCATGAGCTTCGCCGAACTCGGCCTCATACCCGAACTGCAGAAAGCCGTAGCCGACGCCGGTTACACCGAACCCACCCCGATCCAGCGCCAGGCGATTCCCATCGTCATCGCCGGCCACGACGTCATGGGCGGGGCACAGACTGGCACCGGCAAGACTGCCGGCTTTACGCTGCCACTGCTGCACCGCTTGGCGCGCCATGCCAGCACCAGCACCTCGCCGGCCCGCCACCAGACGCGCGCCCTGATCCTTGCGCCCACGCGCGAACTGGCGATGCAGGTGTATGAATCGGTCAAGACCTACTCCAAGTACGTGCCGCTGCGCGCCACCTGCATCTACGGCGGCGTGGACATGAACGCGCAGATCCAGGAACTGCGCCGCGGCATCGAGATCGTCATCGCCACCCCGGGCCGCCTGCTCGACCACGTGCAGCAGAAGACCATCAACCTCTCCCAGGTCGAGATGCTGGTGCTGGACGAAGCCGACCGCATGCTGGACATGGGCTTCATCCCCGACATCCGCCGCATCCTCGGCCTGCTGCCGGCCGCCCGCCAGAGCCTGCTGTTCTCGGCCACCTTCTCCGACGAGATCAAGAAGCTCGCCGACCAGATGCTGAAGAACCCACAGCTGATCGAAGTGGCCCGCCGCAACATGGTGTCCGAGACCATCACCCACGTGGTGCACCCGGTCTCCTCGGGCATGAAACGCAACCTGCTCGCCCACCTGCTGCGCCACCAGCCCGACACCCAGGCGCTGGTCTTCGTCGACACCAAGATCGTGTGCGGCCGCCTGGCCCACTTCCTCGAGCGCCACGGCATCTCCGCGGACGCCATCCACGGCGACAAGAGCCAGCAGCAGCGCACCGAGACCCTGGAAGCCTTCAAGGCCGGCAAGCTGCGCGTGCTGGTGGCCACCGACGTGGCCGCACGCGGCATCGACATCGACGAACTGCCCTACGTGATCAACTTCGAGCTGCCGCACACCGCCGAAGACTACGTGCACCGCATCGGCCGCACCGGCCGCGCCGGGCACAAGGGCAACGCGGTGTCGCTGGTGTGCGCCGAAGAGAAGCACTGGCTCAACGACATCCAGAAGCTGATCAAGCTGGAGATCCCGCAGGAGATCGTCCCCGGCTTCGAGCCCGAACCGGAGTTCTTCGAGGCCGGCAGCAGGGGCGGTCGCGGCCGCCGTGGCAGTGCCGACAAGGCCGACGGCGGGCGCGAACGCGCGCCGCGCGCGGCCCAGCCGGCCGCGCCCCGCGCGGAGCGTGGCGGCAAGCGTCCGGGCCGCTCGACGATCGCGCCGGACGGCTTCGATTTCAGCAAGCCCTACGAGTCGAGCATCGCCGCGCCTGCTGCGGAAACCGCTGGCACCACGGCCAAGCCGGACGAGCCGCCGCGACGCGGCCAGCGCCCGGTGGCCTTCCTCCTGGGCGGGCTGGGGCGGAAATAGGGCCTTCGGCCCCGCCTTTTCCCGCCTATCGGCGGAGCGGCTTCAAGTATCGTGGACCTCAGCCGTTAAGACGTCCGACGACCTGGAAATGTCCGCTTCGATGAACACAGCCCGTCGCCCCGGGGGCGATGAAAACCCCGACGAGCCCTTCGTGCCCGACTTCTCGGAAGGCGCGGAGACAGGCTTGTACCTGGCCCTGCTCGAACTGCTCGACGAGGGCCTGATCATCACTGGCGACGAGGTCATCCTCGAGGTCAACAGCGCCGCCTGCCGCCTGCTCGGGCGCGACTACCGCCAGCTCGCCGGCCAGCCGCTCTCCGATATCTTCCCCTCCGAGCGCGCTTTCCTCACCGCACGCGCCCGCCTGTTCATCCAGGGCGAGATGCGCGGCAGCCTGCAGGTCGCCACGCCCGCCGGCACCCGCGACCTCAAGTTCATCGCCGCCGCGCGCATCCGCCCCGGCATCCACGCGCTGATCCTCAGCCCCGACCTGGCGGCCGAAGGCTATGCCGAAGCAGCCGGCGAGGACAGCGGCAAGGACACCCTGTGGCCGCGCCTTGCCGCAGCCCTCGAACAGCCCGTGCTGGTCATCGACGATGGCGGATATGTCGCCGCCGCCAACGCCGCCGCGCTGCGCACCCTCACCGTCGAGCGCGCCGCGCTGGTCGGCCATCCGCTCGAAGACTGCGTGCAGGTCGACTGGCCCGCGGCCGACGCCGCGCCGCTGGCCACCTTGCAGCCGCCTGCCGGCCCGGCACTCACCGCACGCGTACTGCCCGGCCCCAAACCCGACTGGCGCCTGCTGATCCTGCCGCCGGTCGCCGCCATCGCCGCGCACTCTTCCGCCCCTCAGCAAGCGGCCGCGAGACGGGACGCGGCGCCGGTGCCGCGGGCCTCGGCCGAGGTCTTCAGGCGCGTGTTCGCCGACAGTCCCCTGCCGACCCTGCTGTGTCAGGGCACGGAACTGCGCATTCTCGCGGCCAACGCTGCGGCTGCCGGCCTCTACGGCTACAGCGAGGCGGAGATGGCCGGCCTCACCGTGGCCGATCTGCGTGCTGCCGAAGATCACGCCGGAGCATCCCCGGACAGCGGCGAATGGCACTTGCGCACCCGCGACGGCCGCGACTTCCGCGCCGACGTGCTGTGCTATCCGCTCGAACTGCCCCAGGCGCCGCACACGGTCGTGCTGACTCACGACCTGCCCGACGCCCCGCTGTTCGGCGCAAGCCTGCGCATTCCGCTGGATGTGCTCGACGCCGCCAACCAGGCCATCCTGGTAAGCGATGCCGCCAACCGCATCCTCGCCGTGAACAAGGCCTTCACCGAGATCACCGGCTATACCCTCGACGACGTCCGCGGGCAGGATCCGGCGATGCTGGGGGCCGACCGCCCTGACAGGAATTTCGCCGAGACGCTGTGGCGCGAACTGGCGAGCACCGGCCAGTGGCAGGGCGAGATCTGGAACCGGCGCAAGAACGGCGAAACCTATCCCGAGTGGCTGAGCGTCACCGCGGTACGCAATGCGCGCGGCGAGGTGCTGCACTACATCGGCGTGTTCTCGGATCTCTCCGCACGGCGCCAGGCCGAGTCGCGTGCCGACTATGTCGCCACCCACGACATCCTCACCGGCCTGCCCAACCGGCGGCTGTTCGAACGCCGTTTCATCGAGGCCACCGAACGCGCGCGCGACACCCACCGCAGCGTCGGCCTGATGCGCATCGATCTCGACAGTTTCAAGACGGTCAACCGCGAGTTCGGCGACAACATCGGCGACGACATCCTGCAACAGATCGCCCGCCGCCTGCAGATGGCGGTACCGCGGGGCACCACCGTGGCACGCGAACGCAGCGACACCTTCCTCGCGCTGCTGCCGGACGCCAACCTGACCAGCGAGTTCGGGCGCAGCGCCGAAGCGATCCTCGCCGCGCTCGGCCGTCCGTTCGAGGCCGAGGATCGCCAGATCAGACTGGGCGCGAGCATCGGCATCGCGGTTTTCCCCGACAACGGCAGCGAACTGAACGTGCTCGCCCGCCACGCGGAAGCGGCGCTTGCCCATGCCCGTCAGCTGGGCGGCAACAACTACCAGTACTACGCCGACGAGATGGACGGCGCCCAGATCGAACGCACCGCCTTCGAGATCAACCTGCGCCACGCGGTGGAGCGCGAACAGTTGGAAGTGCACTTCCAGCCGCTGGTGGACGGCCGCGACGGCAGCCTGCGCGGCGGTGAGGCGCTGCTGCGCTGGCGGCACCCGGACCTCGGACTGATTCCCTTCCGCCGTTTTCTCGGCACCGCGCGCGACGGCGGCATCCTCGCCGAGCTCGGCGACTGGGTGCTGCACGCTGCCTGCCGCCACGCCGCCCGCTGGCCCGCGGACGGCGAGCACCCGCCCCTGCTGACGATCAACGTCGCCATCGAGCAGATCATGCAAGGCGACCTGGCCGAACGTGTGGCGATGGCGCTGCAGGCTTCCGGGCTTGCGGCCGACAGGCTGGAACTGGACATCGACGAGATCGTGCTGAAGGAAGAGCACAGCCGCATCCTCGGCACGCTGGAGAAGCTTGCCGCATTGGGTGTGCGACTGGCGATCGACGATTTCGGTCGCGGGCTGAGCTCCATCCCGCGCCTGAAGCGCTATCCGCTGCGCGCCATCAAGCTCGACCCTGCGCTGGTGCGCGACGTCGGCGTGCGCGAGGAGGCCGAAGCGGTGGTCGAAGCCATGACCAGCATGGCCGGCATACTGGGGCTGGAAGTGTTCGCCCGCGGGGTCGAGGGCGAGGCGCAGCAGGCCTTCCTGTGCGCGCTGGACTGCCATCTTCAGCAAGGCCCGCTGTTCGGCCGGCCGATGGGTGCGGAAGAGTTCGCCGCCTACGTGGCCGACCGCGGCACCGCTTCGTAGGAGCGGCCCCGGCCGCGATGCGGCCCTTGGCGGAAGCTCCGCCATGCTCGCGGGCAAGCCCGCTCCTACGGGATCTGGCCGGAGGCCGTGTCAATAGTCCAGCAGACTCCGGCAGTCCTCCGGCCGACCTGACAGGGCCGAGAAACGCCGCAGCCGCTCGCGCACGAATTCGTCCTGCACACGCCGGTCGGCGCAGTAGTCCCGCAACTGCATGGCCTTCGCCACGAGTTCCAGGCGCAAGGCGGTATCGGCCAGCGCGCCGAAGGGATACGCGCTGGTATCGCGCCAGGCCCGGTCGTCCTGGTCCCCGGCTTCCTCGCCATCGGCACCCGCCGGCGCCGTGTTCGCCACAGGCGGTGCGGCGGCAGGCGGCGCCTGCTGCGCCTGCACCGCACCGGCGAGCAGCAGGCAGATCAGGCAGGAAACGATACGGTTTGGGGTCATGGCAGATCGTCAGCGCGGCAAAGTGGCAGCCCCCGTTCTTACGGCAGTTTCCCCACCGAGCTTGAACGGCGCGCGACGCCACGAGGGACGCCGCGCGCCGGCACGCGTCAGGCTTCCAGCGCCTTCACGTGGGTGATCACCTCGGCAATCGCCTGCTGCGCGCTGCCGTACAGCATGCGGCAGTTGTCCTTGTAGAACAGCGCGTTCTCGATGCCCGAGTAGCCCGCACCCTTGCCGCGCTTCACGACGATGACGTTCTGCGCCATGTCCACGTTGAGGATGGGCATGCCGTAGATCGGGCTGCTCTTGTCGGTGCGCGCCACCGGGTTCACCACGTCGTTGGCGCCGATCACCAGCGCCACGTCGGCCTGCGGGAAGTCGGCGTTGATCTCCTCGAGATCGAAGATCTTGTCGTAGGGCACCCCGGCTTCCGCCAACAGCACGTTCATGTGCCCCGGCATGCGTCCGGCTACCGGGTGGATGGCGAAGGCCACCTCCACCCCGCCCTCTTCGAGCAACTGCGCCATCTCCCACACCTTGTGCTGGGCGCCGGCCACCGCCATGCCGTAGCCCGGCACGATGATGACCTTGCTCGCGTAGCGCATCACCGAGGCGGCATCGAGCGCCGAGAACTCCTTCATCGTGCCCTCGATCTCCTGACCCTCGCCGCCCGCGGCAGCACCGGTGAGCGGGGTGAAGATGACGTTGGAGATCGGCCGGTTCATGGCCTTGGCCATCAGCTGGGTGAGCAGCGTACCCGAGGCACCGACGACGATGCCCGCGACGATCAGCGCCGGATTGCCCAGCACATAGCCTTCGAAGCCCACCGCCAGGCCGGTGAAGGCGTTCAAGAGCGAGATCACCACCGGCATGTCGGCGCCGCCGATCGGGCTGGTGAGGATCACACCGAGCACCAGCGCGAGCACGAAGAACAGCACGATCAGCGAACCCGACGGGGTGTCGGAGGCGATGATCGCCAAGCCAAGCAGCGCGGTGACCGCGGCCAGGGCGATGTTCACCTTGTTCTGCTGCGGCAGACGGAAGGCCTTCTTCATGATGCCCTGCAGCTTGGCGAAGGCCACACAGGAGCCGGAGAACGCCACCGAACCGATCAGCGCGCCCAGCACCGCGAGCGTGGCCACTACCGTGCCGTGCACCTCGCCGCGCGCGAACTCCAGCGCCGCGATCGCCGCCGCCGCTCCGCCACCCATGCCGTTGTAGATGGCGACCATCTGCGGCATGTCGGTCATCTTGACCGCCTTGCCCGACCACCAGGCCAGCGCCCCGCCGAGCACGATGGCAAGGATCATCAGGCCGTAGTTCTGCATGCCCGGCGTCTGCAGCGTGACCAGGGTGGCCGCGACCATCGCCCAGCCGGCCCAGACGATGCCCTTGCGCGCGGTCACCGGCGAGCTCATCGCCTTGAGGCCGAGGATGAACACCACCGCCACGACGAAGTACGAGAATTGAATGAATCCGTTCAACATTTAGGCGCCCTCCTTCTTCTTGTCACCCTTGTTGAACATCGCCAGCATGCGCTCGGTGACCACGTAGCCACCGGCCGCGTTGGCCGCCCCGAGGAAGACCGCGACGAAGCCGATCGCCAGCTGCAGCGGATCCTCCGGATCGGCGTGGCCGAGCACGACCATGGCGCCGACCAGCACGACGCCATGCACGAAGTTGGAGCCGCTCATCAGCGGCGTATGCAGGATCACCGGCACGCGCGAGATCACCTCGTAACCGGTGAACGCGGCCAGCATGAAAATATACAAAGCGGTAATGCCGTCCATGTGTGCCTCCCCGGTCAAAGTCCCAGAACCTGCTTCACGCCGGCATGGCGCAGCTCACCCGCATGGGTGAGGCAGCAGCCGGCCATCACCTCGTCCTCCCAGTCGAGCGCAAGCGCCCCGTCCTTGATGAAGGGTGAGATGAAGTTGAAGAGGTTCTTGGCGTACATCTCGGAGGCATGTACCGGCATGCGGCTGGCGATGTGCATGGGGCCGATCACCAGCACGTCGTCGATCCAGGTTTTCTCGCCGGGCACCGTGCCCTCGACGTTGCCGCCGGTCTCGGCGGCCATGTCCACCACCACCGCGCCGGGTTTCATGCGGCGGATCATGTCGGCGCTGATGATCTTGGGCGCGCGCTTGCCGGGAATCGCCGCGGTGGTGATCAGCGCGTCGCACTGGCCCACCGCCTTGGCGAGGCGTTCGGTCTGCTGGGCGCGTTCCTCGTCGGTGAGTTCGCGCGCATAGCCGCCGCTGCCCGCGGCCGACACGCCGGTGTCGACGAACTTGGCGCCGAGCGATTCGACCTGCTCGCGGGTTTCGGGGCGCACGTCGTAGGCTTCGACCATGGCGCCGATGCGCCGCGCGGTGGCAATCGCCTGCAGGCCGGCCACCCCGGCGCCGATCACCAGCACCTTGGCCGGGCGGATGGTGCCGGCGGCGTAGGTCAGCATGGGGAAGAACTTGGGGCTGTGGTCGGCGGCGATCAGCGCGCATTCGTAGCCGGCCACCGCGGCCTGGCTGGACAGCGCGTCCATCGATTGCGAGCGGGTGATGCGCGGCAGCAGTTCCAGCGCGAAGGCGGTGATCTGCTTGTCCATCAGCAGCTTCGCGCGATCGGCGTCGCCCCACGGCTGCAGCATGCCGAGCAGCACGCTGCCCGGTTTCATCGCGCCGATCTGTTCGGCGGTGGGCGGCTGCACACAGAGCAGCACGTCGGCCGCGGCGTACAGCGCCGGGGCGTCGGCAGCGAACTCGACGCCGGCAAAGGCCTCGTCGCGATAATGCGCCGGCACGCCGGCACCGGACTGCATCAGCACTTGTGCGCCGAGCCCCTGGTATTTTTTCACCACGTCCGGGACGACCGACAAGCGTCGTTCGCCGGGCATGGTTTCCGCAGGCACTCCGAGAATCAGAGGCATGAGGCGTTCCTCCCTGTCGATGGGTGTGAAAGGATGCGCGCCGTCCCTGCCTTTTGTTATGTCTCCCTCTCGCACACCGTCCCGGTGCACGCGGCGCTCATCAGATATTACTGATATTAATGATATGCGCAACCACTCATACCCGCCGCAGCGCTTCGTCAGCGTCGGACGGCACCGTTTCCGTTGCCGTTGCCGTTGCGCGCCGGTGCCTCCACCAGCCTGACGATCGCCACGGTGATGTTGTCACCGTAGCCGCCCGCACGCTCGCGTGCTTGGGAAATCAGCTTCTGGGCTGCCTCACGCGGGGGCATGCCGGCCACTGCGGCACCCAGTTCCGCGTCGGAAAAATAACCCCACAGGCCATCCGAGCACAGCAGGAAGCTATCCCCGGCCATCAGCGGCGCCTGATTTCCATGTCCTATCCTGGGTTCGCGCTCGCTGCCCAGGCAGGACAGCAGCACGTTGCGCTGGGGATGCTTGAGTGCGGCCTCCTCGTCGATCTTGCCGCTGCGCAGCATCTCGCCGACCAGGGAGTGATCCTGTGTCCGGGAAACCAGTTGACTACCGCGAAAGTGATATAGCCGGGAGTCACCGCAATGCGCCCAGTCGGCGCGCCCGGGCTGCAGCATGAACACCACCGCGGTGCTGTGCGGGTCCTGCTCGCTGGTGAAGCGGGTGAGCTTGATCACCAGGTGCGCCTCATTCACCACGCTGGCGAGCAGGTGCTCCGGCGTTTCCGAGCGCGGAGCATAGGCCTCGAAATTCTGCTTGGCCTTGAGCAAGACCTGCTCGGCCGCCATGGCGCCGCCCGAGTGGCCGCCCATGCCGTCGGCAAGCACTGCCAGCATCGTTCCGGACATCCTCGGATGGGCGAAAAGCGCCACGCGGTCCTGCTGTTCCTTGCGGTCTCCGGTGTGTCGGGCTACGCAGGTTTCTATGGTGAGCGGCATTGATCGGAGCCCGATGGTGAACGTCGCCAATCATAGCAACGACGCCCCGAACTGGGGCGTCTGCAGGCGGGCGGATTCGGCGAATGAAGCCCCGGAGCGTGACAAATGTCACGCTCGCTCAAGCAGGCCGAATCATGCCCGCGACGCCCCGCCAGATTACGACTAAAGCGCTATCAGATCGCAAACCCGTTGAGACGGGCGTCCACCAGCTCGATCCAATGGCGTATCGGCAGCTCGGTGCCACCCTGCAGATGCGAGATGCAGCCGATGTTCGCCGAAGCGATCAGGGTCGCGCCCCCCTCGGACAATGCAGCCAGCTTGTTGTCGCGCAGCTGCGTGGACAGCTCCGGCTGCAGCAGCGAGTAGGTGCCAGCCGAGCCACAGCACAGATGGGCGTCGCGCACCGGCACCAGCTCGAAGCCGGCAGTGACCAGCAGGCCTTCGACCACACCGCGGATCTTCAGCCCGTGCTGCAGGGTGCACGGCGCATGCCAGGCCACCTTGACCACCTCGTTGCGCCGCCCCTTGAGCAGCGCGCTCAGGCGGTCGGCCTCGGCCGCCACCACAGCGCTCACATCGACGGTGAGTTCGCTGATGCGCCGCGCACGATCGGCATAGACCGGATCGCCCTGCAGCATGTGGCCATAGTCCTTGACCTGCACGCCGCAGCCCGAGGCGGTCATGACGATGGCCTCGATCTCGCCACGCTCGACCAGCGGCCACCATGCGTCGATGTTGCGCCGCGCGTCGGCCCGTCCGCCGTCCTGGTCGTTGAGGTGGAAGCGCACCGCGCCGCAGCAGCCGGCGCCGGCCTGCTCGACCAGCGAGATGCCCAGGGTGTCGAGCACGCGCGCCGTGGCGGCGTTGATCGACGGCGCCATCGCGGGCTGCGCACAGCCGGCCAGCGCCAGCATGCGGCGCTCGTGGCGCGGGCGCGGCCAGGGGCCGGCCGGGCGCGCGAGCGGCACCTTGGCGCGCAGGGTTTCGGGCAGCAGGCCGCGCACCATGCGCCCGGCCTTCATTGCCATGCCAAAGAGCTGGGTGCGCGGCACGAACTCGCGCAGCGCCCAGCGCACCACACGATCGGTGCCACGGCGCGGAACGCGGGCCTCGACCACATGGCGGCCGATGTCGGCCAGGCGGCTGTAGTGCACGCCGGACGGACAGGTGGATTCGCAGGAGCGGCAGGTCAGGCAGCGGTCGAGGTGCAGACGGGTCTTCTCGGTGACCGGCTGGCCTTCGAGCACCTGCTTGATCAGGTAGATGCGCCCGCGCGGGCCGTCGAGTTCGTCGCCGAGCAGCTGGTAGGTCGGGCAGGTAGCGGTGCAGAAGCCGCAATGCACGCACTTGCGCAGGATCTCGTCGGCCTCGCGTCCCTCGGCGGTGTCGCGAATGAAGTCGGCAAGCTGGGTCTGCATGGTCAGAGTTCCTGGTAGAGGCGACCGGGGTTGAAGATGCCGGCCGGATCGAATGCGTTCTTGAGTCGGCGATGGATGGTCAGCAGCGGCGCGGGCAGCGGGTGGAAGACCGCGCCGGCGTGGTCGCCGCGGAACAGCGTGGCATGACCGCCCAGTTGCACCGCGCGCTCGCGGATGCGCTCGGCCGTCTCGCCGGTGCGCAGCCAGCGCTGCGCGCCGCCCCATTCGACGAACTGTTCGCCGGCCAGTTTGAGCGGTGCGGCGGCGCTGGGCATGGACAGGCGCCACAGCGCACCGCCGGCCACATCGGCGCCGAACCACGGCAGGCTCTGCTCGCGCACCCCCTGCCAGAAGGCGGCGGCTTCGTCCTCGCCCACGCGCTCGCCACCCAGGGAGGCGAGCGCGGCCTGCACCGCGGCCTCGGCGCCGGACAGGCGCAGGGTCAGAACGCCGTCCGCCCAGGCGGAAGCCGAGATCGGCAGCGGCTGGCCGCCCCAGGCGTTGAGGCGGTCGATCGCCTCCATCTCGTTCATCGCAAAGCGCAGCGAGGCTTCGGCCACCGGGCGCGGCAACACCTTGAGCGAGACCTCGGCCAGCACGCCCAGCGTGCCCAGGCTGCCGGCCACCAGGCGCGAGACGTCATAGCCGGCGACGTTCTTCATCACCTGGCCGCCGAAGCGCAGCAGCTCGCCGCGGCCGTCCACCAGTTTCACGCCGAGCACGAAGTCGCGCAGTGCGCCGACCGCGGCACGGCGCGGCCCGGATAGGCCAGCGCATACCGCACCGCCCACGGTCGCGCCGCTGCCGAAATGCGGCGGTTCGAAGGCGAGCATCTGCCCACGCGTGGCGAGTTCGGCCTCAAGCTCGGCCAGCGGCGTGCCGGCGCGCACGGTGACCACCAGCTCGGTGGGTTCGTAGCTGACGATGCCGCGGTAGGCGGTGGTGTCGAAGCGCTCGCCGCGCGGGCTGCGCCCGTAGAAGTCCTTGGTGCCGCCACCGCGCAGCTGCAGCGCGGTGCCGTCGGCCGCCGCGGCGCGGATGCGCTCGGACCACTCGGTCAGGATGGTGTCGAGACTGTCGCTCATTTCTCAGATGCCTTCTTTCGGATGTTCGATGTGTGCCGCCGCGAGACCACGCGCAGGGCGAGCCAGGCGCCCACCAGCGAGAGCACCGGCACCGCGACCAGCAGGAACTGGATCCAGGCCTTGTTCATCGTTTCGGCGGACACGGGAGCCGTGTGGCGCCCGCTCAGAAACGCGGAATGTCCGGGTACGGGACGTGGCCTTCCTTGACGTGCATGCGCCCGTATTCGGCACAGCGGTTCAGCGTCGGGATGGCCTTGCCCGGATTGAGCAGCCCGGGCGGATCGAAGGCCGCCTTGACGCGGAAGAACTGGGCGATCTCGGCAGTGGCGAACTGCGAGCACATCTGGCCGATCTTCTCGATGCCCACCCCGTGCTCGCCGGTGATCGTGCCGCCCAGGGTCACCGACAGCTCGAGGATCTCCGCGCCGAAGTGCTCGGCACGTTCGAGCTCGCCGGGCTGGTTGGCATCGAACAGGATCAGCGGATGCAGGTTGCCGTCGCCGGCGTGGAACACGTTGATGCAGCGCAGGCCGTACTTGCCTTCCATGGCCTGGATGGCTTCCAGCATCTCGCCCAGGCGGCGGCGCGGGATGGTGCCGTCCATGCACAGGTAGTCGGGCGAGATCCGCCCCGCGGCCGGGAAGGCCGCCTTGCGTCCGGCCCAGAACTTCAGGCGCTCGGCTTCCGAGCTGGAGACGCGGATCTCGGTGGCGCCGGCCTGCTCGAGTACCGCGCGCACCCGCGCGATCTCCTCGGCCACTTCCTCGGGCGTGCCGTCGGACTCGCACAGCAGGATGGCCTTGGCGTCCAGCGGATAACCGGCATGCACGAACTGCTCGACCGCGGCGGTAGCCGGCTGGTCCATCATCTCCAGGCCCGCCGGAATGATGCCGGCGGCGATGATCGCCGCCACCGCGTCGCCCGCCTTGAGCACGTCGTCGAAGGCCGCCAGCACGCATTGTGCGAGCACCGGCTTCGGAGTCAGCTTCACCGTGACCTCGGTGACCACCGCCAGCATGCCCTCGGAGCCGGTCATCAGCGCGAGCAGGTCGTAGCCCGGGCTGTCCAGCGCGTGGCTGCCGATCTCGACGATCTCGCCCTCGATGCTCACCCCGCGCACCCGCAGCAGGTTATGCACGGTGAGGCCGTATTTCAGGCAATGCACGCCGCCGGCGTTCTCCGCCACGTTGCCGCCGATGGTGCAGGCGATCTGCGACGAGGGGTCGGGCGCGTAGTACAGGCCGTGCGGTGCGGCGGCTTCCGAAATCGCCAGGTTGCGCACGCCGGGCTGCACCACCGCGGTACGCGAATGCGGGTCCAGATGCAGGATGCGGTTGAAGCGCGCGAGCGACAGCAGCACGCCGCGGGTGTGCGGCAGCGCCCCGCCCGACAGCCCGGTACCCGCCCCGCGTGCCACCACCGGTACGCCCATCTGGTGACAGGCGCGCAGCACCGCCACCACCTGCTCCTCGGTGACCGGCAGGGCCACCGCCAGCGGCACTGCGCGGTAGGCGGTGAGGCCGTCGCACTCGTAGGGACGCAGGTCCTCCGGGTCGTACATCAGCGCGCCCACCGGCAGCACACGCGCCAGCGCCTCGATCAGCCGCGCCTTGTCCACCGCGGAAAAATCGGCTTCGCGCTCGGAGGCGAGCGGCTCGTCGGGCAGGACTTGGGTTTCCGACATGGTTCTCGATCCAGTTGCGACCGCCTCCGGGCGGTCCGTTCATTCCTGCAGGAGCGGCCTTGGCCGCGATCATCGCGCTCGGTTCCGTACCGCCGCATCGCGGCCAAGGCCGCTCCTACAACTGCGCAGCGATGCTACGCGCGCTCACCAGCACCGGCCATTGGGGCAATCCACCATGCACGGCGCGCCTTCACCACCCCTGCAGCCAGCCCAGCCCGGATTCGGTGTCCGCGCCGCGCGGGCGGTACTCGGCACCGACCCATCCGGCATAACCCAGGCGGTCGATCTCGGCGAACAGCCAGGGGAAGTTGATCTCGCCGCTGCCCGGCTCGCCGCGCCCGGGGTTGTCGGCAAACTGGATGTGGCCGAAGCGCGGCAGGTGGCGGGCGAGCGTGCGCGCGAGGTCGCCTTCCATGACCTGGGCGTGATAGATGTCGTACTGGATGAAGGCATTGTCGCGCCCGACCGCTTCCATCAGCGTCGCCGCCTGCGCCGTGTGCTTGAGGAAAAAGCCCGGCGTATCCACCGTATTGAGCGGCTCGGCGAGCACGCGGATGCCGTGCGCCGCGGCCGCATCGGCGGCATGGCGCAGGTTGTCGGCCAAGGTATCGAACAGCTCGCCGGCCGCGGCCTCGGCCGGTGCGATGCCGGCCAGGCAGTTGAGCTGCCGGCAGCCGAGCACGCGTGCGTAGTCGAGCGCGCGCGCCACGCCGGCACGGAATTCCGCCACCCGCCCGGGCAGACAGCCCAGGCCGCGCTCGCCGGCCGCCCAGTCGCCAGCCGGAAAGTTGAACAGCACCACCTCGACGCCGGCCTCGCGCGCCGCGCGCGCCACCTGGTCGGCGGGCCATTCATAGGGGAAGTGGAACTCGACGCCGCGAAAGCCGCTGCGCGCGGCCGCGGCGAAGCGCTCGAGAAAGGGCAGTTCCTGGTAGAGGAAGGACAGGTTGGCGCTGAAACGGGGCATGGCGCGGATCTCGGCTGCGTGGTTCGACGAAGCCATGATTCTGCGCCAAGAATGCGTAGGAGCGGCCTTGGCCGCGATGCGGCGGTGGTTTCCCATAGGCTGCATCGCGGCCAAGGCCGCTCCCACGGACGCGCACAACAGGGTTTGCTAACATTCCGCACTTTCCTTCTGGCCGCACGCCGCAGCCCATGCGCCCCGTCCCGCTGCTCGAACGCCTGCTGCCCTTCCTCGCCTGGCCCCGCCAGTGGTCGGGCGCGACCTTGCGCGGCGACCTGATCGCCGGCGTCACGGTGGCGCTGGTGATGGTGCCGCAATCGCTGGCCTACGCCCAACTCGGTTCGCTGCCACCCTACATCGGCCTGTACGCCGCGCTGCTGCCCGCGGTGGTGGGCGCGCTGTTCGGCTCCTGCGGACAGCTGTCCACCGGCCCGGTGGCGCTCACCGCCTTGCTCACCGGCGCCAGCCTGCTGCCCCTGGCGCGCCCCGAGACCCCGGAGTTCGTCGCCCTGGCCATCCTGCTGGCGCTGCTCTCCGGGCTGATCCAGCTTGCCCTCGGCGGGCTGCGCCTGGGCTGGCTGCTCAACCTGCTCTCGCATCCGGTACTGATGGGCTTCGTCAATGCCGCCGCGCTGATCATCTGCCTCTCGCAGCTGCCACCCCTGATCGGCCTGTCGATGGCGCGCAGCGACCAGTTCCTGACCGACCTCGCGGGCGCGCTTGCGCGGCTCGACGCCCTGCACCTGCCCTCCGCCGCCTTCGGCCTGGGTGCGCTGGCCACGCTCGTCGCGCTGCGCCGCCTGCTGCCGCGCCTGCCCGGCGTGCTGCTGGTGGTTGCCGCAGCCACGGCGCTTTCCGCGCTGATCGGCTTCGAGGCAGGTGGCGGACGGGTGGTCGGCGCGATTCCGGCGGGGCTGCCGACCCTGGCCGTGCCCGAGGTGGACCTCGGTGCCGCGGTCACCCTGCTCCCTGCCGCCTTCGTGATCGCGCTGGTGAGCTTCATGGAGGTCACCTCCAGTGCCCGGCTGATCTCGGGCAGGACGCGCCAGCCCTGGCGGCAGAACCAGGAACTGATCGGCCAGGGCCTGGCAAAGATCGCCGCCGCGGCCTGCGGCTCGATGCCGGTCAGCGCCTCGTTCTCGCGCTCCGCACTCAACCACGCCAGCGGCGCGCAGACCGGGCTCTCCTCGCTGATCACCGCCGCACTGGTGCTGCTCGCCCTGCTCTACTTCACGCCCCTGCTGTGGCACCTGCCGGTGCCGGTGCTGGCGGCGGTGATCCTGCAGGCGGTCGCCAACCTGATCGACTTCGGCGCGCTGTCGCGTGCCTGGCGGGCCAATCGCAACGACGGCCTGGCGGCGGTGCTCACCTTCGTCTCCACCCTGGCCTTCGCGCCCAACATCCAGAACGGCATCCTCACCGGCCTGCTGCTCTCGCTCGCGCTGATGCTCTACCGCGGCATGAAGCCCCGCATCGCCTTGCTGGGCCTGCATCCGGACGGCACCTACCGCGACCTCGAGCGCTTCGGGCTGGAACACCCTCACCCCCGGCTCGTCATCCTGCGCTTCGACAGCCCGCTCACCTTCGTGACCGCTGCGACCTTCGAGGAGGGCATGCTGCGTGCGGTCCGCGCCCAGGAAGATGTGCGCGTGGTGCTGGTGTCCGGCGCGGGCATCAACGACATCGACGCCACCGGCCTGCATACGCTCAACGGTCTGGTCGAGCGCCTGCGCACCCAGCGCCAGCGCATGGCCTTCTGCGGCTTGAAGAAGCAGGTGATAGACGCGATGGAACGCGACGGTCTGTGGGAGCGTCTTTCTCCCGAAAGCGAGTTCCGCACCGAGCAGCAGGCCCTGGACGCCCTGCTGCCCACCCTGGACAACGAGGCCGACCTCGGGTAGGCGCCTCGCTATTGACCGATAAGGCTTTTTTCACTAAAGTGCGCGATTCTTCGCAACACCTATCAACTGGAGCAACACCATGTACGCGGTGATAAAAACCGGTGGCAAGCAGTATCGCGTCACCACCGGCGAAAAGATCAAGGTAGAACAGATACCGGCAGACGTGGGCTCCGAAATCACCATCGACCAGGTTCTCATGGTCGGCGAGGGCGAGTCGGTCAAGATCGGCACCCCGGTGGTTTCCGGCGCTACCGTCAAGGCTTCTGTGGTTTCCCACGGCCGTCACGACAAGATCAAGATCTTCAAGATGCGTCGTCGCAAGCACTACCAGAAGCACCAGGGCCATCGCCAGAACTACACCGAAATCCGCATCGAAGCGATTTCGGCCTAAGTCAAGACCAGGAGGTAATTCGTCATGGCACACAAAAAAGCTGGCGGCAGTTCCCGTAACGGTCGCGACTCAGAATCCAAACGACTCGGCGTCAAGCGCTACGGCGGTCAGCAGGTCCTCGCAGGCAACATCATCGTTCGCCAGCGCGGCACCCAGTACCACCCGGGCGAGAACGTCGGTATCGGCAAGGACCACACCCTGTTCGCGCTGAAGGACGGCACCGTCCAGTTCTCCGTGAAGGGTTCCCAAAGGCGCCGCACCGTCACCATCGTGCCCGCTGCTGCCTGATCCCGGTTTACCGGTCCGAAAAGCCCTATCCTTGCGGTAGGGCTTTTTTGTTTTTGGCCATCACAGGCTCATACCCATGAAGTTTTTCGACGAAGCGCGCATTGAGGTCATCGCCGGCGACGGCGGCAACGGCATCGCCTCCTTCCGGCGCGAGAAGTTCGTGCCGCGCGGCGGCCCGGACGGCGGCGACGGCGGTCGCGGCGGCAGCGTCTACGCAGTTGCCGACCGCAATCTCAACACCCTGATCGACTTCCGCTACACCCGCATCCATCGCGCCCAGCGCGGCGAGAACGGCGGCAACAAGGACTGCTACGGCAAGGGCGGCGAGGACATCGTGCTGCGCATGCCGGTCGGCACGGTGATCACCGACCAGGAAACCGGCGATCTGATTGCCGACCTGGACGAGGACGGCAAGCGCGCCCTGCTCGCCCGCGGCGGCAAGGGCGGACTGGGCAACATCCACTTCAAGTCCAGCGTGAACCGCGCGCCGCGCAAGCGCACCATGGGCGAGGAAGGCGAACGCCGGGCGCTGCGCCTGGAGCTCAAGGTGCTGGCCGATGTCGGCCTGCTGGGCATGCCCAACGCCGGCAAGTCCACCTTCATCCGCGCAGTCTCCGCCGCGCGCCCCAAGGTGGCGGATTACCCGTTCACCACGCTCGCGCCCAATCTCGGCGTGGTGCGCACCAGTGAAGCGCGCAGCTTCGTCATCGCCGACATCCCGGGGCTGATCGAGGGTGCAGCCGAAGGTGCCGGCCTGGGCCACCAGTTCCTGCGCCACCTGGCCCGCACCCAGGTGCTCCTGCACCTGGTGGACCTGGCGCCTTTCGATCCGGAAGCCGATCCGGTACGCGACGCGCTGGCCATCGTCGACGAACTGCGCAAGTACGACGAGGAGCTCTACAACAAGCCCCGTTGGCTGGCGCTGAACAAACTCGACCTGATTCCCGAGGACGAGCGTGCGCAGCGCGTGGCCGACTTCCTGGCCGCCTATGGCCCGGTCGACCGCCACTTCGAGATCTCCGCGCTCAAGGGCGACGGCTGCCAGGCGCTGATCCACGCGCTGCAGGACTTCATCGACGCCGAGCGCGAGCGCATCGAGGCCGAACGCGCAGCACGCCGTGCCGCACACGAGGCCGCCCAGGCCGCCCTGCTCGCCGAGCGGGCGCGTCCGCTCGGCGATGAAGAGGGGGATGAAGAGGACGAAAGCCTCGACGAGGACGACGCCGACCTCGAGGACGACGCAGACGATACGTACGGCGGGCAGCGTTCCCGCGACTGAATCCGGTTCGAACCATGAGAGCGAAGATTCGTGATGCCCGCCGGCTGGTGGTGAAGGTCGGCAGTGCGCTGGTGACCAACAACGGCGCCGGCCTCGACAAGCAGGCGATGGCCGACTGGGCCCGCCAGATCGCGCAATTGCGCAGCGCCGGCAAGCGCGTGGCGCTGGTGTCCTCGGGCGCCATCGCCGCCGGCATGCAGCGCCTGGGATGGACCAAGCGCCCGCACGAGATGCACCGCCTGCAGGCCGCCGCTGCGGTCGGCCAGATGGGTCTGGTGGAGGCCTACGAAGAAATCTTCGCACGCCACGGTCTGCACACCGCGCAGATCCTGCTGACCCACGACGACCTCGCCGACCGCAAGCGCTATCTCAACGCGCGATCCACGCTGAATACGCTGCTCGACCTCGGTGTGGTGCCGATCATCAACGAGAACGACACCATCGTCACCGACGAGATCAAGTTCGGCGACAACGACACCCTGGGCGCGCTGGTCGCCAACCTGATCGAAGCCGACGCACTGATCATCCTCACCGACCAGAAGGGCCTGTACACTGCCGACCCGCGTCGCGACCCGGCCGCGGAGCTCATCAGCGAGGGCCAGGCCGAGGATCGCCGCTTCGAGGCCATGGCAGGCGGCGCCGGCAGCGGCATCAGCAAGGGCGGCATGATCACCAAGGTGCGCGCCGCCCAGCGCGCCGCGCGCAGCGGCGCACACACCTGCATCGCCAGCGGCCACGAAACCGACGCCCTGCTCCGCCTGGCGGCCGGCGACGGCCTGGGCACCCTGCTGTACGCCGGCAGCACCCCGTTGCAGGCGCGCAAGCAATGGCTGGCCGACCACCTGCAACTGGTCGGCAGCCTGGTGCTTGACGAAGGCGCGGCAGCGGCGCTACGCGCCGGGCGCAGCCTGTTGCCGGTGGGCGTGCTGGAGGTCAGGGGCGACTTCGAGCGGGGTGCCGCGGTATCGCTGCACGATGCTGCCGGCGAGGAACTGGGCCGCGGGCTGATCAACTACAACAGCACCGAGGCGCGCCGCATCGCGCGCAAGCCGAGCAGCGAGATCGAGGCAACCCTCGGTTACATCGACGAGCCGGAACTGATCCATCGCAACAACATGGTGGTGCGCTGAATCGCCCATCATCGCCGGACCGGACTACGCCCCCCCGGAATGCGCATGAGAAAAGGGAGCCTCGCGGCTCCCTTTTCTCTTTCCTGCACCCGCCCCCGGAGGGGCGAGTTGGTCGGCTTCCGGTCAGGCGGCAGCCTTCTTGCGACGTGCCACACCCAGGCCCAGCAGGCCGATACCGATCAGCGCCACCGTTCCCGGCTCCGGCACCGCCAGGCGGAACTGGCCGTTGTTGCTGACGAAGAAGGAACCGTCAGCCGGATCGTTCACCCAGGTACCCGGAAGACCCGAGTAATCGAAGACCTCGTCGGCGAAGGTCGTGTTGAGCTGGGCGGTCGGGATCTGGTTGGCGTTCACCGTTGCGAAGCCGAACAGCAGACCGTTCGGATCATTGACCAGATCGGCCATGTCCTGGGTCAGCCCGGCATCGAAGAAGAAGTAGCCGCTATCCATCGAAGTGGCCCGCGCCACCAGTTCGACCTGACCGTTGGCGATCGGGGTGCCGTCAGGATTGACCTGCAGGCCGCCGCCAGTGATCTCGAAGGTCGCGATCGGCGTGCCGTCCACACCGAAGGTTCCCGTCGTGGAGCCCCACTGACCGAGCGGTATCGAATACAGGTGCAGGGTGCCGCCCGTGAAGGAGGCCGAACCGCCGAAGGTGCCGCTGCCAGTGGCGTCGAACAGCGCGGCGAGTTCAGCGGTCTGGTCACCGGAGTAGCTCAGGCCGAAGTCGTGGGATGTGGACCGTACTGCACCCCACTCCTCGAAATCGAAGCTGAGTCCACCGGTAGGCGTCAGCGTGATGTAAGCACCGCCGACGATGTCGAGGAAGCTGATGATATTGGTAGCGCTCCCGGCCCCACCCGCACCGTCGGCATCGAGATACCAGTTGGTGAGGACTGCCGATTGCGCCGCGGAACTCATCACCAGACCGGTGGCGACGAGGCTCGAAGCAAGCAATTTGCGGATGTTCATGTCGATCTCCTAAGTGCTGACCGTCCGGACCTGACTTCTCAGAACGCTCGACCAACATTTAGCAGAATGCGTGCCACCGGCCTTAACAACTCCTACTTCATTGTTTTTGTAGATATTTTTATATCACCACAGCAAGACACCAACTGGCCCGCCAGCCGACTGTAAAGAATGCCGACACCGTCAAACCGCCTTCCCGGCACCGGCTTCCGCCATCAGTTCTTCCAGTGGCCGGCGCAGCGAGCGGGACCGCGGCACCGCACCGCTGCCTACCCGGCAGAAGAACACGCCCCGCCCCTCGGCGCCGAGCAGCGCATCGACCTGGGCGCCCACCTGCGCCACGCCCGCATCCACCTCCGGCGAACGCGAAACGCTGCGCCGGTTGGCCGCGTACCAGCGGAAGATCAGCGGGGTCATCTCGGGTTGCAGGCGCAGATCCACCGACTCGGCGGTGAGCCACAGCCGCTGCATGGCCGCCCCAGCGTCGACGTAGTCCTCCAGTGTCCGGGGGGCGACGTCACGACAGATCAGCACATGGGCCGCACAGCGGATCGCCGGCAGGTAGTCGAGTTGGACACGCGGCGCCACGGTGCCAAACAGGTAGCGGTTGAAGAAGTCCACCCGCTCCCAGCTCTGCATCACCCAGCGCATCAGGCGCGCGGTCAGCGGATCGACGCCGACGGCCTGCTCGGGAATGCGGTCGGCGCTGAAGCGCGCGCCCCACTCGATGATTTCCTTATGCACCGGAAAGGCCTCCGGGCAGGTCAGCCGGATGCGGGCGTTGTCCCACAGCAGGCGGGCGATCTGCCGGCGCTCGGCCGCGGATTCGAACAGGCGGACGCTGTAACCCGGACCCGGCGCCGCCTGCAGCGCGCGGCGCTGCGCGGCGCTCAGCGGGGTCGTCCTCATCGGCCGGCGCTGCACGCAGCGCGTTTCGATGAAGGGGATCAGCAGGTCGGCCGCCAGCGCCGGATCGTCGGCCAGTTTTACATCGAACACCGGCGCGGTGTCCGGCGTCCCCGCACGACGCGACCATTGCGCGCGCAGCCCGGCGCCGGTGGCGGCGATGCGCAGGGTTTCCAGCAGCGCGCCGTGCGCCATGTGACTGGCGTGGCCGTCGAAGTCGTACAGGCACCAGTCGCGGGTGTCGTTGCCATGGACGGCGATGTGCCCGTCGGCCACGATCTCGAAGCGCCACGGCTGCGTGTTGTCGCCGCTGGGCGCCCAGCGGGCGAGGTCCAGGATCTTGGTCAGGGTGTCGCGATCAGCCATGTCGGCCTCCGGAGGTGCGCATCTTCGTCAGTTGCCGGCGGGCAATCCACAAGCCCAGGCGCTGCAGCGGATGGCGGTTGCCGCCCGGGCGCCAGGTGTGCGTCAGGCGCAGGCGGTAGGCATCGAACTGGTAGCCGTGGGGAGCCGGACGCAGTTCGCCGCGGCCCAGCAGGATCTTCAGCGCCTCGGTGGCGGTGACCCCGGCGCACAGTTGGCAGGCGGCGATGGTGGAAGGGCCGCGGTGCTCGGCGAGATTCACCCGCGAGGGATCGGCCAGGTAGCCGCGCTGCAGCATGGCCGGCGACAGCCCGAGCAGGAAACGCACCGCCATCTCGTCCTCGTCGCAGCCTTCGAGGCAGAAGTAGTCTTCGAAGGACATGCCGCCCGGCATGAACACCAACACGGCCGTGCCCATGCCCAGCGGCGCCGCGGTGACCGCCGGCACGCCGAGCCGGTGGCAGGCGGCGAAGGTGTCGCGGCGCGCATCGAAGGCGAAGAAGTCCAGGCCATCGACGTACAGGTCCACCCCGCGCAGGAAGTCATCGAGGTTGTCCTGCGCCACACCTTGCGGAAAGCGCCGGATGTCCAGCTCCGGGTTGATGTCGGCGGCCATCTCGGCCAGCACGTCCACCTTGGGGCGGCCGAGCGCGGAGACCATCGCGCCGGCCTGGCGGTTGAAATTGACCAGGTCGAAGGTGTCGAAGTCGGCGATGTTGAACGCCCCGATGCCCAGCCTTGCCAGGGTCAGCAGATGCACGCCGCCCACCCCGCCCATGCCGGCGATCGCCACCCGCTTGCCGCGCAGGGCCTGCTGCTCGGCCTCGGTCACCCAGCCGATGTTGCGCGAGAAGGCCGCCTCGTAGTCGAAGCCCACGGTCATGGAATAACTCCTCAGTCATCGCCGGATCCTGCAGCTATCATAGAGAAGCCCTTCCGCCGTTGAAACCGTCCGCGCTTTCGTAGGAGCTGCCTTGGCCGCGATTGCCGTGCCGGCCTCCGTGAGAATCGCGGCCAAGGCCGCTACTACAGGAGCCCTGTCCGCTCAGGCGCAGGACGGACGAAGATGGCGGTCCTGCTGCGATTGACCTGTTCGACGAGGTGAGCATTGATTGCCAGCCTGATCCAGACCCTCCGCCTGGCCGCCCGCAACCTGCTGCGCCAGCGCCGCCGCGCGCTGCTGGCGCTGGCCACGGTGTGCGGCGGGGTGGTGGCCTACCTGCTTGCCGGCGGCTTCATCCACTGGATCTTCCAGGACATGCGGGAATCGACCATCCATTCCCAACTCGGCCACATCCAGATCACCCGGCCGGGCTATTTCCGCGAGGGCCTGGGCGACCCCTACAGCTACCTGCTGCCGGCAGACACCGCGGCGCTTGGCGCCGATGCGGACGGCGGCTTCCGCACCATCGCCCCCCGCCTCGCCTTCAACGGCCTGGTGAGCAAGGGGGACGACACCATCTCCTTCGTGGGCGAGGGCATCGACCCGCAGCGCGAGGCGCCGGTGACCCGCGCCATCACCATCGTCGCCGGCCGCGACCTGACCGATGCGCCGCCCGCATCGGTGCTGCTCGGCGAGGGCCTGGCGGCCAACCTGGGCGCACAGCCCGGCGACATGGTGGTGCTGCTCGCGACCACCGCGGACGGCGGCATCAACGCGGTGGAGCTCGAAGTCGCAGGCCTGTTCGCCACCATCACCAAGGCCTACGACGACACCGTGCTGCGCGCGCCGATCGAGGTCGCCCGCCAGCTGATGCGGGTGGAGGGTGCCACCAGCTGGGTGGTGCTGCTCGACGACACCGACGCCACCACGCGCACGGTTGCCGCGCTCGGCCAGCGCCTGCCCGCGGACCGCTTCGAGATCATCCCGTGGTCCGATCTGGCGGATTTCTACAACAAGACGGTGGAGCTGTTCTCCCGCCAGGTCGGCGTGGTGCGCATCCTGATCGCGCTGATCGTGGTGCTGTCGATCTCCAACACCCTGTCGATGGCGGTCATCGAGCGCACCGGAGAGATCGGCACCGCAATGGCCATCGGCGTGCGCCGGCGCGGCATCCTCGCGCTGTTCCTGTCCGAAGGCGCGCTGCTGGGGGTGGCCGGCGGGGTGATCGGCGTGCTCGCCGGCCATGCGCTCGGCGCGCTGGTGTCGGCCATCGGCATCCCGATGCCGCCGCCGCCCGGCATGGCGCGCGGCTACGTCGGGCAGATCGCCATCTCGCCCGCGCTGGCGCTGGACGCCTTCCTGCTCGCCTTCGTCACCACCCTGGTGGCGAGCATCTTCCCGGCCTGGAAGGCCTCGCGCATGAACATCGTCGACGCCCTGCGCCACCAGAGGTAGCCGCCATGCTCTTCAAGCTTGCGCTACGCAACATCTTCCGCCAGAAGCTGCGCACCGCGATGACGCTGGGCGCCATCGTCTTCGGGGTGTGCGGGCTGATCCTCTCCGGCGGCTTCGTGCAGGACATCTTCCACCAGCTCGGCGAAGCCATCATCCACTCGCAGACCGGTCACGTGCAGGTCTTCCGCAAGGACTTCCTCGAGCGCGGCAGCCGCCAGCCCGACCGCTTCCTGATCGACGAGCCCGAGAAACTGGCCGGCCGCATCGCCGCCCTGCCCGAGGTGGCCGAGGTGGCCGCCCGGCTCAACTTCGCCGGGCTGCTCAACAACGGCCGGCGCGACCTGGCGATCATCGGCGAAGGCATCGAGCCGGACAAGGAGGCCCGCCTGGGCACCTATCTGCAGATCACCGCCGGGCGCCAGCTCACCGACCGCGACAGCTTCGGCATCCTGCTCGGCCAGGGCGTGGCCCATTCGCTGAGCGTGAAGCCCGGCGATCCGCTGACCCTGGTGATGAACACCGCAGACGGCGCCCTGAACACCCTGGATTTCGAGGTGGTGGGCATTTTCCAGAGCTTCTCCAAGGACTTCGACGCGCGCGCGGTGCGCATCCCGCTGGCCGCCGCACAGGAGCTCATGTACACCCCCGGCGCCAACGTGCTGGTGGCCACCCTGCACCGCACCGAAGACACCGATGCGGCCATGGCGTCCATCGGCGCCCTGCTCGACCCCGCGCAACTGGAGGCGCGCAGCTGGCGGCAGCTGTCGGACTTCTACGACAAGACCCTGCAGCTCTACGACCGCCAGTTCGGCGTGCTGCAACTGATCATCCTGTTCATGGTGCTGCTGTCGGTGGCCAACAGCGTGAACATGAGCGCCTTCGAGCGCCTGCCGGAGTTCGGCACCATGCAGGCCCTGGGCAACCGCAAGCGCGACGTGTTCCGCCTCATCCTCGCGGAAAACCTGCTGCTGGGCCTGATCGGCAGCCTGCTCGGGGTCGTGACCGGCATCACGCTTGCACTCGGAATATCCGCGATCGGCATTCCCATGCCCCCGCCACCCAACGCGAACGTCGGCTACACTGCCTTCATACGCATCGTCCCGCTCACGGTGCTGACCGCCTTCCTCATCGGTTTTGCGGCCACGGTCCTGGCCGCGCTGTTCCCGGCGCGCCGGGTTTCGGCAACCCCGGTCGTTGAGGCCTTGAGACAGGGCACCTGAGCGGCTCCGGGAGCTCAAACATGCTGCTCTTCGAACGTTTCAACCTCGGACACGGTTTCCGCAAGTACTTCCGCATCGCGCCGGCGGTGGACGACCCCCTGCGCGATCGCGTCTACCGCATCCGCCACGAGGTCTACTGCGAGGAGCTGAAGTTCGAGCCCGAACGCCCGGACCGCCGCGAAACCGACGAGTACGATCCGCACAGCCTGCACTGCCTGCTGACCACCAACTCCGAGCCGGAACGGCCGGTGGGCTGCACGCGCGTGGTCCTGGCGCGGCCGGACGACCCCGATTTTCCGCTGCCGTTCGAGCGCACCTGCGCCGCAACCATCGACCGCCGCATCGTCGATCCGGCACGCCTGCCCCGCGACCGCATCGCCGAGGTGTCGCGCCTGGCCGTGCGCGCCAGCTATCGCCGCCGGCGCGCCGACGGGCATGAGGAGATGTCGATCCACGACGAGGACTTCGGCCTGCCCGAACGCCCGCGCTTTCCCTACATCCCCATCGGGCTCTACCTGGGCGCGGTGGCGCTGGCCGCGCGCAGCGGCATCGACACCCTGTTCGTGCTCACCGAGCCGCGCCTGGCCTCGCATTTCGCCAAGCTCGGGGTGGAGATCCGCCAGATCGGCGGGGGCGTGGATCACCGCGGCCTGCGGGTGCCGTCGATGATGGACGTGCAGGGCATCATCAAGAACATGCGCATGATCGTGAAGCCGATCTGGCGCGTGATCCGGGAAGAGATCGAAGTCGGCTACGAACGCGGCGCCGGCGGATCACGGCTTACCGACCGGCCGCCCGGACCGCCCGGACCGCCCTGAGTCCTGCCCCGGCGGCGCATCACCCGGTGCGCTCCCGCCTGTCGCCTGGGCCTCGCCGGCTGCGCCCTTGTCGGCTGCGAGTGCGTCGCCCAGCGGCCCCACCTCCGGCAACACCCCCACCCGGTGCGCTGCTCGCGACACCGCGTGCGCCGCCAGCGGCGCAGTGGCCAGCACCACCACCAGGGCGAACATCGCCTCCAGCGCGGCCTCCCCGCTGCTGGCGGCCGCCACCCCGGCCAGGATCAGGGCCGCCCCCAGCGCGCCGGCCTTGCTGGCCGAATGCATGCGGCTGTAGCAGTCCGGCAGGCGCAGCACGCCGATTGCGCCGACCAATCCCAGCAATGCCCCGCCCAGGATCAGCACCGTCGCCAGCCAGGCGGTGATCGATGCGTTCATGCGTCGCCCTCCCGTCGTTCGCCGGTCGCCAGCTCCCCTGCGCGGCGCTGCGCGTCGGTCTTGCGCGGCGCGAACAGCAGCATGAAGGCGGTGGTCCCAAGGAAGGACACCAGTGCCAGCACCACCGCCACATCCAGCAATTCGGACTGGGCAGTGGCCAGGGCCAGCAGGCCGACGACCGAGATGCCCAGCAGGGCCAGCGCGTCGATCGCCACCACGCGGTCGGGGGCGGTCGGTCCGCGCAGCAGGCGCACCGCCACCAGCACGGCGCTGATCGCCAGCAGCAAGAAGGCCAGCGGCAGCACCCAGCCGGCGCCCACGATGTCTACGGTCATTTCGCCTCCCACAAGCCATCGCCCGCATCCAGCCAGGCGAGCAGGCGCGCCTCGATGCGCCGCACGCCTTCCTCCACCTCCGCTGCCGAACCGGCGTCCAGCGCATGGACGTAGAGCGTGCGGCTCTCCGACCGATAGGCCAGCGCCAGCGTGCCGGGTGTGAGCGTGACCAGCGCGGCGATCAGCGTCGCCACCCGGTCGTCGGCGCGCGCGAGCGCCACCGGCACCACCGCAGGCGAAACCTCCACCCGCCGCGCCAGCACCAGGCGCGCGACGTCCAGGCTGGCGCGGCAGACCTCCACCACGAACCAGCCGGCAAAGCGCAGCCCGAGTTCCAGCCTCAGCAGGTAACCGCGCAGGCCGGTCAGGCGCACGGACATCTTCAACAACAGGTATACCAGCACGAAGGCCACCAGCACGCCGAGTGGCGAAAGACCACCGGAGAAGGCTGCCAGCCCGGCGGCCAGCAGGATGTGCAGGCCGAACATCTCAGTGCCCTCCCCCGCCGAGGACCGCGCGGATGTAGCCGGCCGGATCGACCAGTTGCTCGGCGGCCGCCGTGGCGTAGTCGAACAAGGGACCGGCGGCGAGACCGAACAGCACGGTGATCGCCCCCAGCCCCGCCATCACCGCGTAGGCCCGGCGCGGACCGGGCGGAACGCGCAGGCCGCCATCTCCCGCAGGGTGGGCCTTGAGGAAGGCCTCGTTCCAGATCTTGCTCATCGACAGCAGGGTCAGCAGCCCGGTGAGCAGCGCAACCGTGGCGGCCAGCCACATGCCGGCCTCCAGGCTCGCACGCACCAGCACGAACTTGGCCCAGAAACCGGACAAGGGCGGAATGCCCGCCAGTGACAGCGCCGGGATGGCGAACAGCAAGGCAAGCCACGGCGCCCGTGCATAAAGCCCGCCCATGGCGGCCAGCCGCTCCGAGCCGGTCATCCGCGCGGCCACGCCGCCGACGAAGAACAGGTTCGCCTTCACCACGATGTGGTGGATCACGTAGAACACCGCGCCGGCCAGCGCCAGCGGCGTGGCCAGCGCCAGGCCGAGCACCATGTAGCCGACCTGGCTGACGATGTGGAAGGACAGGATGCGCCGCACCTCGGTCTGCGCCGCCGCGCCCAGCACCCCCACCAGCATGGTCGCGCAGGCAATCCACAGCAGCACCTCGTGCGCCGGCCCGGCCTGCGGCCACACCAGCGTGACCAGGCGGATCAGCGCATAGACGCCGACCTTGGTCAGCAGCCCGGCGAACATCGCCGAGACCGGCGACCAGGCCACGTGGTAGGAGGCCGGCAGCCAGCCGAACACCGGGAACAGCGCGGCCTTGATCGAGAAGGCGAGCAGCATCAGCACCACGGCCACGCTGGCACCGGGCGGCAGGCCGCCGGCCGCCGCCTGCTGGGCCAGCCCTGCCATGTTGAGCGTGCCGGTGGCGCCATACAGCAGGCCGGCCGCCAGCAGGAACAGCAGCGTCGCCAGCAGGTTGAGGAACAGATACACCACCGTGCCCGACAGCCGCCGCGGGCCGCCGCCGAGCACGATCAGGGCGAAGGAGCCGATCAGCATCACCTCGAACCACACGTAGAGGTTGAACACGTCGCCGGTGATGAAGGCGCCGCACACCCCGGTGAGCAGGCCATGCACGAAACAGTGGAAATCCTTGCCGCCGGCCGGATCGCCATCCGAGCGCAGTCCGTACACCACGGTGGCCAGGCCGATCAGCCCGGCGATGGCCACCATCGCCGCCGCCAGGCGGTCGATCACCAGGGTGATGCCGTAGGGTGCCGCCCAGCCGCCCATCTGGCCGGCGAGGATCTCCCCGGAGGCGGCCAGCACCACGAGCTCCACGCCGACCAGGGTCAGCAGCACGGCGCCGGCCACGCTGACCGCCGCCGCCAGACGCTCATGACGCCGGCGCAGCAACAGGCAGGCGATCAGGGTCAGCAGGGGCAGGACGATGGGCGCGACCAGCAGGAACTTCATCGGCGCACCTCCTCACGTCCGCCGGCAGCGGCCACCGACGGCTCGTCCGGCAGATCGGGCGCAGGCGCTTCCGCGCGCGCGGTGATCCGGTCGGTTTCCGTGCTGCCGTGCTCCTCCCAGGTGCGCTTGAGCACCACCAGCGCAAAGGCGAACAGCGCAAAGCCGATGACGATGGCGGTCAGCACCAGCGCCTGCGGCAAGGGGTTGGCCGCCCCGGCGGGCACGCCTGCGGGCGTCACGAAGGCCGCCACCTCGCTGCCCAGGCGGCCGGCGGTCAGCACCGCCATGTTGATCGCGTTCCCCAGCACCACCACGCCCAGCACCACGCGCACCAGGTTGCGGTCCAGCAGCATCCAGGTGCCGATGGCCACCAGCACGCCCACGGTCAGCGCCGCAACGATCTCCATCTAGCCCTCCTCGCTTTCCAGCAGGCGGAACAGCAGATGCACCACTGCGCCGAACACCGTGAAGAACACCCCGACGTCGAACAGCAGCGGCGTGCCCAGCGGCAGGCCGCCGGGGAACATCCATGCGCCGGTCAGGTAGTCCGCCCCGGCCGCCAGCCCGATACCCCCCGCCCCCGCGGCCAGCACCAGGCCGAAGGCCGACACGCGCAAGGCGCCCACGCGCAGCAGGCGCCGTGCCGCCGGACTGCCGAGCAGGACCGCGATCAGCACTACCGCGCAGGCCGCCACCAAGGCGCCGATGAAGCCGCCGCCGGGCAGATTGTGACCACGCCACAGCAGGACCAGCGCAACCAGCACCAGCAGGCCGGCCAGCGGCTTGACGCCCTCGCGCAGCAGCGGGGAGTCGAACTCCGGCCGGCCGCCTCGTGCCAGCGCCCTGCGTCGCTCGCCGAGCAGGGCGCCGGCCGCCGCGCAGGCGAGCGCGACCACCAGGATCTCGCCCAGGGTGTCCAGCGCCCGGAAATCGACCAGCACCACGTTGACCACATTGGCACCATGGCCCTGCGGCAAGCTGGCAGCGAGCAGCCAGGACGCGATATCCCCCGGCAGCGGCTGACTGACCGCCGCGATCAGCGCCAGGCTCACTGCCACGCCGAACAGCGCGGCGACCAGGGCATGGAGGCGACGGATCACCGGCGCCCGCGATCCGACCACCCGCATCGGCGGCAGGCGCCGCAGCACCAGCCCGAGGAAAACCACGGTCAGCGTTTCCACCATGACCTGGGTAATCGCCACGTCGGGGGCGTTGGCGCCGAGGAAGAACAGCGCCACCCCCAGGCCGGACAGGCCGAGCGCGGCCACCAGCGCCAGCCGGCCGCGCATCACCGCCGCGCCGCCCGCGCCGAGCACCGCCAGCAGGCAGCCGGCAACCGCCACCGGCGACAGCGATGAAGCGTCCCATGCCACGCCGGATCGTCCCAGCGCGGGCACCGCAGCGGCCAGCAGCACGCCGCTGGCCACCAGCACCAGCAGCAGGATGTGCCGGCGCAGCGAGCCGTGCTGGAAGCTGCTCGCCATCGCCCCGGCAAACACGAACAGGCGCTTGAGCATGCGATCCCAGATGAGGTCGCCGCTGATCCGCCACAGCACGCGCAGGCGGTTGAGCCAGCGGCGCAAGCCGTAGCGATAGACGTAGCCGAGCACCCCGAGCGCAGTGGTCAGCGCGCTGGCCGCCAGCGCGGGCGTGATGCCGCCCCACAGGTGCAGGTCGACATCCACCGGCCCGCGCGATACCGCCTGCACCGCCGCATTGACCACCCAGGCCTCGGGCAGCTTGTTGAACACACCGAGGAAGAAACCACCCAAGGCCAGCACCATGGGCCCCAGCCACATCGGCAGCCCGACCTCGTGCGGCTCGCGTGGATAACGCCCGCGACGGCCAAGGAAGACGCGGATGAACACCACCCCGGCGGCGGTCAATAACAGGGCGTTGGTCGCGATCATCACCAAGATGGTCACCCACCCCAGCGGCCCGAACTCGATGAGCCCGGAATACTTGAACTCCTTGGCGATGAAACCGAAGAAAGGCGGCAGCCCGGCATTGGAGAAGGCCGCCAGCGCCACCGCCGCACCGGTGAGCGGCATGTAGCGGATCAGCCCGCCGAGGCGCGTGATCTGCCGCGTCCCGGTGGCGTGGTCCACCGCACCGGCCGCCATGAACAGGGCGCCCTTGTACAGCGAGTGGGCCAGCAGATAGACCGCGAAGGCCTGCAGCCCGTAAGACGTATTGGTGCCGATCAGCATGGTGAGCTGGCCGAGCACGGTAACCGTGGTGTAGGCCAGCAAGCGCTTCAGGTCGGTCTGGCGGATGGCCAGCACGGCGCCGAGCAGGGCGGTTGCCGCGCCGACCACCACCAGCACGTCGCCCCAGCCGTCCTCGCCGCCGAACACCGGGTTCAGGCGCGCGAGCAGATAGACACCGGCCTTCACCATGGTGGCCGAGTGCAGGTAGGCCGACACCGGCGTGGGCGCCACCATGGCATTGGGCAGCCACAGGTGGAAAGGCATCTGCGCCGACTTGGTGAAGCAGCCCAGCAGGATGAGCGCCACGATCGCCGTCCAGGCAGGATGGTCGGCCACGGCCTCCGCAGACAGCGCGGAGAACTGCCAGGCCTCGCCGGCAAGCCCCAGCAGCACCAGACCGGCAAGCAGCGCGAGCCCGCCGCCGCCGGTGATCAGCAGCGCCTGCAGGGCGGAGCGCCGCGCTTCGGCGCGTTCGTGCTGGAAGGCGATCAGCAGGTAGGAGGAGACGCTGGTCAGCTCCCAGAAGACGAACATCGCCACCAGGTCGTCGGCCAGCACGAGGCCGAGCATCGAGGCCATGAAGCCGAGCAGATAGGCGTAGAAACGGCCGAGGTGGTGGTGGTCGGAGAGGTAGGCGCCGGCATACAGCACGATCAGCGTGCCGATACCGCTGATCAGCAGGGCGAACAGCAGGGACAGGCCGTCCAGGCGGAAGCTGAGCGCGATGTCCAGCCCCGGGACCCAGGGCAGCGACTCGAGCATCTGGCCACCCGCGGCAATCGCCGGCACCTGCAGGACGAACCAGACGAAGGCCGCCAGCGGCGCCAGTGCGAGCAGAAAGCCCGCCCGCGTGTCGAGCACGCGCGACAGCACCGGCGCGAGCATCATCGCCAACACGATGCCCAGCACCGCATTCAGCACGACAGCCCTCCCCGGTCCGTCCGGTTACGCATGCAGCCTCCCTGAGCATGCCCGGCCCACAATGCGGGCATCCGGGCAGATTTCTTTGCAGTATGCACGGACAGACCGGCGCGCCACGGCGCCGGTTCCCGCAGCCGCGCCGCGGCCGTGCGGATGTGCACGCAAGAAGGCCCGCACGCGGCGGGCCTTCTGACTTGCTCAACTACCGGGGTGGATCAGCCGGCCAGGGCGGCCTTGATCTGCTCCAGGGTGGACGGATCGTCGATGGTGGTCAGGTCGCCCGGGTCGCGCCCTTCGGCCAGGGCCTGGATCGAGCGGCGCAGCATCTTGCCCGAACGGGTCTTGGGCAGGCCGGTGATGAAATGCACCCGGCTCGGACGGGCGATGGCGCCCAGCATGCTGTCCACCGTCTTCATCACCTCCTTCTCGAGCGCAGCGCGCTGCTCCGGCGTCTCGATGGTGGCAGCGTTCTTGACCACGGCGAAGGCCATCGGCATCTGGCCCTTGACCTCGTCGGCCACACCCACCACCGCCACTTCGGCGATCGCCGAGTGAGCCTGCACCGCTTCCTCGATCTCGCGGGTGCCCAGGCGGTGGCCGGCGACGTTGATCACGTCGTCCATGCGACCGAGGATGGTGTGATAGCCGTCCTCGTCCTTGATGCCCCAGTCGGAGGACGAATACACCACCGGGTCCTTGAACAGGCTGAAGTAGGTGGACACGAAGCGCTCGTCCTGACCCCACACGGTGGACAGGCAACCCGGCGGCAGCGGCGGCACGATGCCGACGATGCCCTTCTCGTTGGCGCCGCACTCGGTGCCGTCCTCGCGGAAGATGCGCAGGTCGTAGCCGTACACCGGGAAGGCGGGCGAGCCGAGCTTGATGCGCGAGTCTTCCACGCCGCGGCAGATCGCCAGCATCGGCCAGCCGGTCTCGGTCTGCCAGTAGTTGTCGATCACCGGGATGCCCAGCTCGTCCATGATCCACTTGTGGCTGGTTTCATCCAGGGGCTCACCGGCCAGGAACAGGTGCTTGAGCGAGGACAGGTCGTACTTCTTGAGGAAGGCCGGGTCCTGCTTCTTCAGCACGCGCACCGCGGTGGGCGCGGAGAACATGACGTTGACCTTGTGCTTCTCGACGATGCTCCACCAGATGCCGGCGTCCGGGCGCAGCGGCGTGCCTTCGTACATCACCGTGGCCATGCCGGCGACCAGCGGGCCGTAAACGATGTAGCTGTGGCCGACCACCCAACCGATGTCCGAGGTGGAGAACATGGTCTCGCCCTCGAAGCCGGTGAAGATGTGCTTCATCGACGCGGCCAGCGCCACGGTGTAGCCGCCGGTGTCGCGCTGCACGCCCTTGGGCTTGCCGGTGGTGCCGGAGGTGTACAGGATGTAGCTGGGCTCGGAGGACTCCAGCCAGGTCACCGGGACCTGGGCGTCCATGTGCTTGGCGCGCAGGGTGGCGTAATCGACGTCGCGCCCTTCGACCTTGGGGAAACCCTTGTCCAGGCCACGATCGACGATCAGCACCTTGGCGGGCGGGAATTCGGCCAGCTTGCAGGCCTCGTCCACCAGATGCTTGTAGGGCACCGGCTTGCCGTTGCGCATGCCGGCGTCCGAGCTGACCATCAGCACCGGCTTGGCGTCGTCGATGCGGGTGGCGAGCGAGCCGGCCGCGAAGCCGCCGAACACCACCGAGTGGATCGCGCCGATGCGCGCGCAGGCCAGCATGGCGAAGGCCGCTTCCGCGATCATCGGCATGTAGATCAGCACACGGTCGCCGCGCTTGACCCCGAGCTCCTGGTAGATCGCCGCCATGCGCTCGACTTCGCGCTGCAGCTCGGCGAAGGAGTAAACCTTCTCCTCGTTGGTCTCGGTGGAGATGTAGATCAGCGCCTTGTCGTCCGGGCGCTTGGCCGCGTGGCGGTCCACCGCGTTGTAGCACAGGTTGGTCTCACCGCCCTTGAACCACTTGACGAAGGGCGGGCGAGAGAAATCGCACACCTCGTCGGCGGGCTTGTTCCAGTGCACCAGTCCGGCCTGCTCGGCCCAAAAGGCGTCGCGATCTTCGATGGAACGGCGGTGAAAATCCTTGTAACTGCTCATGAGCATCCTCTCCCTTCAATTATCCCTACATGCTTGCGTTTCGCGGTGCGGGGCTGGGCGACCCTGCCCGCATCGTTCGCCTGGTCCGGCACATGGCCGCCAGATCTTTTTATATGGACGTCCGTCTCGGATCGTACGTCTCGGCTGCGGCATCGCCGGCATGCTGCCGGAGCGCATCAAGCGGGATGCCGCAGTGAAGTCGGGATTCTACCAATTCGAGCAAGGGAAGAATCGTGGCCAGCACGTCGGTCATGCGTTCGGCCACCTCGTCCGGCGCTCCGGCCTTGAGCTGGAACAGCGCGTGGTCGATGCTGACCGCCTGGCGGAAGACGCGCTCGACGAAATCACGCCCCACCTCGCCCTGGTCGGCAACCACCTTGTTGCCGCCCGCGGCGCGCCCCTGCTGGGCCCGCTGCACCGCGAGGCCGATGAGGTGGCTCACCGTCTGCATGCCATCGACCGAGGAACAGGCCACGCCGGCGGTCACGCTGATGCGGATGCGCTCCTCGCGGTAGGTCATCACCAGGCTCTCGATGGCCTTCTGCAGCCGCAAGGCGAAAGCGCAACAGCCCACCAGGTCGGTGCTGGGCGAGAGCACGGCGAACTGGTCGGGGGCCAGTTGCGCCACGGTATCTTCCTTGCGCACTTTGGTGGCGAGGATCTTCGACAGCTTGCGGGTGACGAGCTGGGCGATATGGTTGCCGTGCCATTCCACCAGCTGGTCGTAGTGATCGATCTCGACCACCATCGCGCTGATGTCGGTCTGCTTCTCGCGCGATTCGTTGCCGTGACGCTTGGCCAGCGCCATCTCCTGCTCGGCATGCCAGGCCAGGTAGGCGCCGGTGGCCAGCCCGGTGGTCGGGTCGACCGGGCTCTGCGCGGCCAGTGCGGCGCGGCTCTGTTCCAGCTCGCGGCTGGTCTGGGCCAGGCGGCTGAGCGACTCGATGCGCGCGAGCAGTTCGGTGGCACCGATGCCCTTGGTGATGAAGTCGTTGGCGCCCAGCTTGTAGGCCTTCTCGCGCGCCTCGCTGTCTTCCTCGCCGGAGATCACCACCACCGGCAGATCGTGCACACGGGACAGCTTGGAGCTGCGGATGCGCTCCAGCAGGCCGTAGCCGTCGAGCCGCGGCATGCCGATGTCGGTGATCACCAGCTGGATCTCCGGGTCGATTACCAGGGCCTCCCAGCCGGCTTCGCCGTCGGTTTCCTCGCGGACCTGGAAACGGTCGCGCAAGTGGCGGACGATGGACGCCCGCACCATGCGCGAATCGTCCACGATCAGAACCTTGGGGGGCGCTTCCTTGTCCTCGTCGCTCATCTGCTTGGCGGCTCCGGTCTGCGTGATCAGGCGGCGATGCGCACGACGGTACGCCCCTTGACCTCGCCCTTGATATAGGCCTCAAAAGCGGCCGGGAGTTCGTCCAGCGAAATCGTGCGGGTCACCTCGGCCAGGTGGCGCGGCTTCAGGTCGCCGGCCAGGCGGTCCCACACCTTCTGCCGGGTCGGGAAGCCCATGTAGCCGGAATCCACGCCCAGCAGGCTGACCCCGCGCAGGATGAAGGGGAACACCGTGGTGCTGATGTTGAAGCTCGCCGCGTTGCCGATGCTGGCCACGGTGCCGGCCTGCTGCATGTTGGCCAGCACCCAGTGCAGGATCTGCCCGCCCACGTTGTCCACCGCGCCCGCCCAGCGTGCGCTCTCCAGCGGGCGCACCTTGTCGAAGTCGATGGTCGAGCGCAGCAGGATCTCGGCGGCACCCAGGCCCTTGAGATAGTCGCTCTCCGCTTCCTTGCCGGTCAGCGCCACCACGTGGTAGCCGAGTTGCGCCAGCATGTCGATCGCCAGCCCGCCCACGCCGCCGGTCGCCCCGGTCACCACCACCGGACCGTTGGCCGGCGCCAGGCCGTTGTCTTCCATGCGCACGATGCCCAGCGCCGCGGTAAAGCCCGCGGTGCCCAGCGCCATGGCCTCGAACAGGTCCAGCCCGGCAGGCAGCGCCACCACCCAGCCGGCCGGGATGCGCGCATATTCGGCATAGCCGCCGTGATGCGACACGCCGATGTCGAAGCTGGTGGCGATCACCGCATCGCCCGGCTTGAAGCGCGCATCGCTGCTCTCCACCACCTCGCCGGAGAGGTCGATGCCGCCCACACAGGGGAAACGGCGGATGATCTTGCCCGCGCCGGTAGCCGCCAGCGCATCCTTGTAGTTGATGCTGGAATAGTGCACGCGGATCAGCACCTCGCCGGCGTCGAGCTGGTCGGCGGTGAGGGTCTTGAGGCCGCTGACCACCTTGCGCTGATCGTCCTGTTCGATCAGCAGGGCCTTGAAGGGTGCAATCACTGCGGGTCTCCTGTGCGTGGCGCGGAAATTCTGGACGATTATAGCCGGGGCTTCCCGTCGGCTGCGCACGCGCCGATAATCCGTTGCACTCAACACGCTCCGCCGGGGTCCGCACATGGTCCTGCTTGCCAAGCCACTCGAATCGGTCGACGCCTACGTCGAGTTCTTCACCTCGCAGCCCCTGCCGGTGCTCAAGCGCACGGTGCGCGAGCTCGATGCCCTGCGCGCCGACATGGACACGGTCAGCGGCAAGCGCCTCGCCGCCATCGTGCTCGGCGACCCGCTGATGACGATGAAGCTGCTCACCTACCTGCAGGCCCACCGGCGGCAGGCGCAGAACCACGACATCACCACCATCGACCGCGCCATCATGATGATGGGCCTGGAGCCCTTCTTCCGCGTGTTCAGCGACATGCCCACGCTGGAGGACGCGCTGGCCGCGCATCCCAGGGCGCTGATCGGCGTGCTCAAGGTGATCGGCCGCGCGCGCAAGGCTGCCCACTATGCGCGCGACTGGGCGGTGGTGCGTCACGACCTGGACGTGGACGAGATCACCGTCGCGGCCCTGCTGGTGGAAGCCAGCGAGATCGTCTGCTGGACCTTCGCCCCGGCGCTCACCGAGCGCGTCTACGCCATGCAGCGCGCCGACCGCAGCCTGCGCAGCGTGGTCGCGCAGCGCGAGGTGTTCGGCGTGACCGCCCAGGAAATCCAGCAATCGCTGATCCGCACCTGGCAGCTGCCCGCGCTGCTGGTCGCGCTGATGGACGCAGGCCAGGTGGACAACCCGCGGGTGCGCAACGTCCTGCTCGCCACCGACTTCGCCCGCCATGTCTCGCACGGCTGGGACGACGCCGCGCTGCCGGACGACCTGGCGGCCATCGAACAGCTCATCCACCTGAACCGCGAACCGCTGCTCCATCGCCTGGGCGCACCGGAGGAAGCGCTGGCGCGCTTCCTGCCGGCCGAGCCGGGCTAGCAGAACACCAGGTTGGTGAAGCCGATCAGCAGTTCCGGTTGCTGGTAGGCCAGGAAGAGCAGCGCCAGCACCGCGGCCAGCAGGACCGCGGCGAAGAGCAGCATCAGCATCCGCGCGGGTTTCATCCCCTCTCCTCCACTCAGGCCGCCTGCTGCCCGCCGCGCAGCAGCGCGCGCTCGCGCACCGGCAGGCACAGCAGCGCGGCCATCACCGACAGGCCGATGGCCAGCCACCACGCCTGCTCGTAGGAGCCGGTCATGTCGAAGATCCGCCCACCCAGCCAGGCGCCGAGAAAACCGCCGATCTGGTGGCCGAGGAAGACGATGCCGTACAGCATGCCGACGAACTTCAGGCCGAAGATCTGCGCCACCAGCCCGTTGGTGAGCGGCACCGTGCCCAGCCACAGCAGGCCCATGATGGCGGCGAAGGCGTACAGCACCAGCGGCCCGAGCGGCAGGAAGAGGATGCCCAGGATGGCCACCACGCGCAGCGCATAGATCCACGCCAGCAGCCACTTCTTGCTGTACAGACCGCCCAGCCAGCCGGACAGGAAGGAACCGGCGATGTTGAACAGGCCGATCAGCGCCACCGCGGTCATGCCCACGTTGGCCGACAGTCCGCCGTCCACCACGAAGGCCGGCAGGTGCAGCATGATGAAGGCGGTCTGGAAGCCGCACACGAAGAAGCTCCAGAACAGGAAGTGGAAGCTCGGCGTGCGGCCCGCCTCGACCAGGGCCTCGCCGAAGGTCTGGTTGCCGTGACTGCTACCGGCGGTGCCGGTGACCCCGCGCGCCAGCGGGATGATCAGCGCCACGCCGAAGGCCAGCCACAGCAGCGCCTCCTGCCAGCCCACGCCGACGATCAGCGCCTGCCCCACCGGCAGCACCGCGAACTGCCCGAAGCTGCCGCCGGCGCTGGCGATGCCCAGCCACAGGCTGCGCTTCTCCGGCGGCGCCATGCGTCCGACCACGCCCAGCACCACGCTGAAGGTGGTCCCCGCCAGCCCCATGCCGACCAGCAGGCCCGCGCCCATGTTGAGACCCAGCGCGGTGTCGGCATGGGCCATGATGGCCAACCCCAGCACGTACAGCAGCGCGCCGCCGGCCAGGGTGCGGCCGGCACCGAAACGGTCGGCAAAGGCCCCGGCAAAGGGCTGGAACAGGCCCCACATCAGGTTCTGCAGGGCGATGGCAAAGGAGAACATCTCGCGCGACCAGCCCTGGTCGGCGGTCATCGGCGGCAGGAACAGGCCGCCGGTGTGGCGCACGCCCATCGCCAGGGTGAGGATCAGCGCGCCGCAGGCCAGCACCACGGCAGGCCGGCGCAGCAGCGGAACGGAGGAATCGACTGGGGTCACGTTGCGGCTCGTTCGGGGGATCGTTGGTCTTATGCAAGCTGTTTGAGTATAAGATGCGGCCCGACGGAGGGGAGGATACAGTCATGAGCGTTTCGGCCGCCCTGCTGTGGGCTGCGCTGGCGGTGCTGCTGGTCTACGGCGTGCTGATCTACAACGGCCTGGTGCGGCTCAAGCACAACGTGGCGCGCGCCTGGTCGAACATCGACGTGCTGCTCAAGCAGCGCCACGACGAACTGCCCAAGCTGGTCGAGGTGTGCCGCCACTACAAGCAGTTCGAGCAGGACACCCTGCTGCGCGTCACCGAGGCGCGGGCCCGCGTCTCGCAGGCCCGCGAAGCCCATGACGTGCCCGCGCTGGGCGCCGCCGAGGCGCAGCTGCGCACTGGTCTGGGGCAGATATTCGCCGTGGTGGAGGCCTACCCGGAGCTGAAGGCCAACGAGCACTTCATGCAGCTCGCCAGCCGCATCACCGCGCTGGAGAACGCCATCGCCGACCGGCGCGAGTGGTACAACGAATCGGTCAATGTGCACAACATCCGCATCGAGCAATTCCCGGACATCCTCGTCGCCCGCCTGTTCGGCTATGCCGCCCAGCCGTTGCTGCGCTTTGCCGCCGCCGAGAAGGCCGACGTGGACATGAAGGCGCTGTTGGGCGCCTGAGCCGGCCCGCCTCCGCATGCTCGTCCGCCTGCGCCGCGACCTGGCCAACGCCGGCCTGCCGGCCCTGCAACTCGGCCTGGTCGGCCTCGCGCTGACGCTCGACCGGGGCGCCGGCACCGTGGCCGCCCTCGCCCTGCTGCTCGGCACCGGCCTCTACGGCTGGCTGCGCTCGGTGCGCCACGCCCGGCTGATCCTCGACACCCCCACCGCCCGCGTCGCCTCCGCCGCGCAGGGCTATACCGAACTGCGCGGCCGCGGCCGGCCGCTGGACGGTGCGCCGCTGCGCTCGCCGGCCAACGGCCTGCCGGTGCTGTGGTACCGGGTGGTCACCCGTGAGCGCGCGGCGGACGGCAAGTGGCGCCATGTCGCCACGGTGGAGAGCGATGCATCCTTCCTGCTCGACGACGGCAGCGGCGTCTGCGCGGTGGACCCGGAGGGCGCCGAGATGCTGGTGCGCCGGCGCGACGTGTTCAAGGTCGGCGACCGCCAGCACATCCAGTGGGCGCTGATCGACCGCGACCCGGTTTACGTGCTGGGCGAGTTCAGCACCCTGGGCAGCATCTCCCCCGATCTCGACAGCTCGCGTCAGGTCTCCGAACTGCTGGCGGAGTGGAAGCGCGACCATGCCGGCCTGCTCGCCCGCTTCGACCTGGACGGCAACGGCGAGATCGACCTCAAGGAATGGGAACTGGCCCGCGCCCAGGCGCGCCGGGAGGTGAGCCGCCAGCAGCGCGAACTGCTGGCCGCGGCCGAAGCCCACCTGATGCGCAAGCCCGAAGGCCGCCGCCTGTACCTGATCTCCGACCTCGACCCGGCGCGCATCGCGCGGCGCTACCGCTGGTGGGCGGTGTTCCATCTCGCGGTGTTCTTCGGCTCGGCGGCAGCCACCGCGTGGTTCGGCCTGCTTGGCGCGTTCCGCGCGTAGGAGCGGCCTTGGCCGCGATGCGGCGCTCGGGCGATGTATCAACTCGGCAATCGCGGCCAAGGCCGCTCCTACACGCGGGCCTTGTCAGCCGCCTGCGCGGGTCTCCAGCTCTTCCCAGCGCAGCATTGCCGCCTCCAGTTCCACTTCGATCGCCTCCAGCCGCGCCTTGCACTGGGCGACTTCCTGCGGCGCGTCCTGGTACAGCGCGGGGTCGGCCATGCGCGCGTGCAGCGCAGCCTGCTCGTCTTCCAGCGCGACGATGCGGTCCGGCAGGGCTTCGAGCTCGCGCTTCTCGTTGAAGCTCAGCTTGCTGCTGCGCGCCGCGGCGGGCTTCTCGGCCGGGGCGGCAGGCTTGGGTGCGGCGGCCGGCGCGCTCTTGGTTTCGCGCGCCGCGGATTCTGCCTGCGCCTGCTTCACGCGCTGCCAGTCGGCATAACCGCCGGCGTACTCGCCCCAGCCCCCGTCGCCCTCGGCGGCGATCACCTGGGTGACCACGTTGTCGAGGAAGGCACGGTCGTGGCTCACCAGGAAGAGCGTGCCGTCGTAGCCGGCGAGCAGCTCCTCGAGCAGGTCCAAGGTCTCGATGTCGAGGTCGTTGGTGGGTTCGTCCAGCACCAGCACGTTGGCCGGGCGGGCGAACAGGCGGGCGAGCAGCAGGCGGTTGCGCTCGCCGCCGGACAGCGACTTGACCGGCGAGCGCGCGCGCTGCGGGGCGAACAGGAAGTCGCCGAGATAGCCGATGACGTGCTTCTTCTCGCCGCCGATCTCGACGTAGTCGGAGCCCGGGCTGATCACCTCGGTGAGCGGCGCCTCGGGGTCGAGCTGCTCGCGCAGTTGGTCGAAATAGGCCACCTGCTGGCGGGTGCCGCGGCGCACCGTGCCTTCGTCCGGGGCGATCTCGCCGAGGATGAGCTTCAGCAGCGTGGTTTTGCCGGCGCCGTTGGGGCCGATCAGGCCGATGCGGTCGCCACGCATGATGCGGGTGGAGAAGTCGCGCACCACGGTGCGGCTGCCGTAGCGCTTGGTGACGTTGTGCAGCTCGGCCACCATCTGCCCGCTCTTCTCGCCGGTATCCACCGCGAGACTGACATTGCCCAGTCGATCCCGGCGCGCGGCGCGCTCGCGGCGCAGCGACTCCAATCGGCGCACCCGGCCTTCGTTGCGGGTGCGGCGCGCTTCCACGCCCTTGCGGATCCACACCTCTTCCTGCGCCAGCACCTTGTCGAAGCGCGCGTTGGCCTTCTCCTCGACTTCCAGTTCCTCGGCCTTGCGGCGCTGGTAGTCGGCGAAGCGGCCCGGGTAGCTGGCAAGACGGCCGCGGTCGAGTTCGGCGATGCGGGTGGCGACGTTGTCGAGGAAGACGCGGTCGTGGGTGATCACCACCACCGCGCCGCGGAACTCGCGGATCAGCCCTTCCAGCCACAGGATGCCATCGAGGTCGAGGTGGTTGGTCGGCTCGTCGAGCAGCAGCAGGTCGGGTTCGGAGACCAACGCGCGGGCGAGCGCCACGCGCTTGACGCCACCGCCCGAGAGGCTGGAGACCAGCACGTCGGCCGCCAGACCCAGGCGGGCGAGCATCTGCTCCACACGCTGGTTCAGCCGCCAGGCGTCGGCCGCTTCCACCGCGTGCTGCAGTTCGTCCAGGCGGGCGAGCGCCGCAGGGGTGGCCGACTCGGCCACCGCGTGCATCGCCGCGTGGTAGTCCACCAGCAGGCGGGCGGCGTCGCCCAGGCCGTCGGCGACGGTGGCGAACACCTCGCGCTCCAGCACGAAGTCCGGCTCCTGCGGCACGTAGGCCACCTTGAGGCCGTCCTGCCGCCACACCGTGCCGTCATCCAGCGCCGCCTGGCCCGCCAGCGCACGCAGCAGGCTGGACTTGCCCGAGCCGTTGCGGCCGATCAGCGCCACCCGTTCGCCGGCATCGAGCTGGAAGTCGGCATGGGCCAGCAGATCCACATGGCCGAAGGCCAGGCAGGCGTTCTCTACGGTCAGCAAGGGCATCGGTTTCGGCGCGTGTAACGGAAAGAGCGCGATTCTACCGGTCTGCTACCATCGTCGCCCGGATAGGTGATAATGCAGCGCAGCATCACCCCGCCCGCAACATCTGAAAATGCCTTTGAAACAAGACTTTGCAAGCATCCTGCAACAGTTCGGCGACCCCGCCCGCGACCAGATCGCAGCATGGGTGGCGCTGGTCGATCGCCTGCGTCCGCGCCGGGCGCACGACACCGCGCGTGCGCTGCAGAACCTGCAGGAGCTGGCAAAGCTGATCGACCACCGGCAGGACCTGCGCGCCCGCCTGCGCGACGCGCTGTTGGGCCTGGTGCGCGAACGCAAGCAGGTGTCCATGTACGTGGCCTCGGGCCTGCTGCCGTCCACCGGCTTCTTCTCCGAGACCGCGCGGCGCATCTCCGGCCGCCTGCTGCCGGAAGTGGTCGACACCGCCTACATGAAGGACCTGCTGAGCGTGGTCTTTCACCGCACGGACGACGAACTGTGGGTGCGGGCGATTCCCGATGAGGAATGGGTGGCCTTCCTCGACCGCCTGCTTGCCGCCGACGACCCCGCCGCCGCGCCGGTCGCGGCCGAGGTGGACGGCAAGGTACCGGACGCGCTGGAGGAGCTGATCGAGGGCCTGCGCATCCTGTCCTACCACGTCTCGGCCATCGGCCTGGACCCGGAGCTGGTGCGCATCGACCCGACGCTGGAGGAGCATGAATCGCCCTTCATCGCGCAGAACGAGGAAGTGCTCGCCTATCTCGCCCATTACCGTACGTGGTGGAGCGACCCGGCCATGCCGCTGGAAGACGAGCGCCACCTCACCGTGATGCTCGACCAGTGCGGCGAGGTGCTGCAGCGCGTGCGCCGCAGGGCCACCAAGATCGGCACCAGCCTCACCCTCACCTTCAAGCTCGAACGCCTGCGCCAGCACCTGGACCGCATGGCCCACCTGCTCGACCTGCTGCGCCGCCTGCACCAGGAACGCAGCGTGCACACGATTACGCCGCAGCTGGTGGCGCTGTTCAAGCAGCTGGTGCATGCCGAATGCCGCAAGAACAAGCTCTCCGACTACTGGGGGCAGAACGTCGAGCTGCTGTCGCTGCGCATGACCGAAAGCGCCAGCAAGACCGGCGAGCACTACATCACCACCAGTCGCAGCGAATACTTCGGCATGCTGGGCTCGGCCGCGGTGGGCGGCTTCATCATCGCCCTGATGGCCGCCTTCAAGCTGGTGCTGCACGACCAGGGCTTCGCCCCCCTCAACGAGGCGCTGACCTTCTGCCTCAACTACGGCCTCGGCTTCGTGCTGATCCATATCCTCGGCGGCACAGTGGCCACCAAGCAGCCGGCAATGACCGCCAACGCCATCGCCGCCTCCATCGGTGAAACCAAGGGCAAGTCGCGCAACCTGGAGAACCTCGCCGACCTCATCGCCCGCACGGTGCGCAGCCAGTTCGCGGCCATTCTCGGCAACGTCGGGCTCGCGGTGCCGGTGGCCATGCTGATCGCCCTGGGCATCCAGACACTGAGCGGCGAAGCCTTCGTCGACGCCACCAAGGCACTGACCCTGCTGGACGAGGTCGACCCGCGCGGCGGCGCGCTGTTCTTTGCCGCTGTCGCCGGCGTGTGCCTGTTCCTCTCCGGCCTGATCGCCGGCTACTACGACAATCTCTCCGCCTACAACCGCGTGCCGCAGCGCCTGCGCCAGCTGCGCTGGGCGCGCCGCCTGCTGGGCGAAGCCCGCCTCGCGCGGGTGGCGGGCTACGTGGAGAACAACCTCGGCGCGCTGGCCGGCAACTTCTTCTTCGGCTTCCTGCTCGGTGGGGCCGCCGCGCTGGGCATGCTGTTCGGCCTGCCGCTGGACATCCGCCACATCGCCTTCTCCTCGGCCTATGTGGGCTATGCCGCAACCGGGCTGGACTTCGCCATGAGCTGGCAGATGGTGGCGCTGGCCGCAGGCGGGGTAGCCGGCATCGGCCTGGTGAACCTGGCGGTCAGCTTCTCGCTGACCCTCTACGTGGCCATGCGCGCGCGGCGCATCACCTTTGCCAACGCTCGCGTGCTGGTACGCCTGGTGCTCACCCGGCTGCTCACGCGCCCGCAGGATTTCATCCTGCCGCCGCTCAAGGAAGCCCCCACGGAACCGGCTCCTCCTCCGCCCACCGAAGTGGCGTCCGTGCTGCAGCCGCGCGCTGCGCAGACCGAGGCGCGGAACGACGGCACGCTTGGTCCGGACGCCCCGAACCGCTAGAATGCCGGCCTCTCCTCGTAGTTCAATGGATAGAACGGCCGCCTCCTAAGCGGCAGATGCAGGTTCGATTCCTGCCGAGGGGACCACGAAAAGAAAACCGCACGGCCCGCGCCCTGCGGTTTTTTTGTCGCCCTGCCGCATGACTTGCCGGCGCGGCTCAGCGCAGACCCTGCAGCATCGCGCGCAGGTAGGTCACAGGAATCGCATAGCTGATCCCCGAAGGGTCGCTGAGCACGCTTTCCTTGGTGCGCTTGACGAACACCATGTTGATGACACCGATGATCTGTCCGCTTCCCGGGTCGAACACCGGGCTGCCGCTGTTGCCCGGATACGCGGTGGCGTCGAGTTGATAGATCTCGAAGCGTTCGCCGGACAGGCGGCGGATCAGCGCGGGATTGAGGTCGCGCGCGTTGGCCTGGGGGATGCCGATCGGGGTGATGGCCGAGACGATCCCGCGGTGGGTGACCGGCGACAGGCCCAGCGCGTTGCCGATGGGAAAGCCGGTGAACGCTATGCTCTGGCCTTCGCGCACGCCATCGTTCGGCGCCAGTTCGAGCGCGGGCAGCGCGGCGCCCTCGATCCGCAGCACCGCCAGGTCATGCTCCTTGTCGGAGGCCACCCGCTCGGCGCGCCGCACCACGCCGGTCTGCCCGCTCGCCATGGCGATGGCGACCACCTCCATGCGCTCGCTGTCTAGCACCTCGGGGACGACGTGTGCATTGGTGGCGATCAGCCGACCGTCGCCTACCGCGAAGCCGGTGCCGAGGAAGCGGAAGGCGGGATTGCGGTTGGGCATGTAGGTGCCGACGGCGACCACCGAGGGGCGGATGCGCGGCACCGCCTCCACCAGTTCGGCGCACAGCGACGGCGCGGCGAGCACCGTGCCGAGCGCCAGGCTGCCATGAAGCACGGCGCGGCGCCGCAGGGAAAACGGGACGGTCATGGAGCGAGATCCTCCTGGCGGGCCACCGGCGCCACGGCGACGGCGGGACTGGGGGCGACGAGTTCCTCGTCGTAAGGATGCGCGCGCTGCTGGGCAAAGCCGAGCACGCGGTCGACATACTGGCGCGTTTCGCGATAGGGCGGTACGCCGCCATGGCGGTCCACCGCGCCTTCGCCGGCGTTGTAGGCAGCCACCGCCAGACGGACGTCGCCGCGGAAGTAGGCGAGCAGCCAGCGCAGGTAGCGCAGCCCGCCGCGGATGTTCTGTTCCGGGTCCCAGGGCTGGCGCACCGCGAAACGCTCGGCGGTGGCGGGGATGAGCTGCATCACGCCCATGGCGTTCTTCGGCGAGCGCGCCAGCGGATCGAGCGCGGACTCGGCCAGCGCCACCGCCAGTGCCAGGCGCGGGCTGACGCCGTACTCCGGCGCCAGCGCGGTGACCAGTTCGGCAACCGGCCGGCGCCGGGCGTCGAGCGTGGCCAGGAAGCGGCCCGGGTCCCACAGGTCGGCGTACTGCAGGTGGCGCGGCGGTTGCAGGCAGTCCGGCACCTCGCCGAGATAGTCGCCGGTGTAGCGGCTCATGCGCCCGGCGTGCTCGTGCCCCAGGTAGGCCGCCATGGCGAACAGCGTCGCCGCATAGGCATCGTTGCGCGGCAGGCCGCGCCCGTTGGCGTACATCCAGCCCAGCGCGTACATGCCTTCGGCGTCGCCCAGGCGGGCGGCCTCGCAGTACATCGCCGCGGCACGCGCGGGATCGCGGACGACACCCTCGCCATGTTCGTAGGCCACCGCACGGCTGCTCAGGTAGCGGGCATGGGCGGCAAAGGCCTCGGTGAGTGCATCGGCATGGGCATTGGTGCAGAGCGCGGCCGCGGCGCACAGCACGAACAGCAGGCTGCGGGTCCGATGCAGGCACACCGGCTGGTTCCGGTCCATGGCCCCTCCCTGGCCGCTCCGCGCCCCCGGGGCGCGGTTCGGCATTCGCGGTATTGGTTTACTGCGTTCTAGCAGCCACGCTCACAGCCGCCAAACCCGGGCGCCGCCGGCCACCAGGTCGAGCGGATCGAAGGCCGACTTGACGTCGGCAAACACGCCGCCGCCGGCGAGCTTCTCCAGCAGGGCGGGCACGCCCATCGCCCCGTAGGCCGAGTGCCCCACAGCCGCGACGATGGCCTGCGCCACCGGCAGGGCGTCCCAGTCGACGAGCTTGACGCCGTATTCATGCACCGCCTCTTCCGGCGCGGCGACGGGGTCGTGGACATGCACCCGGCAGCCGTAGCTCTGCAATTCGCGGATCACGTCGATGACCTTGCTGTTGCGCAGGTCCGGGCAGTTCTCCTTGAAGGTGAGGCCGAGCACGATGACGTCCGCGCCGTTCACCGCGCAGCCGGCGGCGATCATCTGCTTGACGGTCTGTTCGGCCACGTACTTGCCCATGCCGTCGTTGATCCGTCGCCCGGAGAGGATGACCTGCGGGTGGTGGCCGAGCATCTCCGCCTTGTGCGTGAGGTAGTACGGATCCACGCCGATGCAGTGCCCGCCCACCAGACCGGGGCGGAAAGGCAGGAAGTTCCACTTGGTGCCGGCGGCCTTGAGCACGTCCAGGGTGTCGATGCCGATCTTGTGGAAGATGATCGCCAGTTCGTTCATCAGCGCGATGTTGAGGTCGCGCTGGGTGTTCTCGATCACCTTGGCCGCTTCGGCCACCTTGATGGAGCTGGCCGGATGCACGCCGGCGGCGATGATGGAGCCATACACCGCGCTCACCCGGTCCAGGGTCTCGGGGGTGTCGCCCGACACCACCTTGACGATGCGGGTCAGCGTGCGCTCGCGGTCACCGGGATTGATGCGCTCGGGCGAATAGCCGACGAAGAAGTCCTGCTTCCATTTCAGCCCGGATTCGCGCTCGAGGATGGGAATGCAGACCTCCTCGGTGGCGCCCGGATAGACGGTGGACTCGAACACCACGGTGGCGCCGCGCCGCAGGTTGCGGCCGACCACTTCGGAGGCGCCGACCAGCGGGCTGAAGTCGGGGTTGTGGGCGACGTCGACCGGCGTGGGCACCGCCACCACGACGAAATCCGCCTCGCGGATCACCATCGGGTCGGTGTGGCAGCTCAGTCCGGTGGCCGCGCGCAGGTCCTCGCCGGAGACCTCGCCGGTCGGGTCGACGAACTGGCGGTAGCTGGCCACCTTGGCCTCGGACAGGTCGAAGCCCAGGGTGCGGTATTTCTTGCCGAACTCCACGGCCAGCGGCAAACCGACATAGCCCAGGCCGATGACTGCGATGGTGGTCGTCATGTGACGCTTCCTCGATAGATGTTTGGGGTGCCGTGCGCGCGCCGCGAACCGCCGCGCTAGAGTGCCGCACGCAGCTCGGTGGCTTCGCGGTGCACCGGCGTACCGGCGGGCACCTTGCCCAGCAGGATGTCGAGCTGCTCGCGGGCGTCGGCCTTGCGCTCCAGCTTGAGGTAGGCGCGCGCCAGGTTCAGCCGCAGCGGGCCGAGATCCGGCGCCAGTTCGACCGCGCGCCGGAGGTTCTTCAAGCCTTTCTCGCTGTCCCCGCCGGCGATCTGCAGTGTGCCGAGGGTGTCGAGGATGGCCGGATGATCCGGCGCCAGCGCCAGCGCACGCTCGGCACGGGCGAGCGCGCCCGGTTCCTTGAGCTCGCCCTCGACCCAGGCGAGGTTGTTCAGCACCATCGCGTCATCCGGGTTGACCGCCAGCGCCTCCTCGTACAGCCGGCGCGCGTCCTGCAGGCGGTTCTGCGCAATGGCGCGCTGGGCGACCAGGGTGCGCATCATGGTGTCGCGCGGCTGGGCACGGATCCAGTCAGCCGCCATGCGGTCGGCCTCGTCCGCGCGCCCGGCGCGCAGCAGCGCACCGTAGAGCCGCACCTGGACCTCGGCATTGGGCGTTACCGCCGCGGCGCGCTGGAAGGCGGCGACCGCGGCGGCCCAGTTTTCGCGACGGGCCTGGATGTCGCCTTCGGCGGCAAAGCCGGCCTGCGCCAGCGCGGGCTTGCCCTGCATCTCGCGCGCCAGTGCCAGCGCATCGTCCAGCCGCTGCTGCTCGACCAGCAGCGCCTGCAGGCGCTCGTGAGCAAGTCCGTTCGCCGGCTGCAGGCCGATGGCGCGGCGCAGGCTCTGCTCGGCGCCGGACAGGTCCTTGGCGGCGGCCTGCGCGGCTGCCAGGTCGATCAGGGGCACCGGCGAGCGCGGCAACAGCGCAGCCAGCCGGCCGAAGGTGGAGATCGCCTGCTGGTGTTCGCCAGCCGCAAGCTGGGCGCTGCCCAGGGCACCGAGCGCGCCCGGATCGGCGGAATGCGCAGCGGCCGCCTCCTGCGCGAGCGACAGTGCAGGACGTGCCTCGCCCTGGCGCAGCAGGTGGCGCACCAGCGCGAGCTTGGGGCCGAGCGCGCCCGGCGCCGCGGTGACGGCCCGGTCGAGCAAGGCGCGCACTTCGCCCGCCGGCGCACCGGAAGCGCTCTTGAACTCGGCAAAGGCCAGCGTTGCGTCCACATGGCCCGGATTGGTGGCCAGGAAGCTTTCGAAACGGCCGAGCGCGGCCTCCGGCTTGCCATCCCCGACGTCGATGCGCACGAGGTTCACCAGGGCGGACAGCATGTCCGGCCGCAGCTTGAGCGCCGTCTCGAAGGACTCGCGCGCTGCGGCGATGTCGCGCCGCGCCATGTGCACGCCGCCCTTGAGGTTGTGCGCTTCGGCGTTGCCGGGGTGACGTTCCAGCATCTTGTCGGCCGCGGCCAGCGCCTTGTCGTAGTTCCGTCCGCGCAGGTGGGCCAGCACCAGCGCGGCGTCGGCCTGGATGCCGGTGCCGTCCAGGTTGGTCGCCGCCTCGAGGTCGGCCAGACCCTGGGCGGAATCCCCCCCGACCATCCGCGCCATGCCCAAGCGCATGCGCGCACCGGCGCTGTCGGGCGCCTGGGAGGAGGCGCGGGAGAAATAGTCGGCGGCCGCTTCGAACTCGCCGTTGGCGAGCAGCGCCTGGCCGATCACCATCAGGCTGCGGGCGTCCTGCGGTTCGGCGTCGATCAGCGGCTTGAGGGTTTCCAGCGCACGCGCCGCCTGGGCGCTCTGCAGCAGCGACATGGCGAGCAGCTGGCGGGCCTGCAGGTGGCGCGGCACCCGTTCGAGCACCTTGTTGAGGCTGAGCTGGGCCTGCGCGTGATCGCCCAGGCGGTACATCACGCTGCCGGCGAGCATGTGTGCGGGAAGGAAGTCCGGGGCGCCGCGCAGGGCCAGGCGGACGGCATCGCGCGCCTCCGCGTCGCGGCCCTCGCGATGGGCGATCAGCGCCGTCAGGTAGTGCGTGGCCGGCGCGTCGGGCGCGATGCGGCGCATCTCCTCGATCTGCGCCTTCGCCTCCTCGGCCTTGTTCTGCCGCAGCAGCAGGGTGACGAGGTCGTAGCGATAGCTTGCCGAGTCCGGCTGGCTGCGCACCGCGGCGGTGAGCGCCTCGACCGCGCGGTCGGCTTGGTCGCGTGCGAGCATGATCTGCGCCTGCAGCACGTAGGCCTCGGCCTTGTTCGGGTGCTTCTCCAGCACCGGGGCCAGCTCGCGCTCGGCGCCGTCCAGGTCGTTGGCGAAGAACTTGACGCGCGCCAGCCCCAGGCGGGCGTCGAGATCGTCGGGCGCGGCGGCGGTGGCCGACTCGAAGGTCTGCCGGGCGCGGTCGAGCTGCGCCTTGGCCAGATAGGCGGTGCCGAGCGCCGCAGACACGCGTCCCTGGGCCGCCGGGTCGGCGAGCCGCAGCTCGGCATACTTCTGGATCACCCGGTCGAACTCGGCCGAGCGCACCAGCGCATCGGCCAGCAGCGGGGCGACGCGCTCCGACGGCACGCCCAGTTCCTCGGCGCGCTGCAGCTCCTTCACCGCGGCCGGGACGTCGTCCTGTCGCAGATAGACCTCGCCGAGCAGGAAGCGCGCCTCGGCCAGCGAGCCGTTCTGCTGCAGGGCGTTCTTGAGCTGGATGCTCGCGGCCTGGAGGTCGTCCTTGGCCAGGTACTCGCGCGCCGAGTCCAGCATCTGCTCCGGCGAATCGCTGCAGCCCGCCAGCAAGGCGCCGCTGAGCAGCACCATCATCAGGGCGGCGACGGGGCGACGGCGCCCGCCGGCGGGTGCGCGGGAATGTGTCTGGGCATGGATCACGGTCAGGACTCCTTCTTGAGACCGAAGCGATTCATCAGGTCGTACAGCGACGGGCGGCTGATGCCGAGGATTTCGGCGGCACGGGCGATATTGCCGTTGGTGCGGGCAAGCACCCGCAGCACGGCCTGGCGCTCGGCCTCGTCGCGCACCCTGCGCAGGTTGAAGAACTCGGCGTCCGGCTCGACCGCTTCCAGCCCCAGGTCGTCGGCGGTGATGCGGTTGCCGTCGGCCATGATCACCGCCCGCTTGAGGCAGTTCTCCAGTTCGCGGACGTTGCCCGGCCAGCCGTGCCCGGCGATCGCGTCCAGCGCGTCGTCGGTGAGTTGCATGCTGCCGCGGCGGTTCTCGCCGGCGTAGCGCTGCACGAAGGCGTGGGCCAGCAGCGCGGCGTCGCCCTCGCGGGCGCGCAGCGGCGGAATGTCGATGACGATCTCGGCCAGGCGGTAGTAGAGGTCCTCGCGGAACAGGCCTTCGGCGATGCGCGCCTTCAGGTCGCGGTGGGTGGCGCACACCACCCGCACCTCCACCGGAATGCCGTCGCGCCCGCCGATGCGCTCGATCACGCGCTCCTGCAGGAAGCGCAGCAGCTTGGCCTGCAGCGACATCGGCAGATCGCCGATCTCGTCGAGGAACAGCGTGCCCTTGTGGGCCAGCTCGATCTTGCCCAGGGTCTGCTTGACCGCGCCGGTAAACGCGCCCTTCTCGTAGCCGAACAGCTCGCTTTCGAGCAGGTTCTCGGGAATGGCCGCGCAGTTGATCGCCACGAAGCGGCCCGAGGACTGCGGCGACAGCGCGTGCAAGCCGCGGGCGAGCACCTCCTTGCCGGTGCCGCTCTCGCCGAGCAGCGCCACGGTGACGTTGGCGGGCGCCACCTTCTCTATGGTGCGGCACACCTTGAGCATGGCCGGATCGCGGGTCAGCAGGCCGTCCAGGGCGCTGCCGCGCGCGGCCTGCAGGCGCTGGTTCTCGGCCTGCAGGTCGTGCAGGCGGAAGGCGCGCTCTATGGTCAGCGACAGCAGCTCGGGCTCGAAGGGCTTGGCGAAGAAATCGTAAGCGCCCATGCCCACGGCGCGCACCGCGTTCTCGCGGTCGTGCTGGCCGGTGAGCACGATCACCTTGGTGTCGGGTGCGAGGTCCAGCATCTCGCCCAGCAGGCGGAAGCCCTCGCCCACGTCGTCCGGCTCGGGCGGCAAGCCCAGGTCCATGGTGACCACCGCCGGCTCGTGGCGACGCAACTGGGCGATGGCGCTTTCGCGGTCGTCGGCGACCACGGTGTCGAAGGCGTCGAAGGCCCAGCGCATCTGCTTCTGCAGCGCGGGGTCGTCCTCGACGATCAGCAGGGTACGGCGCTTGTCGGACATGGCTCAGGCACGCAGGGGCTCCGATTCGGCTCGGGTCGGGGCCGGCGCCCCGGATACGTCGCCCCCGTCCGGCGCGTCGCGCCGGCTGGCGGGCAGGCGCACCGTCACGCGGGTTCCGCATCCCTTGCCGCTGTCGTAGGTAATGGTTCCGCCCAGTTCGCGGATGTACTGGCTGGTTTCGTACACGCCCAGGCCCATGCCGCCCTCCTTGGTGGTCTGGAAGGGGCGCGACAGGCGTTCGCGGATGAACTCCGGCGTCATGCCGCAACCGCTATCGCGGACTTCGAGGGTGACGAATCCGTCCTCTTCGTCATGCAATTTCAATGCGACATTACCATCGTCAGGCGTGGCGTCGAGGGCATTTTGCACAAGATGGCCCAGCACCCGCTCCAGGCGGTCGCCATGTGCGACAACCTGCACGCTCCCCTGCTCCGGCAAGGCCAGTTCCAGCGGCGGACGCTGGGTGCGCTTGGTGCTGCGGATGCGTTCGACCAGCGCGCACAGGTCTACCGCCCGGGTCGCGTCGATCGAGCGCTTCTCCTGCAACTGGCCCATCAGCGCGCGCATGCGCGACTCCACATGGGCGACGGTTTCCAGCATGTCCTGCTGGAACTCGGGGTTGTCACGGTGGCGTTCGGCGTTCTTGAGCATCAGCGACAGCTGCGCGACCAGGTTCTTCAGGTCGTGCACCACGAAGGCCGACATGCGGTTGAAGGAATCGAACTTGCGCGCCTCGATCAGCGCCTCGGTCACCTGCATGCGCGCCAGATAGCTGGCGGCCTGGCGCTGCGCGGTCTTGAGCAGGTCGAGCACCTCCCAGTTGATCTCGAACGGCGCCCGCGGCGCATTGAGCACCACAAAGCCCACCAGCCGCCCGCCCGACACGAGCGGAAGCACCAGCCAGGCGTCCTCCAGGTGCAGCAGCCACGCCGGCAATTCCAGCCCCTCGTAGTGCGAGCGGCGCACGCGGAACTCTTCCAGGTTCACCACCCACTCCCGCTCGGCCAGGAAGGCGCACAGGCTGCCGCCCTCCTCCTCCACCGCGTCGCAGGGCGGCGAGTTGAGCCGCGAGTGCTGCGGATAGCGCCCGTCGGCAGTGCGCAGCCACAGCCCGCCACCCGGGCTTTCCACCAGGTCCGACAAGGCCTTGATCACCGACTGGCCCAGATCCAGCCCGTCGTCGGCGGCGGACAGCGCCTGGGTAAAGCGCAGCCACTCGTTGCGATAGTCGTAGCGATAGGGAAACAGGTGCTTGTTCACCAGCACCCGCAGGCGGGCGCGGCTGGCCCCCGAACCGACCAGCAGGCCGAGCATCAGCAGGCCGGCGAACAGCAGCGCGGTCTGCAGCGCCCGCCCCCAGTCGCCGCCCACATAGCGCACGTAGTAGCCGGCCCCGGCGATCACCAGCAGATAGGCGCCGGCCACTGCCAGCGCGGTGGAATGGAAGACGATCTCGCGCGACACCGCGATGCGCAGGGTCCATGAGGGATTGCGCGCCGCCGACACCGCCACCAGCGGAATCACCATCGCATGCACCAGGCCGCGCACCGACCACACGTCGGCATCCAGCCGGGCAAACAGGAAACCGTCGGCGAAGAAGTACAGCTCGAACATCCAGCTCGCCGCCAGCCCCAGGCACAGCGGCTTGAGCGCCCAGCGCGAGTCGCGCGGCAATCCGCGGAAAACCTGCTCCACCAGCACCAGGCCGAACACCGCGGCAGCAAGGAAGACACCCAGCGGCAGCTTGACCGCATCAGCCGCATCGTCGAATAGCAGTTCCGTCGGCACCAGCACCGCGGCCAGCATCGCCGCCGACGCCGCTGCGGCAAGCAGCACCGGCCAGCGCCTGCCCGCCGCCCACAGCGGCTGGAGGAGCACCAGCAGAAAGGCGTACCAGGCCACCACGCGGAGGACTTCGAGCCCCCCAGCAAGACGCAGCAGCAGGCCGCCCGGGGAGGCGGCCAACAGTGCAGAGCAGGCGGCCCAGGCAACGCTGGCCGCCACCGCCAGCAGCAGGGCACCCCCCGCCCGTCCGCCGCGCCAGGCGCGGAGCAGGTACAGGGCAAAGACCGCATACGCCGCCGCGGCGACACCATAACCCCAGACGGCAACGACCGAAGATTCAGAGAACATCATGCATCCAGGATCTGGCTAGGGTCCGGCCCGGAGCCGGACGGCGGATCCGCTGCGTGCCGCCGGCCGTCAGCGGGCGCTGGTCAATGGGCGCCCTCGCCGGTCAGCACCACCCGGACGGTCTCCACGAGGATCAGGATGTCGAGCACCAGCGAATGGTTCTTGACGTAGTACAGGTCGTACTGGAGCTTGTTGACCGCGTCATCCACCGACGCGCCGTACTGGTAACGCACCTGCGCCCAGCCGGTCAGGCCCGGCTTCACGCTGTGGCGCACCGCATAGAAGGGAATGTCACGGGTCAGCTGATCGACGAAGAAGGGGCGCTCCGGGCGCGGCCCGACCAGGCTCATCTGCCCGGACAGCACGTTGAACAGCTGCGGCAGTTCGTCGATGCGCAGACGGCGGATCAGCCGGCCGACACGGGTCACCCGGTCGTCGTCGGCGGCGGCCCAGCGCGGTTTGCCGTCGCGCTCGGCGTCGCGGCGCATGCTGCGGAACTTGATCACCTTGAACACGCGGCCCGCCTGCCCCACGCGCTCCTGCCGGTAGAACACCGGCGCGCCGTCCTCGAGCAGGATCGCCAGCATGGTCAGCAGCATCACCGGCATCGCCAGCAGCAGCAGAACCGAGGCCGCCAGCAGGTCGAAGCTGCGCTTCACGAAGGCGCGCGCCCGCCCCTGGCGGAAGCCGTCGCCGTAGATCAGCCAGCTCGCCTTGAGCGAATCGATCCGCACATGGCCCGAAGTGCTCTCGTAGAAGCTGGACAGATCATGCACCGCGATGCCGTGGAGCTTGCAGTCGAGCAGTTCGCGCAGGGGCAGCACCCCGCCCCGGCGCTCGCGAACCGCCACGATCACCTGGCCGACCCGCAGCTTGCGCGCCACGTCGAGCAGACTCGTCCCGCGGCCGACGATGCGCTGCGGATCGATCCGGTCGGCGTCGCTGTCGTTCGGCAGGTAGAAACCCACCAGTTCCATGCCGCTGGCCGAAGGGTGACGCAGCACCTGTTCCACCGACGCGGCCTCCTCACCGCCCCCCACGATCAGGGCGCGACGGGTGAACAGCGCGCGCTCCTGACGCCGGTTGAGTGCGCCGCGCATCGCCAGCACGCCGCCCAGCAACAACAGCACGGTGACCTGGATGGCCTCGGTGGCGAAGTAATCCCACGGCAGCACCAGGAAAACGCCGTAGGCCACCGGCACGCTCACCGCCACGCCCAGCAGCACCCGCACCAGCGAATCGCGCGGCGAACCCGAAAGCGGCGGGCGATACAGGCCCAGCGCGCTGTTGAGCGCGATCATCGCCACGGCGAACAGCACCGCAGACGGAACGATCAGCCGCCAGTCGACCTTGGCGGCGTCGAACTGGAACACCACCGCGACGATGACTGCCACGCATAGCAGCACCGCATCGGTGAGGATCTGGAACAACGTGTGCGACGGAAAATAGTGGCTGAAAACCTTCAGCATGGTCTTTCCTCCCTGACCAGCATTGATGCGGGCAGACCGACGGAATCGATTGCCACACCTTAGACGGCGCCACTGGCTGCCGATGTTAAACGCGTCACGCTCCCCCACGTGAGCCGATGCAATCGGATTGCAAGCGTCTAATCCGACACGGAGCCGACCGACCGCGCACCCCCGCGCACCGACCGATCCCGCCACGGCAAACCCGGCTGCCGGGCATTGGCTTCTTGCCCTGCAGATCAATACTGTATATTCTTACACCACTTCATGAGCAAGCGCTTGCTCGCCTCGTTCGCCTCATCACAGCCTTCATCGCACCCAATCCTTTCCGGAGCACTCACATGGAACGCTGGATCAACGCCCTGCCCGCCGCTTGCGGCATCTGCGCCGGCCTGCTGATCGGCACCGGCCACCCCGCCCAGGGGAGCCTCATCGCCCTGCTGGGCGTCGCCGCGGTCTGGGCCCTGCGAGCGCGCAACCAGCAAGCGCACGACAGCTGAACTCGCTATCTTCTTCATAGCCTCCCAGGGCTTCCCCTGCGATCCCTTTGACGCTAGAATGCGCGGCTTCCACGGACAGGTGGATGAGTGGTTTAAGTCGCACGCCTGGAAAGCGTGTTCAGGGTAATACCCTGACGCGGGTTCGAATCCCGCCCTGTCCGCCAAGAGATTCTGCAAAACCCGCAAAGCCACAGGCTCTGCGGGTTTTTGTTTTTTGCCGAGTCACCATGCGGGTTACCACCGGGCCGCAGGCAACACGCCTCACCGCAACACCGACCACCCCGACGACAGCGCCTCGGCCTGCTGCAACACCGTCTGCACCGCCGCGTCCTGCAGGTCGGGCGGGTAGCCGTACTTGCGCAGGATGCGCTTGACCAGCACCCGCATCCGCGCGCGCGCCGAATCGCGGTGCGCCCAGTCCACCGTCACGTTCTCGCGCAGGCTCATCAAGAGTTCATGGGCGATCAGGCGCAGCTTGTCGTCACCCAGCATCTGCACCGCGCTTTCGTTCTCGGCCAGTGCATCGTAGAAGGCGATCTCCTCGTCGGACAGGCCGGACTCCTCGCCGCGCTGGCGCGCAGCGCGGATGTCCTTGGCGAGCGCGATCAGCTCCTGCAGCACCTCGGCGGTGGTGATGGCGTTGGCGTGGTAGCGCGCAACGGCGTCTTCCAGGCGCTCCGAGAACGCGCGCGTCTCGACCACGTTGGCCTTGGATCTTGAGCGGATGCCGTCGTTGAGCAGCTTGCGCAGGGCTTCCAGCGCCAGGTTCTTCTTCTCCATCTGCTGCACTTCGGCGAGGAACTCGTCGGAGAGGATGGAGATGTCCGGGCTCTTGATACCCGCAGCGGCGAGGATGTCCACGATCTCGGTCGATACCACCGCGCGGCTGACGATCTGCTGGATCGCCAGTTCGCGCTCCTGCCGGGCCGCACCGGAGGCGGTCGCGCTCTTGACCAGCGCGGCGCGGATGGCCTGGAAGAAGCCGACTTCCTCACGGATTTGGCGGGCCTCGTCGGAAGCCGAAGCCAGCGCGAATGCCTTGGACAGCGCCAGTACCGCGTCCTGGTAGCGGCGATGGGCGTTCTTCTTGCCTTCCGGGGTCTTTTCGGCCGCGGCCAGCTTCTGCTGCAGGGCGAGTATCCACTCGATGGCGCCGGCCATCATCGCCAGGCGCTGCAGCGGCGTGCCGCCCAGCGCTGAGAGATAGTCGAAGCCGTGGTACATGTCGCGCACCACTTCGTACTTCTCCAGCAGCACCGCGACCGCCTGGGCCTCGTCCACGCCGGTGTTCTCCTGGTCCTTCCGGGAATACTGCTGCAAGGCCGACTTGAGGCTTTGCGCGATGCCGATGTAGTCCACGATCAAGCCGGCCGGCTTGTCGCGGAACACCCGGTTCACCCGCGCGATCGCCTGCATCAGCCCGTGCCCCTGCATCGGCTTGTCCACGTACATGGTGTGCATGCAGGGCGCGTCGAAGCCGGTCAGCCACATGTCGCGCACGATCACCAGCTTGAGCGGGTCCTGCGGGTCGCGCGCGCGTTTGGCGAGCAGATCGCGCCGCGCCTTGTTGCCAATGTGCGGCTGCCATCCGGCGGGGTCGGAGGCGGCGCCGGTCATCACGATCTTGACCGCACCTGCCTTGTCGTCGTCGCTGTGCCAGTCGGGGCGCAGCCGGATGATTTCGTCGTAGAGCTTCACGCAGATGCGCCGGCTCATGCACACCACCATCGCCTTGCCATCCAGCGCCGCCACGCGGTCCTCGAAGTGGGCGACCATGTCCTGCGCCACCAGCGCCAGGCGCTTGTCGCTGCCCACCAGGGCCTCCACCGTGGCCCATTTCTGCTTGAAGCGCTCCTGCTCGGCCTCGGAGTCGTCCTCGGTCAGCGCGTCCACCTCGGCGTCGATCTTCGGCTTCTCGTCCTCGTCCAGTTCGATGCGCGCCAGCCGCGATTCATAGTAGATCGGCACCGTGGCGCCATCCTCCACCGCGCGGCTGATGTCGTACACGTCGATGTAGTGGCCGAACACCGCCGGGGTGTTCACGTCGTCCGCCTCGATCGGCGTGCCGGTAAAGCCGATGAAGGAGGCGTTGGGCAGCGCATCGCGCAGGTACTTGGCGAAGCCGTAGGAAATCTCGCCGGTCTTCGCATCCACCTTGGCCTTGAAGCCGTACTGGCTGCGGTGCGCTTCGTCCGCAATCACCACCACGTTGCGCCGCGTGGTGAGCGGCTCGCCCAGCTCGCCGAACTTCTGCAGGGTGGTGAAGATCACCCCGCCGGAGGCCCGGTTCAGCAGCTTCTGCAAGTCCTCGCGGCTCTCGGCCTGCACCGGCGTCTGGCGGATCAGGTCGCGGCACATCGAGAAGGTGGCGAACAGCTGGTCGTCAAGGTCGTTGCGGTCGGTGAGCACCACCAGGGTCGGATTGGCCATCGCCGGGTGGCGGACCAGCTGCCCGGCGTAGAAGGCCATCAGCAGGCTCTTGCCCGAGCCCTGGGTGTGCCAGATCACCCCCGCGCGCCGGTCGCCCTTGGGCTGCGTGGCCACGGAAGGCAGTCCGTAGTTTGCCGGGTCTTCGGCCACCCCTTGCACCGGCGCCGAAGCGCGCAAGGTGGACGCCACCGCATGCCGCACCGCGTGGAACTGGTGATAGCCGGCAATGATCTTGGCCAGCCCCGAGCCAGTCTCGCCGAACACGGTGAAATCCCGCAGCAGGGACAACAGCCGGCCCTGCTCGAACACGCCTTCGATCAGCGTGGACAGTTCCGGCGCGCCCTTCGGCGCCACCGCGCTGCCGTCGGTGGTGCGCCAGGGCATGAAGCGCTCCAGGTCGGCCGAGAGCGAGCCCACCCGCGCCGCGATGCCGTCGGAAGTCACCAGCAGCGCATTGCTGTGGAACAGCGCCGGAATCTGCTGCTTGTAGGTCTGCAACTGATTGAAGGCGCCCACCAGCGTGGCGTTGTCGCTGCCCGGCGCCTTCAACTCGATCACCGCCAGCGGCAGGCCGTTCACGAACACCACCACATCCGGCCGCCGCTTGTTCTGCCCGTTGATCACCACGAACTGGCTCACCGCCAGCCAGTCGTTGCGCTCAGGGTGGTCGAAGTCGATCAGCGCCACCTTGCCGGCGGTGAGCGTGCCACGCTGCTCGCCTTCGGTCGCGTAGTACTCGACGTCCACGCCTTCGGTGATCAGCCTGTGCAGGCGGCGGTTTTGTTCCAGCAGCGCCGGCAGTTCGGACTGCATCAGCTTGCGCACCGCGTCCTGCCGCGCCTCAGCGGGCAGGCCGGGGTTCAGGCGCACCACCGCGTCCTCGAAGCGGCGCCGGAGCACCACCTCGTCGTGGCTCTCGCGCTCCGGGCGGTGCCCGTCGGGGCCGATGTCCTCTTCCCGCTCGATGCGGTAGCCCAGCGTGCTCAACTGCTCCAGCAGCGCCTGCTCCACCGCGGCCTCCGACAGAAACGCCATCGCCTACGCCTCCTTCGTGCTGCCCGGCAGGGCGAGCATGTTCTCGATCAGGCGGATCATCACGTCCTTGTTCCTGGCGTCGGACTCCGCCACCAGCAGCGCCAGCGCCGCCAGGCCCACGTCGTTGATCACCGCTTCGCCGTTGCGGACCAGGCGCCCGTTGCGCGCCAGGAAATCCACGAACAGGAAGGCGCCGCTGCGCTTGTTGCCGTCCGCGAACGGGTGGTTCTTGATGACGAAGTACAGCAGGTGCGCGGCCTTGGTCTCGACGCTGGGATAGGCCGGCTCGCCGAACACGCTCTGGTCGAGATTGCCGAGCAACGCGGCAAAGGCGTCGCCGCGCTCGCGCCCGAACAGTTCGGACGCCTCGCCGCGCGCCATCAGGTCGGCCTTCAGCCGCGCGATGGCGCCCTGTGCTTCGTCAAGCCGAGGCAGCACCCCGCCCGGGCTGCCCGCCGGGGCGGTCAGCAGCCCTTCGTCGTAGCGCTGCAGCCACAGGAAGGTGTGGGTGTAGCGCGCAATCACATCCACCAGCCCGCGGCCCTGCTCGGCGGTCAGCGCCTCGCCCGCGGCGGCCTTGCGGACCAGTTGCAGCGCGGCTTCCAGCTCGGCGGCGTTCTTCTCGAAACGCTCGCGGTCCAGGCTGTAGCCCTGGGTCAGATGCTCGCGCAGCACGCGGTTTGCCCACTGGCGGAAGCGCGTGCCCTGGATGGACTTGACCCGGTAGCCGACCGAGATGATCACGTCGAGGTTGTAGAACTTCACCGGTTTGTCCGAGCCGGCAATGTGCAAATTTTGCACATTGCTTTTCTCGTCCAGCTCGCCCTCGGCAAACACATTGCGGATGTGCTTGGTGATCACCGAGCGTTCGCGGCCGAACAGCAGGCCCACCTGCTCCTGCGTGAGCCAGACCGACTCCCGGTCCAGCCGCACCTCGACGCGGGCCTTGTCGCCTTCGTAGATGACGATTTCGGACGTTGGCTTCACAGGCCGCGCTCCTTGAGGAAGGCTTCCGCATCCGGCACGCGCAACTCGCCGGAGATGAGCTTGGGAAGCAGGGTGTCGCGGAGTTGGGCGAGCATCGCAATCGCCTCGGCATTGGCCTTGATGCTCTTGAATGCCGGCGCGACAACGCGCGAGAAAGCGTCCCATACCGCTTCATTCGAGGGCGCCGCAATCTTGAATGCGGCCACTGAGTCAGCCTGAACACGCTGCCGACCGGAGGTGCCGGTCATGCTCCGGATGGCCTGCTCTCGAAAAGCCGCGTCGCGTGCCAACAAGTACCCGAATTCCGGCGGCACGGAAGCCTTGGAGCGCATCACGATGTACTCAGTGGAACCCCAGCCCACGGCGTCATCCGGCAGGCACTGGACAAACGCCGTCTTGCCGTTCTCCAGGCACGGCGTAATCCGGGCCAGCAGAGTGTCTCCGTTGCGAAAGCGCATGCCACTGCCGAACGGCCGCGATACCGGCGGCTCAGGCCAACTTCCTGACGTCGGGAGTGCGGCCATCTCGATGTATGGTGCCTCCGTCCCCTTTCGCAAAGGCTCGGACGGGTTGAACTCGATGAGTTGGCTTGCCCGTGTGTATTCCCACCCCTCCGGAATCTCCCCCAGCCCCGACTCGACGAGCCGGTCGGGAAAGAGGTCGTAGAGGTGCGCGGGCAGGCCGGGCAGCGATTGGCCGCGCTGCCAGCGGCCCTCCAGCTTGGCGCGCACCGGTTCGAAGTCCACGAACCACGCCTTGAACAAGGCACGGGCCATCGCCTCCAGCGTCTCGTTCGCGCGCCGGTTGAGTTCGATCTTGTCGTCCAGCGTGCCGAGGATGTGGGCGATGGCGCGTTGTTCGGCTAGCGGCGGCAACGCCACTTCGACTTTGCGAAGCGCAGAAACATACAGATTCTTCTGCACGCTTCCTTCCGCGAGAACTTCAATATCCGTGCGCTTCAGAAGCAAGCTGTAGAACACAAAACGTGTGTCCACCACGTTCGTTGGCTTGATATTGATGACCGCACGATTTCCGCACATGAAATCATCAAGGATTCCAAGGCGGCCAATAGTTCCCGATTTACTGATTGCAAGCGTTCCCGGCGCAAACAGTGTTGCGCTCTTCCCCGCACTACGAAATCCTTTGTCGGTCAGGCGACGTGAAGTGTCGTATACCCGGCCGTTGTTCAGATCCACTGCACGAAGCCACTTAATGTCGCCGTCGAAATAGGACGGGTCCGATTGGGAAGGATTCACATAGCCTTCTTGAAACGTCGCAACATCTGAGAGCTTGGTAGTCAGCCACTCACTCGCCATACCCAAGCTCCCTCAGGTTGGTCTCGATCTCCGCATCCAGCCGGGCCGCTTCCGCCCGCTGCGCCCGCCACTGCGCCGACAGCCGCGCCATCTTCTCTTCGAAGGGTTCGCCGTCTTCCTCCTGCTCTGCCGCGCCGACGAAGCGCCCCGGCGTCAGCACATGGCCGTGCTTGCGGATCTCGTCCAGCGTGGCGGACTTGCAGAAGCCGGGCACGTCCGCGTACTCGCTGGCGCCGGCTTCCCCGCGCCAGGCGTGGTAGGTGTCGGCGATCTTCTGCACTTCTTCATCGGTGAGTTCGCGCCGGGTGCGGTCCACCAGCACGCCCATCTTGCGGGCGTCGATGAACAGCACCTGGCCGCGGCGGTCGCGCAGGCCCCCGTCCTTTCCATGCGCGGGGTTCTTGTTGCGGGCCAGGAACCACAGGCAGGCGGGGATCTGGGTGGAGTAGAAGAGCTGGCCGGGCAGCGCCACCATGCAGTCCACCACATCGGCCTCGACCATGGCGCGGCGGATCTCGCCTTCGCCGGACTGGTTGGAGCTCATCGAGCCGTTGGCCAGCACCACGCCGGCGGTGCCGTTGGGCGCGAGGTGATGGAAGATGTGCTGCAGCCAGGCGTAGTTGGCGTTGCCCACCGGCGGCGCGCCGAACTTCCAGCGCGGGTCTTCGCGCAGGCGGTCGCCGCCCCAGTCGGAGATGTTGAACGGCGGGTTGGCGAGGATGAAGTCGGCCTTGAGGTCGCGCAGCTCGTCCTTGTGGAAGCTGCCCTCGTTGTTCCAGCGGATGTCGGAATCGATGCCGCGCACCGCCAGGTTCATCTTGGCCAGCCGCCAGGTGGTGTAGTTGGATTCCTGCCCGTAGATGGCGATGTCGCCGATGCGCCCGCCGTGCTCCTGCACGAACTTTTCCGACTGCACGAACATGCCGCCGGAGCCGCAGCAGGGGTCGTACACCCGGCCGGCGACGCCGCGCGCGGGGTCGGGCAGCGGTTCGAGCATCTCGACCAGCACGCGCACCACCGAGCGGGGAGTGTAGAACTCGCCGCCGCGCTTGCCTTCGGCGCCGGCGAACTGGCCGAGGAAGTACTCATACACCCGGCCGAGCACGTCCTTGGAGCGGTCGCCGGCCTCACCCAGCGCGATGCCGGAGATGAGGTCGATCAGCTCGCCCAGCATCACCTTGTTGAGCGCGGGGCGGGCGTAGTCCTTGGGCAGCACGCCCTTGAGCGATTCGTTGTCCTTCTCGATGGCGCGCATGGCCTCGTCGATCAGGGTGCCGATGGTGGGCTGGCGGGCCGCAGCCTGCAGGTGCGACCAGCGCGCCTCCTTTGGCACCCAGAACACGTTGTCGGCGAGGTATTCGTCCTTGTCTTCGGCAGCCTGCGGGTCTTCGGCGAGCAGCGCGCTGTGTCTGGCCTCGAAGGCGTCGGAGATGTACTTGAGGAAGATGAGCCCGAGGGCGACGTGCTTGTAGTCGGAGGGCTCCATGTTGCCGCGCAGCTTGTCGGCGGCCTTGAAGAGTTCGGCCTCGAAGCCGAGGTTGCCGCCGTTGGCGTTTCTGCCGCTGTTGCTGGTCTTGCTGGTCTTGCTGGTCTTGCGTTGTGCCATCGTGGTTTTGTCTTGGGGCTGAACTGTTTGCGCCGCGCGCACCGGCTCGCCCGCCGGGGGCGGTGCGTTTGCGTCCGTGGCCTGCGCGCGGCGCACCGAACCGCCGCGCCCCTGCCCTTTAAGCAGCACTCCCTCGGCCACCAGGGCACCGTGGGCCTGCCAGTAGTCATCTTCGCCGATCGACAGCCCCTCGGACTGCAGCAGGGCTTCGATCTCGCGGCGCAGCGCGGTGTTGCCGATGGAGGCGCCGTCGGCGGGCACGATGGAAAGCATCGCGCGCTTGACGCGATCTTGCAGGCTGGACACGGAAAGGACTCCCTGGACGTCTTGTACGCCGCCGCGGAGGGCAGCTTTTGGGGGTCGATTATGGCGTGCGGGGGCTGCATCTGTCATGCAGCGACAGGCTTCCGGCCGTCGCCGGGCTTGTCATCCGCCGACTCGACGTTGCGGGCGGCGACAATGCGCCTCAGCTTGGCAGGCTGAGTACGAATCGGGCTCCGCCGCCCGGCAAGTCGCGCGGGCGGTGGATGCGTCCATCACTCCGGCACGCAGATCCGTCCCTGCAGGGCCGCGAGCACGGTCTTGGCCACCAGCAGGGCGACGACTGCGCTGAGCACCGAGATCAGCGCCCAGCCCAGGTTCAGGTAGAAGGCCCCGCCACCGTGCGCCGCCATCTCGAAGGTGGCGATGGTCATCGCCGCGAGCGGGAAGGAATAGGCCCAGGCGGAGATGAAGAAAGGCAGCCGGAAGAAGCGCAGCGCATTGCTCGCCAGCAGCAGGGTCAGGAACAGGGCGACGAAGTACAGCACCCGGGCAAAGGGGTCGACGCTGTCGGTGAGTGCCACGTAGGACAGAAAACCCACCGCCGGCGGCGCGATCAGGATGAAGAGCGTGGGCGTGAGCCGGGCGGGCAGCGGCTCGTGGAAGAACAGGCGATAGAGCACGATGGTCATCAGCACCAGCCAGAACACCAGGCCGATGCTGAAGAAGAACCAGCTGATGTCCGCCGGGGCGAGCTTCACGCCCGCCACCGGCACCAGGATGTTGCCCACCACCGGGATGAACCAGGCCGGGTTGGCGTGCTTGATGTCGTAGTGGGTGTGGTGGATCCAGCTGCCCATCGCCCACAGGGTGAAGGCAAGGTGCATGGCCGCCCCCACGCCCCACATCCACTGTGCCGCGCCCGGCGCCGCAGCGGCCCAGGCCGTGGCCAGCAGCAGCAGGCCGATGGAGATCGCAGGGAAGAAATTGAGCCTGACCGGATGGCGGCGCTCTGCGGCCACCTCGCCGGGATGGCGGACGATCTTCAGCGCATACACCGCAAGCAGGAACAGGTACAGGCCGCTTGCCACCCAGCGCAGCAGCTCGCCGGGCAGCCCGGGGGCGCCGCCGACGTGCTGGGCCTTGAGCCAGGCCAGCGTCAGCCCGGCCATCCCCATCACGGTGGAAAAGAGCGCCACCGGGAAGTGGGCCAGGCGGCTGCCGGAAGCGGCATCGGCAGGCGGGACGGCAGACAGTTCAACGGACATGGATCGACTCTCCTGGCAGCGGCATGATGGAGCGGCACGTGCGTGCACGCGGTGTTGCCAGGATTCGGAATCAAGTTGCGTGCCAGCGCTTCGGCACAGGAAGCGGCGCTTCAACTGATTGTTTTCACTTGCTTTTCCGCTCAAGGCCCGCCACAGCATGCGGGCACAACTGCCACGCGTGGCATTCCCGGCTGCCACCATCGGGCGCTCTGTCAGTCACACCACCGGCCGATGCCTGCCACAGAGCCGCGGCGCCCAGGGCGCGGTGCGCCGTTCCTGAAAGGCACGCAAGAACAGTCGCAGGGCGCGCACGCACAAGCTCAGCAGCCCCAGCAGGAAGACCAACGCGCTCCAGATGCTCAGCACCAGCATCAGCCAGAGCCCGTCCGGCAGGCTGGCAGGCGCCGCGGTGGCAAGCTGGAAGGCCAGTGGCACGCACAACAGTGCCAGGCTGCAGAAGATCTCACCGAACAGTTCGTGTCGCATCGCGTCCTCTCCGTCGTCGTTGGTCGATGGAGTGGATTCTGCAGGCGCTGCAGGCTTATCCTGTGAGCCTGCCAAACCTCATTGAATACGCTGCATCCACCGCAAGAGGATCGAATTCGCCAGATGAGCCAGACCGAACGCCTGTACCAGATCGTGCGCCTGCTCGAGGACGCCCGCCAGCCGGTGCCGCTCGCCCGCCTTCTCGATACCCTGGAGGTGTCGCGCGCCACCTTCAAGCGCGACCTGGACTACCTGCGCGACCGCCTCGGCGCGCCCATCGTCTGGCGGCGCGGCGGCAACGGCGAGCCCTCGGGCTACGTCCTCACCGGCGAGCGCGGCGACGCGGCACAGCGCTTCGGCATTCGCGGGCTGTGGTTCAACCCGTCCGAGATCTACGCCCTGCTGATGATGCAGCACCTCGCCGCCGGCATGGAGCCGGGCCTGGTGTCCGGCCAGGTGAGCGGCCTGATGACCCGCATCGGCCTGATGCTCGGCTCGGCGGCCGACGATCCGCAGGAGGTCGGCCGCCGCGTGCGCATCCTGCACTCGGCCAGCCGGCGCGCCACCCCGGCGGCCTTCCAGACGGTCGCCCAGGCCACCATGAAGCGCCGCCGTCTGGCCCTGCGCTACTACGCGCGCAGCCGCGGCGAGGAGAGCGAGCGCATCGTTTCCCCCCAGCAACTGCTGCATTACCGCGAGAACTGGTACCTGCTCGGCTGGTGCCACCACGCCGGCGCGCTGCGCACCTTTGCGCTCGACGCCATCCGCGAGGCCCGCGTCCGCCGGGAGACGGCCCGCGAGGTCGGCCCCCGCGTGCTCAAGAAGGCGGTGGGCGGCGCCTTCGGCATCTTCGACTCGGCGCCCAGCGAGCACGCGGTGCTGCGCTTTGCCCCCGAGGTGGCGCCCTGGGTGGGCAACGAAACCTGGCATCCGCAGCAGCGTGTCGAACAGGAAGCCGGCGGCGGGCTGCGCCTGACCGTACCTTACGGCGATCCACGCGAGCTGGTCATGGAGATCCTGCGCTTCGGCCCGGACGTGGAGGTGCTCGCCCCGCCCGCGCTGCGCGAGGCGGTGGCCGCCCGCCTGCGCGCAGCGGCGGCACGCTACGAGACCGATGCCGCGGAGGCGCAAGGATGAACGCCGAACCCTCCGCGCTGCAACTCGCCGCGCTTGCCGCCTGCTGGCTGGCCTACGGCGCGCTGCACTCGGCGCTCGCCGCCTTCGCGGTAAAACGCCACGTCGCCGCGCGCTGGCCACAGCTGATGCCGGCCTACCGCCTGGTCTTCAACCTGCTCGCGGTACTGCTGCTGGTGCCGCCGGTCTGGCTCAGCTTCGCACTGCGCGGCGAAGCCTTGTGGGCCTGGCACGGTGCGCTCGGCTGGCTGGCCGATGCGCTCGCGCTGGCGGCCGTCGGCGGCTTCCTGTGGTCGCTGCGCTACTACGACCTGGGCCGCTTCGGCGGATTGGTGCAGTGGAAAACCCGCGATGCCGCGGTGGCCGACGGCGAGCGCTTCACCCTGTCGCCGCTGCACCGCTGGGTGCGCCACCCCTGGTACGCCCTCGCGCTGGTGATGATCTGGACACGCGACATGGATGCCGCGAGCCTGGTGTCGGCCCTGTGCGTGAGCCTGTATTTCTGGTGGGGATCGATGCTCGAGGAGCGCAAGCTGCTCGCCATGCACGGCACGGCGTACGCCCGCTACCGCCAGCGGGTGAACGCGCTGCTGCCGCTGCCCGGCCGCATCCTCGACGCGGACGAGGCGCACGCGCTGTGCGCACTGGAACACCCGCGCAGGGAATGAACACCCGCCGGCCGCTCAGAATGTGTGAAGAAATCGTCGCGAGCGGGTCGGTGGCAAGGCGCGCGGCGCACAGCGACCGAGACATATCAGATGGATAGGCGAGGGAGCGAGCACCGCGCAACGCCGCCATCGGCACGCGCAGTAGATTTATTCACACATTCTCAGTGCCCCGGCCGCCCGGCCGACATCGTCGGCGCATACACCCGCCAGCCGTTGCGCCCGCCCAGCTTCACCGCATACATCGCCTGGTCCGCGTGACGCAGCAGGCTTTCCGCATCCTCGCCATGCGCCGGATAGCGCGCCACGCCAACGGACGCGGACACGCGGGCCATGCCGGCGGTGAGCACATAGGGTTCGCCGAGCAGTTCGACCACCCGGCGGGCCACCTCGTCCGCCTCGCCTGCATCGGTCGTCTCGGACAGCAGGATGGCGAACTCGTCGCCCCCCAGGCGCGCCACGGTATCCGCCTCGCGCACGCAGGACTCCAGGCGGCGCGACACATCCACCAGCAACTCGTCGCCGGTGGCGTGGCCATAGGCGTCGTTCACCTCCTTGAAGTAGTCCAGGTCCACCAGCAGCAGCGCGAAGCTGCGCTCGTAGCGCCGCGCATGGTTGAGCGCGGAATCCAGGCGGTCGTTGAACAGCAGGCGGTTGGGCAGCATGGTCAGCGGATCGTGGTGCGCCTTGCGCCGCAGGTCCTCGTTGAGCAGCTTCAGTTCGCGGGTGCGCTCGACGATCACGCTCTCCTGGCGGCGCGCCAGGTCTTCCAGGGTCAGGTAGTGGCGCCGCGCACGCGCCACGAAGGCGTGCAGCAGGCCGGCGGTGAGCAGGTAGCTGCCGAGCAGCACCAGCACGGACTCGCGCTGGCGCTCGTCACGATGGGCGAGCAGGCTCTCGGCCGGCATGGTCACCGAGATGCCGCCGCGAATGTCGCCGACCTTGTAGCCCTGGGTGACGTGGCAACTCATGCAGGCCGGGGTGACATGCAGCGGCGCGATGTAGCGATGCACCGGGCGCAGGGTGTCGCCGAGGCGGTACTCGCCGAAGAAGGCGATGCGCTGGTCCATCTCGCCACGCTCGAAGCGCCGCAGGCTGTCGCCTTCCCAGATATCGCCGGCATTGTCCGGGCGGATCGGCTTGAGGCTGGTGATGCGGAACTGGACGCCGGTGCGCTCGGCCGCCAGTTCGGCGACCTGCCGGGTCATGAAGGCGGGATTCACCATGGTCAGCTCCCCGCCGTCGTTGGCGACCAGGTCGCGGCGCGGGTGCACCAGGTAGGGGTTGGGCTGCAGATGGCCGGTTACCGGCACGTAGACGCCGCCATGGCGGGCGTTCCACTCGCGGGTCAGCTCGATCAGGCGGAACAGCGCCTCGCCGCGTTCGCGGGCAAGCGCCTCGGTGTCGGCGGCAATCTGCCGCCACTCCAGCACCCCGAGCAGCATGAAGGGCAGCGCGGCGCCGACCCACACTGCCACCAGCACCGCGATGTAACGACGAAAGCGTTTCAGCAGGCGGGCACCCGGCGCCGCGGCGAAGCTGCCCGCCGTCTCGCTCACTGCCGCATCCTCCGCTGAGGCGCAGCCGGCAAGCCCCGTCCGTACCATCCCCTTACGCGCCGCATCCTGCCGCACCCACCCGAAAGTCGTAGGAAGAGATCATAGTGCACTGCCCGGATCGGGGTGAACCGCACGCTGCCCATTCTGGCCACACGTGGCGGGCCGGCCCTTGAAATGCACTGCGAAGGCCCGATATGCCGGGCAAGGGGCACCCCCTGCCCCGCCTCTCGACCGGAGCCGCCCGCACACCATGAACGACGCCACCCATCTCGTCTGCCCCCACTGCCAGGCGGTCAACCGCGTGCCCACCGCGCGGCTGGGCCAGGCCCCCAACTGCGGGCAGTGCCACCGCCCGCTGTTCACCGGCCAGCCGGTGGAGCTCGATGCCGCGGGTTTCGCCAGGCACCAGGCGCGCAACGACATTCCCCTGCTGGTGGATTTCTGGGCGCCCTGGTGCGGCCCTTGCCGGGTGATGGCGCCGCAGTTCGCCCAGGCCGCGGCCATGCTCGAACCGCAGCTGCGCCTGGCCAAGGTGAACACCGAGGAGGAACGCCAGCTCGGCGCGCAACTCGGCATCCGCAGCATCCCGACGCTGGCGCTGTTCGTCGGCGGCCGCGAACTGGCCCGCCAGGCCGGCGCGATGGGCGCCCAGGACATCGTGCGCTGGGTGCGCGAACGGCTCTGAAGACGGCAGGAATCAGCGCGGCGCGAGGCTGCCGAGCAGCCATGCCGCCGCCACCGCCGCCGCGTCCTCGGTGAACTCGCCGCCCAGGATGCGTGCCGCGAGCTCCGTGCGGTCGAGCAACATGAAGCCGGCCACTTCGCCGTCGGTATTGTGCGGCGCGAAGTCGGCCGGCAGTTCGAGCTGCCAGGCGTGCAGCCATTCGTCGTGCATGCCCTCGTCCTCCTCGCGGCGCGCGTGCAGCGTGCCCACGGGGCGGGCGCATGACGCCAGGACGGGCGCAATGCCCGCCTCCTCCCCGCACTCGCGCAACAGCGCGGAGCGCGGCGTCTCGCCGCTGGCCAGCCCGCCGCCGACCAGGTTGTCCAGCAGACCGGGGTCGATGGCCTTGCCGGCCGCACGCCGGGCGATCCACATGCGACCGTCCGGCGTCACCGCATTGAGGTGCACGGCCCGGCTGCGCAGGCCGAAGCGGCGGAAGGCGCCGCGCTCCAGCCGGCACAGCACCGCGGCGGATTCGTCCGCCGCGCCCAGGCGCACGTCGTAGCACTCGTTGCGCCAGGCGCGGAACCAGCCCTCCTCGCGCAGCGCCTCGACCTGCGCCATCCACGCCGCCTCCAGCGCCTCGCCCGGCAATGCCGGATCGAGGCGCAAGCTGTCGCCGTCGGCAAGAAAAGGAGACCCCGCCTCACGCACCCGACGGGCAAAGGCCGGCGGCAGGGCGCCGATGCCTTGGCCGTCGGCGAACAGGGGCGTATAGCCGGCCGGCACCCCGCGCACCAGGCGGCGCAAGCGCTGGGTCAGGGCCGAACGGGTGGCAGGCGTCATCGGAGCAGGCGGTGGGGATGCGGAAGTGTCATCCGCATCCGACCCTTGCGGCCCACTCGTCGTTCCGCGTACAGGAAACGGATCAGGACTGGCGCGCGGGCAGGCTGCCCATCGCCTCGCCCATGCGCACCGGCGCAGCGGGCTGCCAGGCGGAGTTGAAGCTCATCGCGCCCTGCGGGAACAGCAGCACCACGGTGGAGCCGAGCAGGAAGCGTCCCATCTCCACCCCCTTCTCCAGTTCCACCGGGGTCTCGTCGTAACGCCATTCGCGCAGGCTGCCCGAGCGCGGCGGGTTGACCACCCCGTGCCACACGGTGGCCATGCTGCCGACGATGGTGGCACCGACCAGCACCAGCACGAAGGGACCGGAGTCGGATTCGAATACGCACACCACCCGCTCGTTGCGCGCGAACAGCCCCGGCACCCCGCGCGCGGTGGCCGGGTTCACCGAGAACAGTTCGCCCGGCACGTGGATCATGCGTGTCAGGCGTCCGGCGCAGGGCATGTGGATGCGGTGATAGTCGCGCGGGCTCAGGTACAGGGTGGCGAAGCTGCCGTTGTCGAAGCGCGCGGCCAGCTCCGCATCGCCACCGACCAGGGCGGTGGTGGAGTAGCGGTGCCCCTTGGCCTGGAAGATCTGGTCGCGCTCGATGGCGCCGAACTGGCTGATCGCGCCATCGACCGGGCAGACGAAGTCGGCCGCCGCCAGCGGGCGGGCGTCCTCGCGCAGCGGGCGGGTGAAGAACTCGTTGAAGCTGCGGTAGGCGGCGATGTCCGGATTGGCCGCCTCGGCCATGTTCACCTTGTAGCGGCGCACGAACCAGCCGATCACCCGGGTGGTCACCGCCCCGCCCCGCCAGCCGGCAAACCGCCCCGCGAGCACGGTAAGGGCCTGCTTGGGGAGCAGGTACTGCAGCAAGACGGTGAGACGTTCGGGCACGTTGGTTTTCCGGGCGGTTGGCAAGCCCACGATTATAGCGGCAGCGCGGGGCGGGTTCGGCGCGGTGGAATTGAGATCGATCAAGGGAATCGGGCCATAACCGAGCAAAATACTCAACTATTACCCCGACCCCTCAGGAGAGCCACCGTGTTCCTCACCGCCGCACGAAGATCCCGCGAACGGGACGCCGCACGCCGCGATGCCCTGGAAATCGAGAACGCAGAACTGCGCGCCCGCATCGCCGCGCTCGAGAACGACAACCACGACCTCAACGAGCGGGCGCACAAGCTTGCGCACGAACGCAGCTCGCTCGACGGGGTGTTCCGCAACATCGGCCGCTTCGGCGAATCGCTCACCGGGGTGCGCACGTCCTTCCTCGGGCTGGCGACCACGCTGAGCGACGAGAAGCAGTCCGCCGTGGACGCCGCCGCCCACGCCGACACCAACCGCAGCGCCTTCGAGCGCATCGCCGGCAACCTGCAGAGCATGTGCGGCACCATCGACGAGGCTTCGCGCAACATCGACAGCCTGTATCACCGCGCCGGCGAGATCGACGGCATCGTGCGGCTGATCAAGGAGGTCGCCGACCAGACCAACCTGCTCGCCCTCAATGCCGCCATCGAGGCGGCACGCGCCGGCGAGGCCGGGCGCGGCTTTGCCGTGGTGGCCGACGAGGTGCGCAAGCTGGCCGAACGCACCGGCAAGGCCACCGCCGAAATCGGCAGCCTGGTGGGCGCCATCCAGGGCGAAACCGAAACCGCCAGGACCATCATGCAGCAAGGCGCGCAGGACGCCGCGCGCTACTCGCAGGACAGCGAGGCCGCCATGCACAGCATGCAGCACCTGATGACCCTGTCCGGACGCATGGAACGCACGGTGGCCGGCGCCTCGCTGCTGGCCAACGTGGAGCTGGCCAACATCGAGGAGCTGACGCTCAAGCTGGAGGTGTACAAGGTCTTCCTGGGCATCTCCACCCTGCGCCCGGACGAGCTGCCCGACGACTCGCAATGCCGCCTCGGCCAGTGGTACTTCGACGGCGAGGGCCGCGAGCGCTTCGCCCGCCTGCCCGGCTATGCCGCACTCGAAAAGCCCCACAAGGCGGTACACGACCACGCCAAGCGCGCGCTGGCGCTGTACTACGAGGGGCGCGCCGACGCGGCCCTGGAAGCGCTCGCCGCCATGGAGGCCGCCAACCTGACCGTGATGGACGGCATCGCCGACATGCTGGGCCACGCGCTGGCGGCGCCCGGCTGACCAGGCGGGCGCGGATTGGCCTCTGCGCCCGAATCCCGTTATGCTCGCGCGCTTACTGAATTCATCGGCGAGACGGCACGAACATGGCGGACTGGGGTCACGGCATACGCGCAAAATCAACCCTGGCACTGCTGATCGCCTGCCTGGTGGCCCTGGTGCCGGCAGTGCTGGTCGGCTGGCAGGTGGTCGACGGCATCCGCGGCCACTTCGGCGAGGCCTACGCTCGCAACTTCACCGAACTGCACGCCGAGCGCATCCTGGGGCCGGTGGCCCGCGAACTGGCCCTCACCCGCCGCCTGGCCGGCTCGGTGGCGGTGCGCGAATGGCTGCGCGACGAGGGCGACGAAGCGCTCAAGGCACGCGCCTTCCGCGAAGCCGAGGGCTTCCGCCGTGATTTCCTCGGCCGCAGCTACTCGCTGGTCTCCCGCAAGGGTCTCGCCTACTACTACAACGACGAGGCCACCGACTACAGCGAGGCGCCGCGCTACCTGCTCGACCCGGCCAAGCCGGACGATGCCTGGTTCTTCGCCTCGCTGGAGGCGCCCGCCACCGAGAACCTCAACCCCAATCCCGACCGCTGGTTGCAGAAGATCATGGTCTGGGTAAATGTGGTGATCGAGGACGAAGGCAAGCGCCTGGGCATCGCCAGCACCGGCGTCGACCTGTCCACCTTCATCCAGTCCTTCATCCGCACCGCCGATGCCGGCGTCACGCCGATGATCGTCGACACCGCCGGCGCGATACAGGCCCACCCGGACAGCCAGCGCATCGCCTTCGGCTCCGGGGCCACGCAGGCCGCCGACCAGGCATCCACCCTGGGCGCCCTGCTCGGCGACCGGGCCGAGCGCGACGCGCTGGCCGCGGCCATGGCGCAAGCCGTCGCCGACCCCGGCACGGTACAACTGCTCGACGCCACCCTCGACGGCCGCAAGCAGCTGCTCGCCCTGTCCTACCTCGAAGCCCTGCGCTGGCACGTGATCACCGCGGTCGACCTCAACACCGCGCAGATCATCGAGAGCGGCTGGCTCAAGGCCGCGCTGGCCGCGCTGGTGCTGGTCGTGCTCCTGCTGCTGGGCGCCTTCACCTTCGCGGTGGACCGCCTGCTGCTGCGCCCGCTGCGCAGCCTGCACCAGTCCGCCACCGCGCTGGCCGAAGGGCAGTACGACGTGCACCTGCCGCCACCGGGGCGTGACGAGCTCGGCGACCTGAACCGCGCCTTCGACCGCATGGCCCGGCAGATCAAGACCCATACCGAGGAGTTGGAGGAGAAGGTGCGCTCGCGCACCCAGGCGCTGAGCGAGAGCAATGCGGCCATGGCCGAGGCGCAGAAGAAGATCGGCGACTCCATCCAGTACGCCAGCCTGATCCAGCGCGCCCTGCTGCCCGACACCCAGCTCGCCAGCCTGCTGGGCGAACACCACTTCGTGCTGTGGCGCCCGCGCGATGTGGTGGGCGGGGACTTCTACCTGTTCCGCGCCGAAGGCGACCAGTACCTGGTCGGCGTGGTCGATTGCGCCGGCCACGGCGTGCCGGGCGCGCTGATGACCATGCTGGCGCGCGCCGCGCTGGACGACGCGATGAACCGCCACGGCATCGCCGCACCGGCCACCCTGCTCACCCAGGCCGACGCCACCCTGCGCGGCATGCTCGATCAGTCGGCGCTGCCGCGCGCGATCGCCACCAACATGGACGCCGGCCTGGTCAGCGTGGACCGTGCCACCCGCCGCCTGCGCTTTGCCGGCGCCAAGATCTCGCTGTACTGGAGCGACGGCAAGGACGTGGGCGAGCTGCCCGGCGCGCGGCGCGCCTTGTGCGACCGGCGCATCGGCCAGTACACGGAAGCCGAGCTCGAGCTGCGGCCCGAAGTCACCTACTACCTGGTCACCGACGGCTTCCTCGACCAGGCGGGCGGCGAACTCGGTTTCGGCTTCGGCAACAGCCGCTTCGCCGAACTGCTGCGCCGGCACGCCAGCCTGCCGATGGCCGAACAGGCCGCCGCCCTCGACCGCGCGCTCGACGCCTACCGCGGCGGCCACGCGCAGCGCGACGACGTCACCATCCTCTCCTTCCGCATCGACTGACCCTACGGAGCCCCTGCCATGAACGACACCGACTTCTTCGGTCTGCGCGAGCTATTTACCCGCAACCGCATCCTGCTGTGCTTCAACGGGCCGATCTCGCGCAGCCTGATCGAAGAGATCGGCAACGCCCTGAAGAACTACCTGCAGGCCGACAACGCCCAGCCCTCGGCGGCGATGGACGTGTTCGGCACCTACATCGAGATGACCCAGAACATCCGCCACTATGCGATGAAGCAGGGCTATGGCGAGGCCGACAGCTCGGCGACCATCATCGTCGCCCGCAACGAAGCCGGCGCCTACATGGTGCAGGCCGGCAACATGGTGGAAGAGGCCGACGGCAAGGCGCTGGCCGCGCGCGTGGCCGAGCTGGCCGCGCTCGACAAGGCGGCGCTGAAGGCCGCCTACAAGGAACAGCTGCGCCGTCCGCGCGAGGAAGCCGCCAGCTCCGGCGCCGGCCTCGGCCTGATCGACATCGCGCGCAAGTCCTCGCAACCCCTGGTCGGCCGCCTCACCGACCTGCCGGACGGCAAGGCCTTCTTCAGCATCCAGGCGGTCATCTGACCCAGAGCACGAGTAGAATCGCACCATGACACAGAATTTCACGCTTCCCGCCACCCAGTCGACCCCGGCCATCACCGCCGACTGGAATGCCGGCCTGCTCAGCATTGCCGGTGACTCCTACCCCGAGAACTCCTTCGACTTCTTCACCGCCACCATCGAGTGGATCGAGGCTTTCCTGGCCGAGGGCGACCGTCCGCTGCGCCTGGAACTGCGCCTGGTGTACATGAACACCAGCTCGGTCAAGGCGATGATGGACATCTTCGACCTGCTCGAGGAAGCGCACGGCAAGGGCCGTGCGGTGTCGGTGGACTGGCTGTACGACCCGCGCAACGAGCGGGTCGAGATGCTCGCCGAGGAGTTCCGCGAGGACTGCAGCTTCCCCTTCAACATCACCGCACAGGCCTGACCATGAGCACCGAGCGGCCCGCCGACCGCAGCGAGCAGGCCCTGCTCGCGGAACTCGACGCCCTGCTCGCCGATCCGGCCCTGCAGGACAACCCGCTGCACGCCCCGCTCGACCGCCTGCTCGCCCTGTACCGCCAGCAGAACGAGCGTGTCGAGCGCCTGGTGCGCATCTCCGACGGCTACCACGGCCTGAGCCGCAATCAGTCGAGCAACCTCGCCGACAAGTTCGAGCGCCAGGTGCGCCGGCTGGAGAAGCTGGCGCGCATCTCCGACCTGTACCAGAACAACCTGCGCGAACTCACCGAGGCGCTGCGCGAGGCCTCGCTCAAGGACCCGCTGACCGACCTGGGCAACCGTCGCTACCTGATGGACCGCCTCAAGGAAGAGACGGTGCGCGCGCGCCGCAAGAACGTGCCGCTGTGCGTTGCCGTGCTCGACGTGGACCACTTCAAGCGGGTCAACGACACCTGGGGCCACGAGGCCGGCGACGAGACGCTGCGGCGCATCTCCGAGGTGCTGCGCAGCTCGGTGCGCGAGTACGACACCGTGGGCCGCTGGGGCGGCGAGGAATTCCTGCTGCTGTTCCCGGAGACCGGCCTGGAAGAGGCCCTGAACACCGCCGAGCGCGTGCGCCAGTCCATCAGCGAGATCCGCATCGAGCGACCGGACGGCCCCATCCAGCTGACCGCCAGCCTGGGGCTCGCGCAGCAACTGGCCGGCGAAAGCGCCTCGGCCACCGTCAGCCGCGCCGACAATGCGCTGCTCAGCGCCAAGCGCAAGGGACGCGACCGCACGGTCATCGGCTGAACGCGCCGGCATCCGGCTGCCGATGATGATGTAGGAGCGGGCTTGCCCGCGATTGCAGCGGCTGGCTTGCCAAAGGCCGCATCGCGGGCAAGCCCGCTCCTACCGGCCGGACCGCGCGCCGGGGCATGCGGGGCCAATCACCACCGGGCCATGATTCATCCGGAACGCGCCACTATACTGGGGCGTGCAGCGGACACCCGTACCAGACCCCGCAGGAGCCTGCCGATGGAAGCCGAACCCACTACCCCGCCGCCGCCCGCGGGCAAGCACCGCCTGACCAAACTGCACGAGATCAAGCTGCCGCTATGGGTCAGCCTGGTCCTGCTGGTGCTGTTGCTGATCGTCTTCGTCTGGCAATCGTTTGCCGTGGCGACCGCCGAACGCAGGCTGGAAACCGAGCGCCGCGCGCTGGTCGAACAGCAGGCCAGCCGGCACACCGCCGCGGGCGAGGCCACGCAGCGTGCGGACAGCCAGTCCCGCCAGCTGTTCGGCACCGCCCTGGCCTGGGCGGTGCGCGCCGAGATGATCCGCGGCAACCTCGACCAGATCGACCAGTATTTCAGCGCCCTGGTGCGCACCGAGGGCCTGGACCTGGCGCTGCTCGCGGACCCCTCCGGCACGGTGCTGGTGGCCAGCGACCGCGCCTATGTCGACGCCCCCCTGCCCGCCGGCTTCCCGGCCGATCTGCTGCGGGCCGAGGCCATCCAGACCCTGCCCGGCGAGGATGGCAGCGAGCGCCTGGCGATTCCCATCCACGGACTGAACGCCCGCCTCGGCACGGTGATCCTCGTGCTGCAGCCCCCGCGCTGACCCCGACGGGCCGCGATTACATGCGGAAGCGGCCCACCGCCTGCTGAAGCTCGGCGGCCAGTGCCGCCAGGTCGCGCGCCGCCGCGGCCGACTCGCGCACCGCACCGCTGTTCTGCTCGCCCATGCCGGCGATGCGCTCCACGTTCTGGGCGATCTCGGTACTGGCCGAGGACTGCTCGCCCAGGGCCAGAGAGATCTCGCCGACCGCAGCCACCACCTTGGCGGATGCGGCGTTGATCAGGCCGATGGTCTCGCCCGCGCGCGCGGCGAGCGCCACACCGGACTTCACCTCCTCGACCTGGTGCTCCATGCTGCCCACCGCGCGCTCGGTGCCCGAGGTGATGAGTTCGACGATGCGCGCGATGTCCTGGGTGGACGCGGCGGTGCGCTCGGCCAGCTTGCGCACCTCGTCGGCCACCACCGCAAAGCCGCGGCCCTGCTCGCCGGCACGTGCGGCCTCGATGGCGGCGTTGAGCGCCAGCAGGTTGGTCTGCTCGGCCACCTCGCGGATCACGTTCACCACCGAGGCGATCTCGCGCGAATGGCTGCCCAGCTCGCGCACCACGCCGGAGGCCTGGTCCACCGAATCGGCAATACGGCCGATGTCGGCCACCACGTCGCCGATCACCTGCTCGCCCTCGCGCGAGGCCGCGCCGGACTCCTCCGCCATGCGGCGGGCGTCGGCGGCGAAATCGGCCACGTGGTTGATGCTCACCGTCATCTCCTCGACCGCCGCGGCCATCGACGAAGCGGCGCGCGACTGCTCCTCGCTGGCCTCAGCGATGTGGCCCGAACTGGCCGACAACTCCTCGCTGGACGAGGCGATGCGCTCGGCGTTGTGGCCGATCAGCTCCACCATGCCGCGCAGCGAGGCCTGCATCTCGCGCAGCGCCAGCGCCAGCTGGCCGATCTCGTCGGAACGATGCACGCGGATGGAGGACGACAGGTCGGCGCCGGCGATGCGCCGCGCGAAATCGCGCGCCTCGTCCAGCGGCCCCATCACCACGCTGCGGATGAACCACAGCGAGCCGGCAGCGCCCACCGCCACCGACACGGCCACCGCCAGCACGATCAGCAGCCACAGCTTCTCGTACAGCGCGTGATACTCGTCGTAGGTCTGCCGGGCGACGTCGAGCTGGACCTCGATCAGCTCGCTGATCGCGCCGCTCACCGGGTCGATGGTGGGATAGAGCTCGTTGGCCGCCACCGCATGCAGCTCCGAGGTCCAGCCCTTCTCCAGCGCGCCGGCCATGCGGTCGATGAGCGCATCGGCGCTCTTCATCAGCGGCTCGATGCGCGCGACCAGCTGCTCCTCGGCCGGCACCAGGCGGGTGGCGCGGTAGGCCGCCCAGCGCTCGGCGATGGTGCGCTGCGCCTCGCGCATGCGCTTGCCGGCCTGCTCCGGCCCCAGCGCCCCGTCGCGCGCCTTGTGCGCCGCGTCCACCACCGCCACCGCGTACTCGTCGGAGATCACCTTGAGATCGCGCAGGGGAACGACCCGGTCCTCATAGACCGAATCCAGGCCGGAGAGCGTGCGCCCCATGCCGTCCAGCCCCAGCGCCCCGATGCAGGCAGCCAGCAGGAACAGCAGGCCGAAGGCGGCATACAGCCGGGTGCGAATGGTCAGCGTCTTCTTGGTTTCCATCTTGTCGTGGTGCGGCGTCGAAATCGGGGAAACGGATTATCGGCCGGAAACTCCCGCGCTTGAGGTCGATCTCTCCCTTTGAAAAACGCCCTTGCCGACCCAGAATGCAATGTCATCAAGCCATGCGCATCGACACCAGCTCATCCGCCGCGCATGCGCCCATCAAAAATAGCTTTTAGCTATCACTAGTGCGCATTGAAATTAAAAAACAACTGGCGCATTCTTTCATCACGCAGCCGGCATGACGCGGCCCCGCCCGATACAGGAAGGGTTCCGCAAGGTCCGGCCCAGAGCTACTCATGAAGGACGAGGCGAACCGCAGTTGCAGCTGCGGCCTTGTCCGGATCAACCGAAGGAGGAGTGAGTCATGACCAGTACCAGCAAATGCCCGGTGATGCACGGCGGCAACACGGCTGCCGGCAAGTCCGTGATGGAGTGGTGGCCCAAGGCCCTGAACCTGGACATCCTCCACCAGCACGACAGCAAGACCAACCCGCTGGGCAAGGACTTCAACTACCGCGAAGAACTCAAGAAGCTCGACGTGGCGGCACTCAAGAAGGACCTGCACGCCCTGATGACCGACAGCCAGGAATGGTGGCCGGCCGACTGGGGCCACTACGGCGGCCTGATGATCCGCATGGCCTGGCACGCCGCGGGCAGCTACCGCGTGGCCGACGGGCGCGGTGGCGGCGGCACCGGCAACCAGCGCTTCGCCCCGCTCAACTCCTGGCCGGACAACGCCAACCTGGACAAGGCGCGCCGCCTGCTGTGGCCGATCAAGAAGAAGTACGGCAACAAGGTGAGCTGGGCCGACCTCATCATCCTCACCGGCAACATCGCCTACGAGTCCATGGGCTTCAAGACCTTCGGCTTCGGCTTCGGCCGCGAGGACATCTGGCATCCCGAGAAGGACACCTACTGGGGCTCCGAGAAGGAATGGCTGGCCCCCAGCGGCAGCGAGGGTTCCCGCTACTCCGGCGAGCGCAACCTGGAAAACCCGCTGGCCGCGGTGATGATGGGCCTGATCTACGTGAACCCGGAAGGCGTGGACGGCAAGCCCGACCCGCTCAAGACCGCCCAGGACATGCGCGTCACCTTCGCCCGCATGGCGATGAACGACGAGGAAACCGTCGCGCTGACCGCCGGCGGCCACACCGTCGGCAAGACCCACGGTAACGGCGACGCGGCCAGGCTCGGCCCCGCACCGGAAGGCGCGGAGATCGAGGAGCAGGGTCTCGGCTGGCAGAACCACACGACCCGCGGCATCGGCCGCGACACGGTGACCAGCGGCATCGAAGGCGCATGGACCGCACACCCGACCAAGTGGGACAACGGCTACTTCGACATGCTGTTCAAGCACGACTGGTGGCTGCAGAAGTCGCCGGCCGGGGCCTGGCAGTGGGAGCCGGTCAACATAAAGGAAGAGGACATGCCGGTGGATGTGGAAGATCCGTCCATCCGCCGCAAGCCGATCATGACCGACGCCGACATGGCGCTGAAGTTCGACCTCGAGTACCGCAAGATCGCCGAGCGTTTCCGTGACGACCAGGCCTACTTCGAGGACGTCTTCGCCCGCGCCTGGTTCAAGCTCACCCACCGCGACATGGGCCCGAAGGCGCGCTACGTCGGCCCCGACGTACCGGCCGAAGACCTGATCTGGCAGGACCCGGTGCCCGCCGGCCGCAAGGACTACGACGTGGCCGCGGTCAAGGCGAAGATCGCCGCAGCCGGCCTGCCGGTGGCCGAGATGGTCGCCACCGCCTGGGACAGCGCCCGCAGCTTCCGCGGCTCCGACTACCGCGGCGGCGCCAACGGCGCACGCATCCGCTTGGCACCGCAGAAGGACTGGGAAGGCAACGAGCCGGCCCGCCTGGCCCGGGTGCTCGCGGTCTATGAAAAGATCGCCGCCGAAACCGGCGCCAGCGTGGCGGACGTCATCGTGCTGGGCGGCAACCTCGGCGTGGAGCAGGCTGCCAAGGCCGCCGGCTACGACATCGAAGTGCCCTTCGCGCCGGGCCGCGGCGACGCCACCCAGGAACAGACCGACATCGAATCCTTCGAGGTGCTCGAACCGCTGCACGACGGCTACCGCAACTGGCTGAAGAAGGACTACGTGGTCCAACCCGAGGAGATGCTGCTCGACCGCACCCAGCTCCTGGGCCTGACCGCGCCCGAGATGACCGTGCTGATCGGCGGCATGCGGGTGATCGGCGCCAACCACGGCGGCAGTCCGCACGGGGTATTCACCGACCGCGTCGGCGCGCTGACCAACGACTTCTTCGTCAACCTCACCGACATGGCCTACACCTGGAAGCCGGCGGGGACGAACCTGTACGAGGTCCGCGAGCGCAAGAGCGGCGCGCTGAAATGGACCGCCACCCGGGTCGACCTGGTGTTCGGCTCCAACTCCATCCTGCGCGCCTACGCCGAGGTCTATGCGCAGGACGACAGCAAGGAGAAGTTCGTCAGGGACTTCATCGCCGCCTGGACCAAGGTGATGAACGCCGACCGCTTCGACATCGCGTAAGGCCGGCGGAAACCCGACCCGACCACAGACCTGGCGAGCCGCCAGGGGTAGCGCTTCGCGGCGCTAGCCCTGGCGGCTCGCTGCATCTACGCCGCTCGCCTGGCGAACCGGGCTGCGATCGCCCTCCGGTTCCGTACGGTAGGCAAGCGAAGTCACGCGCCCGGCACTGCATTCGTTTGCATCTGCTAATAATTCGCATTTACAATTCGCCCTCAGCCGCCGGCAACGCCTTCCTCCCGTTTCGCGCCGAAGCCGACGGTCTGCGCATACCACCCGGAAAACCATAAACGCACCAGCCAGCCGCCGCCAGCCCGTGTAAACCTGCAAGGAGAATCACGATGCTGCGAATGACGCCTGTCGCGCTGGCATTGAGTATTGTTGCGTTGCCCCAGTTGGTGTGGGCCCAGGCGAGTTCGAGCGCCGGGAGCCAGGCCGAGACAACCCTGTCGCCGATCGAGGTCAGTGCCAGCGCGGAATCGTCCGCGAACCTGCCGGCTCCCTATGCCGGCGGACAGGTCGCCCGCGGCGCCCGTCTCGGCCTGCTCGGCAACCAGGGCGTCATGGATACGCCCTTCAACATCACCGCTTACACCGCCGAACTGATCGAGAACCAGCAGGCCCGGACGGTGGCCGACGTGCTGAACAACGATCCCTCGGTGCGCTTCACCACCTCGGGCGCGCACGCCTTCGAGAACTTCCGCATGCGTGGCTTCGACGTGCACGGATCGGACCTGGCGATCGACGGGATGTACGGGCTCGCGCCGCTCGGCAGTTCCACCCTGGAGTTCGTCGAGCGTGTCGAAGTGCTCAAGGGGCCGAGCGCCATGTTCACAGGCATGTCGCCCAGCGGCGGCATCGGCGGCGTGATCAACCTGGTGCCGAAGCGTGCCGGGGACAAACCGCTGACCCGCGTGACCATGGGCTACCGGACCGACAGCCAGGCCGAAGCCAGCGTGGACGTGGGACGCCGCTTCGGGGCCGACAAGTCCGTCGGCCTGCGGGTCAACGGTTCATATGGCGACGGCGAGACCGAACTCGACGGGCAGGACAAGAAGCGCAAATTCCTCTCCGCCGCGCTGGATTACCGCGGCGCGTACCTGACCGCCTCGCTGGACGTGTACAGCAGCGATCTCTCCTTCGACGGGGGCGCACCGGCGATGTACGGCTTCGCCAATCCCGACGTTCCCTCCGCACCCGACCCCAGTACCAACTTCCTGAGATCCGCAGCCGGTGACCTGGAGAGCCAGGCGGTGATCGCGCGCGCCGAATATGCCTTCAGCAGCAGATTGTCAGCCTTCGCCGGCTTCGGCGTGAGGAACTACGACTACTCCGGCTGGATCAACGGCACCCACGCGCACAACGTTCAGCCCGACGGCAGCGCCCAAGTCCGGGGGGTCGCCCAGGTGGGCTACGAGGACAGCCGGAGTGCCGACGTCGGCGCGCGGATGAACTTCGAGACCGGCGCCGTGGTTCACGAGTTGGTGCTGCAGGCCACCCGGCTGGAGCTGGAGTCCGGCTATCTCTCCGCGGTGACCGGAATGCAGCCGAGCAACATCTACAACCCGGCGCTGCCGACCGTGCCGGCCACGCCGAACGGACGCCTCCCCCGGCTCAACGACACCACCCTGTCCAGCCTGGCGCTGGTGGATACGCTGTCCTTCGCGCAGGACGCGGTGCGCCTGACCCTGGGCCTGCGCCAGCAGCGCGTCCGGCAGACCACCTACAACGCCGCCGGTGCGCTTACGGCCGACTACGACGAGCAGGCGCTCACCCCTGCCGCAGGCGTGGTGATCAAGCCCTGGGGCGATGATGTTTCGCTCTACGCCAACTACGTCGAAGGCCTGAGCCAGGGCGACAGCGTGACGGTGGCCGGCGGCTACGCCGAAGACCAGACCTTCAAGCCCTACAAGACCAAGCAGACCGAGTTGGGCGTGAAGTGGAACACCGGCAGCTTCACCAACACCATCAGCCTGTTCCAGATCGCCAAGCCGGCGCTGATCACCAGCGGCACCGCACCGGACCGCATCGCCTCCGACAACGGCGAATCCCGCGTGCGAGGCGTGGAATGGAGCACCTTCGGCGCACTCACGCCCACCATCCGCGTGCTGGGCGGCATCGCCTACAACAAGGGCGAGCTGACCAAGGCTGCGGGCGGCGTGAACGAAGGCAACGAGCTCTTCGGTGTGCCGCGCTGGCAAGGCAATCTCGGCGCGGAATGGGATACGCCGCTGGCCGGCCTGAGCCTGAACGGCCGTGTGATCGCCACCTCCAGCCAGTATCTGAACAATGCCAACACCTACGAGATTCCCGGCTGGAGCCAGGTCGACATCGGCGCACGCTACGAGACGCGCGTGGCAGCGTACAGGACGGTCCTGCGCCTGAACGTCAACAACCTGTTCGACCGCCATTACTGGTCGGGCAGCTTTGCCGAACCGCGGGCCACCCTGGCCCAGGGACGCACGGTACAGGCCTCGGTCAGCGTCGACTTCTGAACCCCACCCTCCCGGCAGTGCAGCCGCTGCCGGGAAGAACGCACCGTCCCATCGACCACCGGCCGCCGCTGCCGGAACGCCCCCGGACCGCTTCCCGACATGAACGCTTACCTCCTCCTGGCGCTCGCATCCGCACTGGCGGGTTGTTCGAGCATCTACCTGGCATCGCCCAACCAGCGCTGGCGCAGCACGCCATGGCGCGCCGGCCCGGCGCGCGCGACGGGTGCCGGCTTGCTGGTGGTCTGCCTGATCGCCTTCGGGCAGGTCATGCAGGCCACCACCGCCGCCTTCGTCTTCCTCACCTTGCTGATGCTCGCCTTCACCCTCCTGCCCTATGCCGGCGCGCTGATCTCACTGCGGCGGAGATCTTAGGATGAGCACGAAATCGCCACCGATCCGCCGCGACTGGATCTCCAAGACCCTTGCCGGCGCCTTGCTGGGCTTCTCGCTGGCGCTGGGCTGCAGCGGCCTCTTCGTCCGCCTGAATCCGGAGATGGCCCTGTCGATCAAGGGACAGCTGGCCATGTGGATGGTGGCGCCGGTCTGGCTGGGCACGCTGTCCTGCGTGTACTTCTTCACCAGCGGCCTGCGCGCCTGGCTGTGGCTGGGCGGCGCCAACCTGCTGACCTTCGGCGCGCTGCGCCTGATCCAATCCTGAGGGCGGCCGCCATGCGATCCGACATCATCCGCATCTACAAGTCGGTACACACCTGGACCGGCATCCTCACCGGCATGGCGCTGTTCATCGCCTTCTACGCGGGCGCCCTGACGGTGTTCAAGGGCCCGCTCGCACGCTGGGCCTCGCCACCGATTGCGCAGGCCGTGGTGCCGCTCGCCGAGGCACAGACGCTCATCCTCCGCACCCTGGACGCGAACCCCGAGGCAGCCAGGGACTTCACCATCCACCTGCACGACGCCGAGAACGTCCCCGCGCGCATGGGCTGGCAGGTGCGCGACCCGGACGCCGACGACCATGACGAGACCGCGGACCGCCACTACGTCGCCACGCTGGACGCGCAAGGCAAGGCGCATGTCGAGGAGTCGCAGCCCTCCCAGCTGGCCTACTTCATCGACGTGCTGCACCGGGTGGTGGGCCTGCCGGTGGACAGCGATCCGAACCGCTGGGTCATGGGCGTCGTCTCCGCCCTCTACGCGCTCGCCCTGGTTTCGGGCGTCATCGTGCTGCTGCCCTCGCTGGTCAAGGACTTCTTCGCCCTGCGGATCGGGCGCAACCTCAAGCGCATGTGGCTGGACGCGCACAACGTGGTGGGCATCGTCAGTCTGCCCTTCCACATCGTCATGGCATTGACGGCAGTAATCTTCGCCTTCCACGACGGGATCTACTTCCTGCAGGACAGGATGCTCCACGACGGCAAGCTCACCGCCGCCTTCCAGGGACCGCGCGCCGCACCCGGCGCCGCCCCGGCGCGTGACCCCGCAGCCATGCTGACGCCGACCGAACTGCTCGCCAGCGTCCGCGAGATCTCCCCCGGTTTCGAGCCCACCATACTGCAGTACCAGCACGTCACCGGGCCGCGCGCCGCGGTGCGCGTATGGGGCAAGGATGCCGCGGCGGTCTCGCCACGCGCGCGCGGCGGGTTTGCGGTGGTCGACCCGTACAGCGGCAAGCTGATCACCAGCGACTTCCTGCCTGGCCACCAGAACACGCCCAACCTCCTCGTCAGCAGCTTCTTCGCGCTGCACATGGCTGCCTTCGGCGGCACCCAAGTGCAGTGGATGTACTTCCTGCTCGGCCTGGCCGGCGCCTGGCTGTTCTACAGCGGCAACCTGCTGTGGATCGAGACCCGCCGCCGCAAGGCAGCGCGCGACGGCGCCGGGCTACCGGTGCAGCGCCTCGATACCCGCCTGATGGCCGCTGCCACCGTCGGCGTCTGCCTGGGATCGGTGTGCGGCATCTCGCTGACCATCGTCACCGGCAAATGGCTGCACGCTCAGGTGGCAGACCTCTATCTCTGGCACCAACTCGCCTACTACGCGGCCTTCTTCGGCGCGATAGCCTGGGCCTTCGCACGCGGCGGCGCGCGGGCCTCGGTGCATCTGCTGTGGACGGCCGCGGCATTCACGCTCGCCATTCCGCTCACCACGCTGATCGCCTGGCTCTTCCCCGCGCTCGGGATGTGGGCTCACACCTCGCCCGCAACGCTGGGGGTCGACGCGACCGCAGCATGCGGCGCCCTCGCCTTCGCCTGGATGGCAAGGGCGACCACGCGCCGCGTCCGCGAAGGCGTGCCGGACAGCGTGTGGTCGGTACGCACGTCAGCCGCACGGGAGGTGGGCGGGGAGACGGTAGATGCCAGCCCGGTCTGCGAGCGGGGCTGATGCCGCCCGCCAACACGACTCAGGGATTGCGTCGGATGACACTGATCACCGTGTAGTAGCCCGGCAACTCAGTCCCAGCGCGACTCGTCTTCGCGGCGGGAAAAACTCACCGCTTCCCCGTCGCAGAGCCACTGACGGATGCGCCAGGGAACGCCTTGCGCGTCGAGTTCGACCAGGCCGATGCCGCTGCCGTTGAGCAGCCGGCGGCCGTGCGGGGTGCCCTCCGGCTTGCGGGGAATCACCCGCATGTGGCGCCGCCGCGTCAGCCAGTTGAGCGGCGAGCGGGGCGAGTACAGCCAGCGATTGGCGCGGTCGAGCACGTCGAGCAGGCGGGGCGGGAAGGTGTTGCGCAGCCCGCTGCTGGAGATCTGCCAGATGTCCGGGCCGCGCACCCGGCCACGCAGTTCCACGTCATAGACGAAGGAGTAATGCACATCGCCCGACAGCACGACGAAGTGCTGCGGCGTCTTGGGATGGCGGAAGATGTTGAGGATCGCGTGGCCGGCCCCCGGGTGGGCCATCCAGTTCTCGGCGTCCACCATCAGGGACTGGCCGAACCAGGAGAACACCCGCTGGATGGATTCGATGAGTTTCACGCCGAAGACCGGCGTTGGCGACACCAGCAGCACCGCCGGCAGCCCCTTCAGCGTGTGCTGCAGATCGGTCAGGGCTTCCCAGTCCATCAGGCCTGAAGGCTGGCGGGCGGCGGACTCCGAACGCCAACGGTGGGTGCGGCTGTCGACCACCACCAGCGGCGGCTCGGTCGGCCAACTGTAGTGCCAGCGGTCGAAGCGTATCAGGCGGTCGATCAGCGCATCGTGCTCCGCCGTCCCGGGGGCGGCGAGACTGCGCTGGACCTCGTCGAGCAGCAGCGCGTCGAAGACCTCCGGGTTGTTGCCCCAGGCCTGGTTGATCAGGTAGCCGAACACCGCGTTGCCGATGACCCGCCGCGAGAACGGATGCCCGTAGGCCACCTCCTCCCACTCCCGGCTCAGGTTCCAGTCGTCGGTGACATCGTGATCGTCGAAGATCATCGCGGTGGGCAGATGGGCGAGCAGGCGGCGGACCGCGGGCAGGCCGGCGGCAAACTCCTCGACCGCCTCGCGCTCAGTCCGGTAGAGCGCCAGGGCGTTCTGATCCAGTCCGGGCGGGGGATCGAGGCACAGCTGCGGCCACAGGGCCGGCGACCACACCAGCAGGTACATGCCCAGCACCTCGCCGAGCGTGATCAGGTGGTTGTGCGCGCTGTCGCTGGTGAACACCGGCTTCTCGACCCCGCCGAACAGCACTTCGATCAGCGCGTAGTTGCGCGGATGACGCGGCAACAGGGTCTCGCGACGATAGAAGCAGGCAGGATGACGGTACAGCGCGCGTGCGCTGTCCACGCCATGCACTTCCCCGCCGGCCAGTGGCTCGTCCGGCAGGCCGAGCCGGGCGATCACCTGGTGGATCGCATGCAGCATCGGCCCGGCCACGTCGTCGGCATAGACCTGGTCGCCGCTCATCATCAGCACGGACGGCCACGCCGGCAGTGGCTGCGGCGGCTCGCTGGCGGGCGCCTGCGCCACCCGCCAGGCATCCTGCGCAACGAGCTTCTCGAGCATGCGGTCGGCCTCGACCAGCCCATCGCCGCCGGGGTGCTGCGGCTTGCGGCAGGACCCGTGCAGCAGGCTGCGGATGCGTGCGGGCAGGACGAAACCGGGCGTCTGCCTGCCGGGGTAACACAGCCCCGGCGCCCAGTCCGCGCACTCGAGCCAGGCCTCGTCGGCGGCGGCCGGCGGCTGCAGGGCCAGCGAGTAGCCGATCCAGCAATCCTCGGGCAAGGGCGTGTCGAAGCGAAGGTCGATCAGCAGATAGTGGAGATGTGCCCCAGCGCTCAGCAGGCGGCAACCGGCCTCCCCGGGTGCCAGCACCCATTCATGGGCAGCGCCGCCTTCCGGGGCGATGCGCACGCGTACCCGCGCCGGCCGGCTCAGCGCCAGCCAGCAGGTCCAGCCTTGCGGCGTGCACCGCCGCAGCACCGGGCCGGCGAGCACCCAGGGAAGCGATGAGGCGTCACCCATCACGCCCTAGTGCCCCTCGCCCCCCGGCAGTTGCGGGTAGCGCACGAAATCGACCAGGTCCTGGATCTCCTGCGGCGGTTCCGGGGTGAGCAGGCTGACCAGCACGATGGTGAGGAAGCCGAGCGGTACGCCGAAGGCGCCAGCGGCGATCGGGTTGATGCCGAACCAGGCGTTGTCCATGGAACCGCCGAAGAAGCCGTGGGTGATGGTCACGTAGTACAGCGTGACGCCCAGTCCCGCCAGCATGCCGGCCACTGCCCCCGGGCGGTTGGCGCGCTTCCAGAAGATGCCCAGCACCAGCGCGGGGAAGAAGGCGGCGGCGGCGATGGAGAACGCGAGGCCGACCATGAACAGGATGTTGTCCGGGCGCAGCGAGGCGACCCAAGCGGCGACCACCGCCACCACCAGCAGCTGCGACTTGGAGATCACCAGGCGGCGGTGGGTGGACGCCTTGGGATTGACGACCTTGTAGTAGAAGTCGTGCGACAGCGCGTTGGAGATGGTGAGCAGCAGGCCGTCGGCGGTGGACAGCGCGGCAGCCAGCCCGCCCGCGGCCACCAGGCCGGCCACCACGTAGGGCAGCCCGGCGATCTCCGGGGTGGCGAGCACGATGACGTCGGTGTTGATGGTGAGCTCGGCGAGCTGCAGGATGCCGTCGCCGTTGAGATCCTCGATGGCGACCAGGCCGACCTTGCCCCAGGAGGCCACCCAGTTGGGCAGTTCGTTGAGACTGGAGCCGACCAGGTTGCTGTACACCTCCCACTTGGCGAACACCGCGTAGGCCGGCGCGGTGACGTAGAGCAGGAAGATGAAGAACAGCGCCCAGAACACCGAGCGGCGCGCCTCCACCACGCCGGGCGTGGTGTAGTAGCGCATCAGGATGTGCGGCAGCGCGGCGGTGCCGACCATGAGCACGAAGACCAGGGCGATGAAGTTGTTGCGTGCGATGTCGGAGGCTTCCGGGGTGTCGCCCGGATGCGCCTGCGAGTGGCGCGGCGGCGGACGGGCGCGCTCCAGCGCCTCGGCGCGGTCGCGCGCCCAGCGCTCGCGGGCTTCTTCCTCGGTGCGCGGCAGGTCGCGCAGCATGCGCTCGGTATGGGCGATGTCGCGCGCTGCGGCGTTCTCCAGGCGCTGCTCGTTGAGGCGCTCGATCAGCGCGGCGCGCTCGGCATCCAGCGACAGCGGCAGTTCCTCGATCTTGCGCGCGTAGTCGGCCGCGCGGTGGCCGTACTGGCGGCGGACCTCGACCTCGCTCGGCTCGACCAGCAGTTCGTCCTCGCGCTCGCTGATCTTGCTCAGCACCGTGCCGTACACCGCCTGCGGCACCGGGATGCCGGTGACCTTGTAGGACAGGATCACCACCGGCACCAGGTAGGCGATGATCAGGATCACGTACTGCGCCACCTGGGTCCAGGTCACCGCACGCATGCCGCCGAGGAAGGAGCACACCAGGATGCCGGCCAGGCCGATGAACAGGCCGATCTCGAACTCCACGCTGACGAAGCGGCTGACCACCAGGCCGACGCCGTAGATCTGCGCCACCAGATACACGAAGCTCGCCAGCACCGCCGCCGCCAGCCCCACCAGGCGGGCGAAGTTGCCCTGGTAGCGCTCGCCGAGGAAGTCGGGGATGGTGTATTGGCCGAACTTGCGCAGGTAGGGCGCGAGCAGCAGCGCCACCAGCACGAAGCCGCCGGTCCATCCGGTGACGAAGGCCAGGCCCTCGAAGCCGGCAAAGTACAGCGTGCCCGCCAGGCCGATGAAGGAAGCCGCACTCATCCAGTCGGCGGCGGTGGCCATGCCGTTGAACAGCGCCGGCACGCGGCGCCCGGCCACGTAGTACTCGGACACGTCGGAGGTGCGGCTCATCACGCCGATGCCGGCGTAGATGAGGATGGTGGCGAACAGGAAGACGTGGCCGATGGCCGCCTGGGACATGCCCAGGTACTCGCCCACCGCGAGCAGGCCGATGAACAGCAGGAAGCTGCCGGTATACCAGGCGTAGTAGCGCCGCAGCTGGTGGGAAAACTGCGAGCCGCCCTTCATCGCGCCCCGCTGCAAACGGCGGCGCAGGCGCCCGCGCGCGCCTGCAGGCGCCTGCCTGTGCCGCGGCCCGGCAGGCGCATCAGTACTTCAGCCTCGCATAGAAGGTCTTTTCCGCCGCCTCGCGCGCCTCGCGCAGGGTGCGGATGCCGCGTTCGGCGAGCAGCGGGATGAGCTTGATCAAAACCTCAGCGGTCACCACCGCATCGGCCAGCGCGGTGTGGCGGCCGTCGTTGGTCAGGCCGAAACGCTGGGCGATGGCATCCAGGCTGTGCGATTCCTGGTTGGGGTGCACCACCGCGGAGAGCAGCAGGGTGTCGAGCACCGGCTGGTCGAAACGCAGGCCGGTGGCCTCCTCCTTCAGCTGCAAGAAGCGCATGTCGAAGGCGGCGTTGTGCGCCACCAGCACGGTGTCCGCCGAGAAGGCATGGAAGGCCGGCAACACCTTCTCGACGGCCGGCTGGCCGCGCAGCATGTCGGGCGTGATGCCGGTGATCTCCACCGCCTGGCGCGGCATGTGGCGACGCGGATCGATCAACTGCTCGAAGGACTCCTGGCGCAGCAGCTTGCCGTTGAGCACGCGGGTGGCGCCGATCTGCACGATCTCGTCGCCCTCGGAGGGGTTGAGCCCGGTGGTCTCGGTGTCGAACACCGTGTAGGCCAGCTCGGTGAGCAGGCAGTCGTCCAGCGCATGGGCGCGCTCCGACCAGGAGAACAGGTCGAAGTCGTAGTACTCGGGGCGGCTCTCGGGGCGCAGCGGCTCGCCCAGCTCGGGCGCCTCCTGCGGCACCGCGGCCGGCAGCAGGATGCGGAAGAAGGCGCGGTGGCGCACCTTCTCGCGCTCCAGCCACATCTCACCGCCGTGGCGGTCGATGACGTCGCGCACCGCCAGCGGGCTGTTCTCGCCGGCAAAGCGCATCGGCTCCAGCTCCCAGCTCATCACCGTCTCGGTGCTCATCGCCTGGCCGGACCAGATCAGGTCCAGGTGCACCAGGCGGCCGGAACCGCTCAGCCGGAAGCGCACCTCGCGCACCTCGAACTCGTCGGACAGGCGGCTGGCGAGATAGGTGAGCGCCTGCAGCAGCGAGAAGCTGTCCACCTTGATCCACAGCGTCTCGTCGACTTCCTCCACCTTGGTCGGCAGTCCCACCACGCTCTCGATGCGGCGCTGGGCGGCGGAGATCAGGTCGGCGCCGAGCATGTCCTCCAGCGGCCAGCGCGACTTGAGCGTGTCGGCGAACTCGCTGGCCGCATCGTCCAGGCGGGCGCTCATGGCCTGCACCTCGTCGCGGATCACCTTGCGGAAGCGCTCGCGCAGTTCGCCCTGCAGGTCGGGGTAGTCCAGCATCTCGGCCGCCGCGCGCACGTTGGCCAGCGAGGCGCGGTTGCCCTCGGTGAGGGTGTGCACCATCTGGTCGCGGCGCGACTCGCTCTCGAAGTCGCGGGTGATGTTGTCCAGCAGCAGGATGAAGCCGGTGACCGCGCGTTCGCCGTTCTCGTCCTCCGCGCCGCCCTCGCCCGCCTGCGGGTTGGTGAGCACCGGCGACATCTGCACCCGGATCAGCTGGCCGCTGCGGGTGGTGGTGACGAAGTTGGCCACCGGCTGCACCGCCTTGCGCAGCAGGCGCTGGCGGATGGTCTCCAGCGCGTGGGTGATCAGGTTGCGCTCGAACACGGTGTAGATCGACCGCCCGAGGCCGATCAGCTCGCCGCCGCCGGCCACCCCGGGCGCTTCGGACAGCGCACGGAACTGCGCGCGCGCGCGGTGGTTGTAGAGCAGGATGCGGCCGTCGAGATTGCACACCACCACGCTCTGGGTGAGCTCGGACATCAGCGCGGCAAGGCGGTTCTTCTCTTCCTCGACGCGGCTCTTGGCACGGGCGATCTGCGCCTCGATGTCGTCCATCATCTCGTCGCGCTGCTGGGCCAGTTCATTGGCCACGCTGACCACGGCGCGCACTTCCGGCGGGCCGGACGGCTTGACGCGGAAGTCACGGTTGGCGCTGAGCATCAGGCGCAGCTGCTCGCCCAGGCGGTCCAGCCCCTTGACGTACTGGCGGAACAGGTTGCGCACCACCACCACGCCGAGCGCGAAGCCGAAGGCGGTGATCAGCGTGCCCAGCGGCAGATGCGGGGCGATGACCTGCAGCAGGGTGTCGCGCTCGGCGCCCTGCGTGCCGGCCCAGATCAGCACCGCGGTGAGCAGGAACGGCCCGGTCATCAGCAAGCCGAGCACGACCACCGCAAGGATGAAGCGGGTACGTGCCGGCATGCGTCAGCGCTCCGACAGCATGGTGCGTACCTTTTCCACCAGATCCTTGGTGGAGAAGGGCTTGGTCATGTACGCGTCGGCGCCCATCGCCAGCCCCTTGGCCACCTCGGTGTCGCGCCCCTTGGCGGTGAGCATCAGGATGCGCACCATCTTGAGCGCCGGGTCGGACTTGATCTCCTGACAGACCTCGAAACCGCTCTTCTTGGGCATCATCACGTCGAGCAGCACCAGGTCGGGCTGCTCGCTGCGGATGCGGGCCACCGCCTCCTCGCCGTCGTTGGCGATGGAGACTTCGTAGCCTTCGCGTTTCATCAGGAATTCAAGGGAAATGACGATGTTTTGCTCATCGTCGACGATCAGAATTTTTTTGGTCATCTATGCCTCACTCCCGCTCGCTATTCTATTTCATTGTGCGCTGATGCTGCGGATTCCGCGCCGCCGCCGTTCAAGGGCAGGACGAAGGAAAAGGTCGCACCCTCGCCCGGCACGGACGTCACCCACAGACGTCCGCCGAAGTGTTCGACGATCTGCTTGCTGATCGGCAACCCCAGGCCGGTGCCCTGCGGACGCGAGCGCTGGTCGCCGCCCTGGCGGAAGCGCTCGAAGATCACCGGCAGGAAGTCCGCCGGGATGCCGGGACCGTTGTCGGCCACGTCCACCCGCAAGGCGTCGTCGCTGCACGACAGCGCCACTCTCACCCGCCCTTCGCCGACCGGCACGAACTTGGCCGCGTTGGCGAGCAGGTTGAGCATGACCTGCACCATGCGGTCGTGGTCGGCGCGCAGCAGCGGCACCTCGTCCGGCAGGCTCAGCTCCACCCTGGCGCCGCGGTCTCGGAACAGCTGCGCGGTGGTGCTCACCGCATGCGCCACCAGCTCGCGCATGTCGATGTCGCTGTTGTGCCATTCGGCATGGCCCGATTCGATCTTCGCCATATCCAGCACCTGGTTCACCAGGCGGGTGAGGCGCTCGGTTTCGGAGACGATGATGCCCAGGAAGCGCTTGCGCTCGGCGAGGTCGATCATCGGGTCGTCGTGCAGCATCTCCGAGAAGGCGCGGATCGAGGTCAGCGGCGTGCGCAGCTCGTGGGTCACCGAGGACATGAAGTCGTCCTTCAGGCGGTCGAGCTCCTTGAGGCGCTCGTTGGCCTCGCGCAACTCGCGGGTGGCGGCCTCCAGCGCACGCGACTTTTCCTCCAGCTGGTGCGAGTAGGCCCGCACCTGGGAGGCCTCGTCGAGGATGTTCATCACCTCGTCCAGGCCCAGCGGCTCCTCCTGCGCCACCGAGGACACCATGACCCGCGCCGAGGCGCTGCCGATCGCACCGGCCAGCAGGGTCTCGGCGAAATGCACCAGTCCGGCGTCGGCCTTGAGGTCTTCCACCCGCTCCACCCCGCGGCTGCGCGCATAGTCGGCAAAGGCCTCCACCGCCCGGCGGTTGCCGAGGAAGCGCGCCACCAGCGGCAGCAGGTCGGAGACCTCCGCGCCGCCGCGCCAGAAGGAAGCCGCCGGCATCGCCACCTGGCCGCGCCGGAACACGTCCACGAACAGGGTCGCCTGGCTGGCCTCCTGGCCGGTGGGCGAACGCAGTACCGACACCAGCATGTAGCAGCCGATGTTGCCCACCATGCTCCAGAACAGCGCATGGCTGATGTTGTCCAGCCCCTGCAGGCCGAAGAGCTGCTCGGGCTTGAGCCAGGCGAGCCCGAACAGCCCGTGCTCCAGGAAACCCGGGTCCAGCCAGCCCGACTTGGCGAAGGACGGCAGCAGCAGGGTGTAGGCCCACAGCAGGAAGCCTGCGGCAAGCCCGGCCAGCGCGCCGTCCCGCGTGCCGCCCCGCCAGTACATGCCGCCGAGCATGGCCGGGGCGAACTGCGCCACCGCGGCAAAGCTGATCAGGCCGATGGACACCAGCGCATAGGCCTCGCCCGCCAGCCGGAAGTACAGGTAGCCGAGCAGCAGCACCACCAGGATGGCGCCGCGGCGGATGGCCAGCAGCAGGCCGGTGAGGTCCGGGTAGGCGGCCTGCTTGAAGCGCCGCAGGCGCAGCAGCAGCGGCATCACCAGGTCGTTGCACACCATGGTGGACAGCGCGATGGTCTCCACGATGACCATGCCGGTGGAGGCCGACAGCCCGCCGACGAAGGCGAGCAGCGCCAGCCAATCCTGGCCGTAGGCGAGCGGCAGGGTGAGCACGAAGGTGTCCGGGTCCACCGTGCCCTGGCCGAACAGCAGCAGGCCGGCGAGCGCGATCGGCAGCACGAAGATGTTGATCGCCAGCAGGTAGGCGGGAAACACCCAGGTGGCGCGGCGCAGGTGCTGCTCGTTGACGTTCTCCACCACGGTGACCTGGAACTGGCGCGGCAGGAAGATCACCGACAGCATGGCCAGCAGGGTGAGCGCGAACCAGCCGCCGTAGCCGCGGTCGGCACCGGCCAGGGTGAACAGCCCGGCGAGGTCGGCATCGGCGAAGGCGCGCGCGAAGATGTCGCCGAAACCGTCGAACAGCCCGTAGGTGACGAAGAGGCCAACGGCGAGGAAGGCAACCAGCTTGACCACGGATTCGAAGGCGATCGCCGCCACCATGCCCTCGTGGCGCTCGGTGGCGTCCAGGTGGCGGGTGCCGAAAAACACGGTGAACACCGCCAGCACCAGGGCGATGTAGAGCGTGCTGTCCTGCAGCCAGCTGCCGGCATGCACCGCACGGTAGGCGGCGTCGTGCTCGCCGATCAGCAGCGCGTAGCCGCTGGAGATGGCCTTCAGCTGCAGGGCGATGTAGGGCACCGTGCCGATTACCGCGATGATGGACACCAGCCCGCCGAGCAGGTGGCTCTTGCCGTAGCGCGAGGCGATGAAGTCGGCGATCGAGGTGATGCGGTAGGTCTTGGCGATGCGGATCATCTTGAGGATGACCAGCCAGGACAGCGCGAAACCCAGCGTGGGTCCGAGGTAGATGGGCAGGAACCACACCCCGCCCGAGGCCGCCCGCCCGACGCTGCCGAAATAGGTCCACGCGGTGCAATACACCGCCAGGGACAGCGCGTAGGTCCACGGGTTGGCGATGATGGAGCGGCCCTGGTCGGCACGCCGGTCGCCGAAGTAGGCCACCGCGAAGAGCAGCAGCAGGTAGGCGAAGGAGACGCTGACGATGAGGGCGCCGGACAGCATCCTCGCTCCCTTCAGCGCGTACCGCGCTCCGCGATCCAGGCGATCAGCGCGATCAGCGCCGCCCACACCACGAAGACGAAGACATACAGCAGCGGGAAGCCGAACGGCAGTTCCGGCCGGTCGAAGAGCATCAGCACCGGATAGTTGAACAGCACGACGCCGGCGAGGAACACCACCACCAGCCGCTGTCCTGCGAGCCCTCTGCGCATCGTGCGCCTCCATGACCACGGCTTGCGCCGCAACGAGCACGAACCCGGGCGCGCGCGGGCGCCTGCGGGCACTGCGGCGGACGGCCGCAGGGCCGCCCTCCGATGGCCATTCGATTATAGCGACGGCCCGCAGCCGCCCGGACGGGCACGGGCTGCGGGCAGCGAAAAAAAAGGCGCGTCTTGCGGCGCGCCTTTCTCCTCCTCCCCATGCCGGCAGTGCCGGCTTGCCTCATTATTCTGCCGGGCCGGCCTCTTGCGGGCCGGTCACCGGAAACCCCGCTCTCAGGCGGAGTGCTTCAGTTGCGCCAGGATCGCCGGATTCTCGAGGGTCGACGTATCCTGGGTAATCTCCTCACCCTTCGCCAGCTGACGCAGCAGGCGTCGCATGATCTTGCCCGAACGGGTCTTGGGCAGGTTTTCGCCAAAGCGGATGTCCTTGGGCTTGGCGATGGGGCCGATCTCGTGACCGACCCAGTTCTGCAGTTCCTTGACTACGGCCTTGGCTTCGTCGCCGGTGGGGCGCGGCCCCTTGAGCACCACGAAGGCCACGATGGCTTCGCCGGTGACGTCGTCCGGACGGCCGACCACGGCGGCTTCGGCCACCTTCTCGTGGGCCACCAGGGCGGATTCGATTTCCATCGTGCCCATGCGGTGGCCGGAGACGTTCAGCACGTCGTCGATACGGCCGGTAATGGTGAAGTAGCCGGTGTCCTTGTCGCGGATGGCGCCGTCGCCGGCGAGGTAGAGCTTGCCCTTGAAGTCGTCCGGGTAGTAGGACTTCTTGAAGCGCTCGTCATCGCCCCACACGGTGCGGATCATCGACGGCCACGGACGCTTGACCACCAGGATGCCGCCCTGGCCGTTGGGCACTTCGGTGCCGGTCTCGTCGACCACCGCGGCCATGATGCCCGGGAAGGGCAGCGTGCAGGAGCCCGGCACCAGCGGGGTCACGCCCGGCAGCGGGGTGATCATGTGGCCACCGGTCTCGGTCTGCCAGAAGGTATCGACGATCGGGCAGCGCGAGCCGCCGACGTTCTCGTAGTACCACTCCCAGGCCGCCGGGTTGATCGGCTCGCCCACCGAACCCAGGATGCGCAGGCTGGTGAGGTCGTACTTGTTCGGATGCACCGCCGGGTTGTTGTCGGCGGCCTTGATCAGCGAACGGATCGCGGTCGGCGCGGTGTAGAAGATGCTGACCTTGTGGTCCTGGATCATCTTCCAGAAGCGGCCGGCGTCCGGATAGGTGGGCACGCCTTCGAAGACGATCTCGGTGGCGCCGCAGGCCAGCGGGCCGTAGGTGATGTAGGTGTGGCCGGTGACCCAGCCGATGTCGGCGGTGCACCAGAAGACGTCGTTGGGCTTGATGTCGAAGGTGTACTTCATGGTCAGCACCGCCTGCAGCAGGTAGCCGCCGGTGGAGTGCTGAACGCCCTTGGGCTTGCCGGTGGAGCCGGAGGTGTAGAGCAGGAACAGCGGATGCTCGGCCTCGACCCACTCGGGTTCGCAGGTCTCGGACTGGCTGGCCACCAGGTCGGCGTACCACTGGTCGCGACCGGCGACCATGGTCACATCACCGCCGGTGCGCTTGACCACCACCACGTTCTTGACCGACTCGCAGCCGCCCAGCGAGATGGCCTCGTCGGCGATCGGCTTGAGCGGCAGGGCCTTGCCGCCGCGGAACTGGCCGTCGGAGGTGATCACCACCGAAGCCTGGGTGTCGCTGATGCGGTCGCGCAGCGCCTGGGCGGAGAAGCCGCCGAACACCACCGAGTGGGTGGCGCCGATACGGGCGCAGGCCTGCATGGCGACGATGCCTTCGATCGACATCGGCAGGTAGATGACGACGCGGTCGCCCTTCTTGACGCCCATGCCGCGCAGCGCGTTGGCGAACTTGCAGACGCGGGCGAGCAGATCCTTGTAGGTGACGCGGGTGACGTCGCCGCCGTCGGCTTCGAAGATGATGGCGACCTTGTCGCCCAGACCCTTCTCGACGTTGCGGTCCAGGCAGTTGTAGGAGGCGTTCAGCTTGCCGTCGGCGAACCACTTGAAGAACGGCGCATTGCTCTCGTCGAGCACCTGGTTGAACGGCACCTTCCAGTCCAGCAGCTCGCGCGCCTGGCGGGCCCAGTAGCCTTCGTAGTCCTGCTCGGCTTCCTTGCACAGCGCCAGGTAGGCGTCCATGCCGGAGACCGCGGCATTCTTCACCACTTCTTCGGACGGGTGATACACGCGGGTTTGCTGCTCGTTGGACATGCTTTCCTCTCCTAACCGTTCAATATCAGGTTGAATCTGGCCCTTGATCTGCGGGCTGGCTGGTTGGCTCCAGCCTTGGGATTCTCTTCGCCTGCTACCGCGAACTGGGCGCTATTGAAGAATATCTATCTTACACACGACTTACAGAGCCGTCGCCGGCTCCGCTCCCCGGCGCGGGCGCCGCGCGGTGCTAGAATTGCGGGTTTCGATGCGCCCCGTCCGGGGCCGGCCCCGCCCTTCACTACGGAGAACCTCGCCATGACCGTGATTCGCGAAGAAGACCTGATCCAGTCCGTCGCGGATGCCTTCCAGTACATCAGCTACTACCACCCGCTGGACTACATCAAGGCGCTGGGCGAAGCTTATGAACGCGAGGAAAGCCCGGCCGCCAAGGACGCGATCGCGCAGATCCTGACCAACTCGCGCATGTGCGCCGAAGGCCACCGCCCCATCTGCCAGGACACCGGCATCGCCGTGGTGTTCCTCAAGGTCGGCATGGAAGTGAAATGGGACGCCAAGATGAGCGTCCAGGACATGGTCAACGAAGGCGTGCGCCGCGCCTACAACAACCCGGACAACAAGCTGCGCGCCTCGGTGCTGCTGGACCCGGCCGGCGCCCGCAAGAACTCCAGGGACAACACCCCGGCGGTGGTCCACTACGAGATCGTCCCCGGCCACCATGTGGAAGTGATCTGTGCGGCCAAGGGCGGCGGCTCGGAGAACAAGTCCAAGATGGTCATGCTCAACCCGTCCGACTCCATCGTCGACTGGGTCATCAAGACCGTGCCGACCATGGGCGCCGGCTGGTGTCCGCCGGGCATCCTCGGCATCGGCATCGGCGGCACGCCGGAGAAGGCCATGCTGCTCGCCAAGGAGTCGCTGATGGCGCCGGTGGACATCCATGAACTGAAGGCCAAGGCCGCCAGCGGCGCCGCCCTCACCCGCGTCGAGGAACTGCGCCTGGAGCTGATGGAGAAGGTCAACGCCCTGGGCATCGGCGCCCAGGGCCTGGGCGGCCTGACCACCGTGCTCGACGTCAAGATCATGGACTACCCCACCCACGCGGCCAGCCTGCCGGTGGCGATGATCCCGAACTGTGCGGCGACCCGCCACGTGCACTTCCACCTCGACGGCTCGGGCCCCGCCAAGCTGGAAACCCCGAAGCTGGAAGACTGGCCGGACGTCACCTGGAAGGCCGACACCAATGTCGCCACCCGGGTGAACCTCGACACCTTGACCCGCGAAGAAGTCGCCTCCTGGAAGCCTGGCCAGATCCTGCTGCTCAACGGCAAGATGCTCACCGGCCGCGACGCCGCGCACAAGCGCATCCAGGACATGCTGGCCAAGGGCGAGAAGCTGCCGGTCGACTTCACCAACCGCGTGATTTACTACGTCGGCCCGGTCGACCCGGTGCGCGACGAAGTCGTCGGCCCCGCCGGCCCGACCACCGCCACCCGCATGGACAAGTTCACCCGCATGATGCTCGAGCAGACCGGGCTGATCTCCATGATCGGCAAGTCCGAGCGCGGCCCGGTGGCGATCGACGCCATTCGCGACAACAAGTCCGCCTACCTGATGGCGGTGGGCGGCTCGGCCTACCTGGTGTCCAAGGCGATCAAGGAGGCCAAGGTGGTCGGCTTCGAGGACCTGGGCATGGAAGCGATCTACGAATTCACCGTCCAGGACATGCCGGTGACCGTGGCGGTCGACTCCAACGGCACCAGCGTGCACAACACCGGCCCGAAGGAATGGCAGGCCAAGATCGGCAAGATCCCGGTCGCGGTGGCCTGAAACCTCACCCCCATGGCACCCGACGCCCGGCAACAGCCGGGCGTTTTTCATGGTACTGCCGGCTCATGATGTTGCGTGCCGGGCGGCCGCCTGCTCCTGCCTCAGCGCCGCCAGTTCGGCACGCAGCGCCCTGAGTTCGGTGAGCACTTCGTTGTGATCGACATCGACCAGGTCGCGTGTCTTCGCTTGCTCTTCGTGCTCCACCTCGCTCATCGCGTCCACCACGATGGCGATGAAGAGATTCAGCACCGCGAACGTCGTCAGCAGGATGAAGGCGACGAAGAACACCCAGGCAAAGGGATGAGCTTCCATCACCGGGCGCGCAATGCCCATGGACCATGACTCCAGGGTCATCACCTGGAACAAGGTGTAGAAGGACGCCCCGATGCTGCCGAACCATTCCGGAAAGTCGCTCCCGAACAGCTTGGTGGTCATCACCGCAGCGACATAGAACACCAGCAGCAACAAGGTGACGACCGAGCCCATGCCGGGGATCGCGCGCAACAGCGCGCTCACCACCTTGCGCATCGACGGGATGACCGATACCAGACGCAGGGCACGCAGGATGCGCAGCGAGCGCAGCACCGCAAAACCCTCGCCGACCGGCGCAAGGGTGATCGCCACGATAGTGAAGTCGAACACGTTCCAGCCGCTGCGGAAGAAGCCGAAGCGATAGACGATCAGTTTCATGGCGATCTCCACCACGAACACGATGAGCGCCGCACGATCCAGCGCGAGCAACAGCCCGCCCGCCTGCGCCATCATCGTGGGCGAGGTTTCCAGGCCCAGGGTAATGGCATTGATGACGATGACGGCAACGATGAAGTGCTGGAAGCGGGCGGATTCGACGATCCGTTTCAAGCTCGCAAGCATGTTGGCAACCCGTTGATGATTGAAGGAATGAAGCCCGGCAGCGCCGGGCCTCGTTTTATCCGCGCCATGCAATGGCCGTGATCAGGCCTGCAATTTCGCCCTGCGCGCGGAGTACCACAGGCTGGCGAACACCGAGCAGGCAAGGAGGGTGGCGACCACCGACAGCGACACCAGCACCGGGATCTTGATCCAGTCGACGATCAGCATCTTGGTGCCGATGAACACCAGGATCGCAGCCAGACCGTACTTGAGCAGCTCGAAGCGGTCGCCCATGTCCGCGAGCAGGAAATACATCGCCCGCAGGCCGAGAATGGCGAACAGGTTCGAAGTCAGCACGATGAAGGGGTCGGTGGTGATCGCGAAGATCGCCGGAATGCTGTCGACCGCGAAGATCACGTCCGAGATCTCGACCAGCACCAGGGCGAGGAAGAGCGGCGTCATCATGCGCACGCCGTCGCGCATGACGAAGAAGCGCTCGCCCTCCAGCTTCTCGGTGATCGGGTAGTGCTGGCGTATCCAGCGGATGAGCGGGTTCTTCTCCAGGTCCGGGTCGTGCTCGGAGAACCACGCCATCTTGATGCCGGTGACCACCAGGAAGGCACCAAAGATGTAGAGAATCCAGTGGAATTCGCTGATCAGCCAGCTGCCGGCGAAGATCATGATGGTGCGCAGCACGATGGCGCCGACGATGCCGTACAGCAGCACGCGGCGCTGCAGCTCCAGCGGCACCGCGAAGAAGCTGAAGATCATCATCCACACGAAGACGTTGTCGACCGCCAGCGACTTCTCGACCAGGTAGCCGGTGACGAAGGCCAGGGTCTTCTCGTTGGCGAACGCGCGCCCGGCGCTGCCGTCCAGGTACCACCACAGCCCGGCGGCGAACAGCATTGCCACCGTCACCCAGGCCAGCGACCAGCCCGCCGCCTCCTTCAAGGACACCCGGTGCTGCTTGCCGCCGCCGAAGGCGAACAGATCCACCAGCAACATCGTCACCACGATGGCGGCAAAGACCGCCCACATCCACCACGTACCGATCGATTCCAAGACGCGCTCCGCACAAAAACAAAAAAGGGCCGGTTCCCTAAGGACACGGCCCCTTGCACTGGTTTTGCGCGCACGGACCTTGCCCTTGGGCAAGGTCTCGCTTGCAACGAATCAACCGATCGTTGCCTGCAGCACCGGGCGGTTGTCTGGCGACGGACCGACCGTGATGACGATGCTGCAGCGTGAAAAGCTACTCCCCTTGATGGAGCGCGAGTGTATGCCACGCCGCGGCGAAGTCAAGCGCGGCAAACACGCCCGCCCTGGCCGGCCGTCGACACCCGGATCCGGATCGGGCATGATCGCTTTCGTTTCAATAAACCAAGGGTCGCGCGGGGTGTCATGCACTCCGCCCTATGAGTTGTCTTTCCTGCCTTGCGGGCACCCCGCCCGCGTCCCCGGACGATGATCACCGCCTCCGTCCGGAAGACCTTCCAGCTCACCGCCCTCGACACCGCGCAGCGTTTGCAGCCTGCCCATCCAGTCGCGTCGAACGACAGGCGCGTCGTGCGCCCGACCGCCAGACCAGCCTGACACCGCTGTTGCGGCATCAGGCACGCACTCCACCGCCTTTTCTTGTCCCCTATGCTTACGGACAGGTCTCCGCTCGACCGCATTCTCGCTTCTGCTGACCCCACATCATGGAAATAGCCCTACTGATCGCCCTCATCGTGCTCAACGGTGTCTTCGCAATGTCCGAAATCGCCTTGGTGACCGCCCGGCGTGCCCGGCTTGTCCGGCTCGCGGAAGATGGCGACGGCGCCGCGGCGGTGGCCATCAAGCTCGGCGAAGACCCGACCCGCTTCCTGTCCACCATCCAGATCGGCATCACCTCGATCGGCATCCTCAACGGCATCGTCGGTGAAGCGGCCCTGGCCGGTCCGCTGGCCGACTGGCTGCAGGCCCTAGGCATGGAGCAGCGCGTCAGCGAGATCGGCTCGACGGTGCTGGTCGTGGTGGTCATCACCTATGTCTCCATCGTGGTCGGCGAACTGGTGCCCAAGCGTATCGGCCAGCTCAACCCGGAGGGCATCGCCCGCCTCGTCGCCCGGCCGATGAACGTGCTGGCGGTCTCGTCGCGCCCCTTCGTTCATCTGCTGGCCGCCTCGACCGCCCTGCTGCTGCGTCTGATGGGGCAGCGCGAGACCGCCGGCCCCAGCGTCACCGAGGAAGAGATCCATGCCCTGCTCAACGAGGGCTCGGAAGCCGGTGTGATCGAAAAGAGCGAACACGAGATGGTGCGCAACGTCTTCCGTCTCGATGACCGCCAGATCGGTTCGCTGATGGTGCCGCGTGCCGACATCGTCTCGCTCGACATCACCCGTCCGCTGCAAGAGAACCTGGCCCTGGTGGCCAACACCGCCCACTCGAGCTTTCCGGTCTGCAAGGAGGGGCTGGACGACATCCTCGGCATCGTCAGCGCCAAACAGATCTTCGCCCAGATGCTGCGCGGCGACCCGGTCGACCTCACCCACGAACTGCAGGCGCCGGTCTATGTGCCGGAGTCGCTCACCGGCATGGAACTGCTCGATCAGTTCCGCGCCTCCGGCACTTACATCGTCTTCGTGATTGATGAATACGGCGAGGTGCAGGGCATGGTGACGCTGCATGACGTCATCGAATCGGTGACCGGGGAGTTCCTCTCGCACGATACCGAGGAGGCCTGGGCCGTGCAGCGCGAAGACGGCTCCTGGCTGCTCGACGGCCTGATTCCGATCGTCGAACTGAAGGACCGGCTGGGCATCAAGGCCGTGCCGGAGGAGGACAAAGGCCGCTACCACACCCTGTCGGGCATGGTGATGTGGCTGCTCGGCCGCCTGCCCGCCACCGGCGACATCGCCACCTGGGAAAACTGGCGCTTCGAGGTGGTCGACCTGGACGGCAAGCGCATCGACAAGGTGCTGGCCACCCAGTTACCGGAGCCCGCTCCGGAGGCCAGCCCGGATGACGAAACACCGGCAGCACCCGCAACGCATGCGCGCTGACCCCATGCCTGTGCGGGAGTGCGCCCATGCCCGGCCGGTGGCGCCGGCGGTGCTGAGGGCGGTGTGGCGGGCGTGGATCGAGGAATCCGACATGGCCGGCGTCGGGGCGAAGCAGCGCATCGCCCCAGCCCAGGACAAGCCGGCTCCAAGCGGTGATCGGCCGTGATGCCGGCAAGGCTGCCGTTGCGGCAGTTCTTCGGCACACGCTGGAACGGCCACACGTCCGCGCGCAAGTTGTTCTGGTGGGACATGGCCATCGTCGGCAGCCTGCTCAACAGCTTTTTCGGCGTGCTGGCCCTCATCCTGCTCGCCAGGGATGCGGGCGAAGGCGCCTGGCTGCTCCTTCATCTGTTGTTGATTCCCTACAATCTCTTCCTGGTGATCAGCGTGCATCGCCACACCGGAAGCCGCTTCCTGCATCGCAGCGCCGCGATCACCTGGCTGGGTTGCACCCTGCTGATCTGATCGCCGCGGATGCCCATCCGCTCCAACACTTCACCGACTGACGAGACATACATGTTCTGGCTGGATATCGCCATTGCCGCGCGCCGCGACGCCGAGCGCGCCTTCTTCGACGACGGCAGCGACACCGACGGGGACGACGGCATCGCCCGCGTGCGGATCGAAGGCCTGTCGGACTTCGAGCTCGCCCACCTCGGCATGCTGCTCGCCGGCGGCTACACGCCGCGCCTGGTGCTCGACGGCGACAGCGCGGACGAGATCGTCACCGAGATGGACCCCAAGCTGGTCGCTGCGCTGGCCGGGCTGGGCGAGGATGCGCTCGGCGATGCGGCGTTCCGCTGGCAGGCCGCCGCAGGTACGGAACGCGGGCTGGCCGAGGCGCTCGCCACCCTGCGCGATTTCGCCCGCCAGGCCCGCGCCGCCGGCCTGCCGGTGCTCTACGCCCAGGGCAGCGACCTGCCCGGCGAGGAGGAAGACGAGTACGGCGACGAAACCGGCGACTGAGCCGCAACACGGCGCCCGCTTGCGCGCGCCACCATGATGCTCATCAATTACGCCGCCCGCGGAGCAAGGCAAAGTCCAGCATCGCCCCATGCCGCCGGCACCCGGGGCACCCGTTTCATCATCTGCTGAGGTCGCCATGCGCAAGACACTGACCCTTTTGCTCCTGCTGTCAGCCCCCCTGGCCACCCCCGTGCTGGCCGCACCCCTCTCCTGCCCCGACCTGTCCGCGGCGGTGCAGGTCGCCACCTGTCCTTCGGACGCCGAGCTCAAGTACACCTACAACGGCTACTGCAGCGACAACGCGCGGCTCTACGACAACGACGGCGAGGTGTGCACCTCCTTCGAGGCCTACCTCAAGCGCAAGAACAACGCGCTGTGGGAATCGGCCGACGGCGCCTTCTCCGGCTACCTCACCTGCAACCAGCCCGCCGCCACGCTGCGCAGCGCCACGCCGGTCAGCATGGCGGTGCACCGCAAGGGCAAGCTGACCATGGTCGAGTGCGAGTACAGCGACGGCAGCCGGCTGACCCATCGCACCAAGGTGCAATGCAAGGTGGAACAGGCCGACTGCACCGCCGCCGGGGGCTGCACCGCGACCTGCGCGGACTGAAGCCGCGCCGCAGCGGACCCGGCCACCTCTCCTCCAGCACCCGCGGATAAGCGCTCCGCGCGTATCATCGGCGTTCGCACCCGGCCCGCCGCCGGCCGCGACAACCCGCACAGGGGCGCTGCCGCGCGGCCAGACCACCATGGAGGAGACGCCATGTCCTGCTGCCACCACTACGCCCTCGCCCCCGGCGGCGATGCCGCATTCACGGTCGACGTGTCGGCCATCACCTTCGGTCCCGGCTGCCTGGCCGAAGCCGGCGATCACGCGCTCAGGCTGGGCCTGCAGCGCGTCGCGCTGTTCACCGATGCGCGCCTGGCGGACAGCGAGCATGTCGCCATCGTCCGCCGCGCGCTCGCCGACGCGGGCGTGGATTGCGTGGTCTATGACGCGGTCGAGGTCGAGCCGACCGACGCCTCCTTCCTCGCCGCCGCGCGCTTCGCCCGCGAAGGCGATTTCGACGGTTTCATCTCGGTGGGCGGCGGCTCGGTGATCGACACCGCCAAGGCGGCCAACCTCTACGCCACCTACCCGGCCGATCTGGCCGCCTACGTGAATGCCCCGCTGGGCGAGGCGCGCGCAGTGCCGGGGCCGCTCAAGCCGCACATCGCCTGCCCCACCACCAGCGGCACCGGCGCGGAATGCACCGGCATCGCCATCTTCGACTGGGTGGCACGCGGGGTGAAGACCGGCATCGTCTCGCGCCTGCTGCGCCCCACGCTTGCGCTGATCGACCCCGTCACCACGTGGACGCTGCCGCGCACGGTGGTGGCGGCCTCGGGCTTCGACGTGCTCTCCCACGCGCTGGAGAGCTACACCGCGCTGCCGCACACCTGCCGAGCCAAAGCCGAGCGCCCCAGCCTGCGGCCGATGAGCCAGGGCGCCAACCCGTGGAGCGACTTCGGCTGCGAGAAGGCCTTGCAGCTCACCGGCCAGTACCTGGAGCGCGCGGTGCGCGACGCCGCCGACCATGAAGCGCGCAACGGCATGATGTGGGCCGCCACGCTGGCCGGCATCGCCTTCGGCAACGCCGGGGTGCATCTGCCGCACGGCATGGCCTACGCGGTGGCCGGCGGGGTGCGCGACTACCGCGCCCCGGACTACCCGCCCGAACACCCGATGGTGCCGCACGGCATGTCGGTCATCGTCAATGCCCCGGCGGTGTTCCGCTTCACCGCCGACGCCTGCCCCGAGCGCCACCTGCAGGCCGCCGGCTGGCTGGGTGCGGAGACGCGCGGGGCGACCGCTGCGGACGCCGGCGAGATCGTCGCACAGCGCCTGATTGCGCTGATGCAGGCCTGCGACATTCCCAACGGGGTGGGCGGCGTGGGCTACCACGCAGGCGACATTCCCAGCCTCACCGCCGGTGCCTGGGCACAGCAGCGCCTGGTGAAGAACGCACCGAAGGCGGTGGACGAAGGACATCTCTCCACGCTTTTCCGCAACGCCCTGCAGTACTGGTAGGCCCTGTCCGGCCCGGCCGCGAAGCCGGGCCGCTCCCCTCCCGTCTCCGGACATCGCACACCGCCGAGCGCAAGGCCCGGCGGTGACTGGCGCGTGCACGGCCTTTGCCGAGCACAGCACGCGCGGATAGCGATTTGATTCAAATCATGGAGCCCCACCCCCTCAAAAAATACAGTGCGCCGGACCTTCGGGTTTGCTTGACCAGTTCAAAACACTCACACGGACGCACGAAACAATGAGGGGAAAACCATGAGCGGCACCTTCACCAAGGCGATGGCCCGCAACATCTTCTACGGCGGGACAGTGTTCTTCTTCCTGCTCTTCCTTGCGCTGACCTTCGACACCACGTCGAACCTGCCCAAGACCGACAACCGGCACAACATCACGCCGGCGGTGGCTGCGGGCAAGCACATCTGGGAGACGCGCAACTGTCTGGGCTGCCACACCCTGCTGGGTGAAGGCGCCTACTACGCGCCCGAGCTGGGCAACGTCTATACGCGCCGCGGGCCCGAGTTCATCAAGGCCTGGATGATGTCGCAGCCGACCGGCGCCCCGGGCCGCCGTCAGATGCCCAACTTCAACCTCTCGGAGGAGGATCTGAACAACCTGGTCGAGTTCCTGAAGTACAGCTCCGAGATCAACACTCAGAACTGGCCGCCCAACATCGAGGGCTGAGGGAAATGCGCGAACCGAAAACTCCAAGGGGAATGCTGTCATGAAATACCAATCTCAAGCGGTCGCCCTGCCCTACTTCGTTGCAGCAATAGGGCTGTTCGTGGGGCAGATCATCTTCGGCCTGATCCTGGGCCTGCAGTACGTCGTCGGGGACTTCCTGTTCCCGGAGATCCCGTTCAACGTGGCCCGCATGGTCCACACCAACCTGCTGATCGTCTGGCTGCTGTTCGGCTTCATGGGCGCGGCCTACTACCTGGTGCCCGAAGAATCGGAAACCGAGCTGTTCAGCCCCAAGCTGGCGCTCGTGCTGTTCTGGGTCTTCCTGGTGGCCGGCGCGCTGACCATCGTCGGCTACCTGACGGTGGACTACGCCACGCTCGCCCAATACACCGGTAACGACATCCTGGCGACGATGGGGCGCGAGTTCCTCGAGCAGCCGCTGATCACCAAGGTCGGCATCGTGGTGGTGGCGCTGGCCTTCCTGTTCAACATCAGCATGACCGTGCTGAAAGGCCGCAAGACCGCGATCAACGTCGTGCTGCTGCTCGGCCTTTGGGGTCTGGCGATCTTCTTCCTGTTCTCCTTCTACAACCCGACCAACCTGGTGCTGGACAAGTTCTACTGGTGGTGGGTGGTGCACCTCTGGGTGGAAGGCGTGTGGGAACTGATCATGGCCGCACTGCTCGCCTTCGTGCTGATCAAGGTCACCGGTGTCGACCGCGAGGTGATCGAGAAGTGGCTGTACGTCATCATCGCCCTGGCCCTGGTCACCGGCATCATCGGCACCGGCCACCACTACTACTGGATCGGTACGCCGGAATACTGGCAGTGGTGGGGTTCGATCTTCTCCGCTCTGGAGCCGATCCCCTTCTTCGCCATGACCGTGTTCGCCTTCAACATGGTGAACCGCCGCCGCCGCGAGCATCCCAACCAGGCTGCCGTGCTGTGGGCGCTGGGTACCGGTGTGATGGCCTTCCTGGGCGCCGGTGTGTGGGGCTTCCTGCACACCCTGGCTCCGGTGAACTACTTCACCCACGGCTCACAGATCACCGCGGCGCACGGCCACATGGCCTTCTACGGCGCCTACGTGATGGTCGTGATCACCATCATCAGCTACGCCATGCCCATCCTGCGCGGCCGTGCCTGCAACAGCCGCAAGTCCCAGGTGCTGGAAATGTGGAGCTTCTGGCTGATGACCATCGCCATGGTGTTCATCACCCTGTTCCTCACCGCCGCCGGCATCCTGCAGGTGTGGCTGCAGCGCGTATCGGACACCCCGATGTCCTTCATGGCCGTCCAGGACCAGGTCTCCCTGTTCTACTGGATGCGCGAATGGAGCGGCGTGGTGTTCTTCATCGGCCTGCTGTGCTACCTGGCGAGCTTCTTCATCAAGGGTGAGGAAGCGCCGGCCAAGGCCTGACACGGGCAAACGGGGCGCCCGCTGCGGGCGTCCCGAACAGAGTGTGTCTCTCCGCTTCCTCCTCATCGGACTACTTAGGGGAAGGGGATTTGAAGGGCGGCGCAAGCCGCCCTTTTTTTCGTTCACGAAACGCCTGTAGGAGCGGCCTTGGCCGCGATCGCGGCCGTTGATTGTGCGTACGCCGCAATCGCGGCCAAGGCCGCTCCTACGGGACCACCGGCCGGCGACCCCATTGAGAATCAGTAGCTTCTGAAGTTAACCGCGATCAAGTGAAAAGCCCGGGCGCTTGGCCAGAATGCGCCCATGAATTCCTCAGCCGTCCTTCCCGCAAGCGCCGCGCCACACGGTCAACAAGCACGCCTGGCCGGCGACCTGGCGATCTGGATCTTCATCCTCGCGGAGTTGCTCGCCTTCGGCGTGTTCTTCATCGCCTACGCCTTTGCGCGCGCCAACAACCCGGAGCTGTTCGCCGCCGAACAGATGGCGCTCAACCGCGACGCCGGGGCGATCAACACCGTACTGCTGCTCACCGCCAGCTACTTCGTAGTGCGCGCGGTGCATGCGGCCGAAGCCGGTCGCTCGCCGGTGGGCGCGCGCTGGTTGCTCGCCGCGCTGGCCTGCGCCGGCGGCTTCGTAGCCGTCAAGTTCGCCGAGTACGCCGCCGCCTTCTCGGCCGGCATCAGCCTGTCGAGCAGCACCTTCCACATGTTCTACCTGTCGCTGACCTTCTTTCACTTCATGCACGTCATCCTCGGCATGGTGATCCTCGGCGCGCTGTGGGTGAACTCGCGCAAGGGGCGCTACGACGCGCACAACATGAACGGCATCGAAAGCGGCGCAGCCTACTGGCACATGGTGGACCTGGTGTGGCTGGTGCTCTTCCCGCTGGTCTACGTCATCCGCTGAAGGGGTCCGCCATGAGCCACGACATCCGCTCCGCCGACCGCCGCAGCACCGTGCTGTGGGGACTGCTGATCATCGCCACCGTGTTCACCTGGGCGGTGGGCGAAGGCGGCGCCGGCGGCCCGGCGATTGCCGCCCTGCTGCTCGGCGTCGCGCTGCTCAAGGGCACGGCGGTCATCCTCGACTTCATGGCGATCGGCCGCGCGCCGCTGCTGTGGAAACTCATCACCCTCGGCTGGCTGGCGCTGGTCTGCGCGCTGATCGGTCTTGCCTACTGGAAAGGAATGCCCTGATGGAACTCACCACGCCGAATATCGACATCCCCTTCTACGAACCCGCCGGCGACGAGATCGAAATCTTCGAGCACGCCTGGAAGAACCGCCTGCCGCTGCTCATCAAGGGCCCCACCGGCTGCGGCAAGACCCGCTTCGTCGCCCACATGGCCGCCCGCCTGGGGCGCCCCTTGTACACCGTGGCCTGCCACGACGACCTCACCGCCGCCGACCTGGTGGGCCGCCACCTGATCGGCGACGGCCAGACCGTGTGGTGCGACGGCCCGCTGACCCGCGCGGTGCGCGAAGGCGGCATCTGCTACCTGGACGAAGTGGTCGAGGCGCGCAAGGACACCACCGTGGTGCTGCACCCGCTGGCCGACGACCGTCGCCTGCTGCCGATCGACCGCACCGGCGAACTGCTCGCCGCGCCGCCCGAGTTCATGCTGGTGGTGTCCTACAACCCGGGCTACCAGAACCTGCTCAAGGGCATGAAACCCTCCACCCGCCAGCGCTTCGTCAGCCTGCGCTTCGATTTCCCCGACGCCGCACGCGAAGAGGCGGTGCTGCGCGGCGAGACCGGCTGCGAGGCGGACCTTGCCCGCCGCCTGGTGGGCATCGCCCGCGCACTGCGCGCGCTCAAGGACCAGGACCTGGAAGAGGCCGCCAGCACCCGCCTGCTGGTGTACGCCGCCACCCTGGTGCGCGCCGGCATGGCCCCGCTGCCCGCCTGCCGCGTGGCCATCGTGGAAAGCCTGACCGACGACCCCGAGGTGGCCGAGGCGCTGATGGAAGTGGTCTCCGCCACCTTCGGCCACTGATGCCCCACGGACCCGAACCGATGCCACATACCGAACCCGACCTGCTCAAGGAAAACATGCCCGGCCCGCCGTTGGCCGTGGCCGCCGAGGCGCTGTTCCTGATCAACCTGATGATCCTGCCGGTGATCGGCTTCGGCATGCTGATGCTGCTGTGGCTGTTCAAGCGCAATCACCCCTCGCCGCTGGTGCGCAACCACCTGCAGCAGACCGTCACCGTGAGCATCTACGGCGGCGCCATCCTGGTGGGGCTATCGGTCGCGGTCTTCCTGCTCGGCGGCTTCGACAACCCCTGGTCCTGGGTGATCGGCGTACTGTATTTCGTCTGCCTGCACGCCGCGCTGATCATCTTCGGGGTGATGGGCCTCAATGCCGCCATCCTGCAACGCCCCTACCGCTATCCCGTACTCGGGCCGCGCCTGAAGGACTGAGCGCGTCATGGCATCGGACAAACCGCGCAAGGTGATCCCCATCGTGCAGGCCGCCGCCCCCACCGGGCGGCTGGGGCTCAACCGCGTGCAGCAGCAGCGTCTCGCCACCCAGGCGGGCTTCTTCCTGCTGTTCATCATCGCCCCCATCTTCGACCTGCTGCGCTACGACCTCGACGCCGGCCACGCCTGGCTGCTGGGCATGGAATGGCGGCTCGGGCTGGACGAGTTCATGGCCGGGCGCATCGGCGCGCTGGAAGCCGGCGCCAACGTGCTGCTGCGCCTGTTCCTGCCGATCTTCGCCGGCGCCGCCGCCTTCATCTGGGTGGCCTACCGCTGGGGCCGGCTGTACTGCGGCTGGCTGTGCCCGCACTTCTCGGTGGTCGAGACCATCAACAAGCTGATGCTGCGCGCCTCGGGCAAGCCCAGCGTGTGGGAGAAGGAAACCCTGCCGCCCTGGGAGCCGGACGGCACCCCGCGCCGCCGCGACGCGCGCTGGTGGCTGGTGGTGGTGCCGGCGGCGGTGCTGTTCGCCTTTACCTGGGCAGTGGTCTTCCTCACCTATCTGCTGCCTCCGGGCGAGGTGTACGGCAACCTGTTCGGCGGCACGCTAACCCGCAACCAGGCCCTGTTCATCGGCGTGTTCACCTTCGTGTTGAGCATGGAGTTCCTCTTCGCCCGGCACCTGTTCTGCCGCTTCGCCTGTGCGGTGGGCCTGTTCCAGAGCCTGGCCTGGGTGAGCAACCGCGACGCCATGGTGGTGGGCTTCCAGCGCCAGCGCGCCAGCCAGTGCGCCACCTGCCTGCCGGATCGCGAATCGGCCTGCGACATGGTCTGCCCGATGCGCCTGAACCCGCGCAACATCAAGCGCCACATGTTCACCTGTACTCAGTGCGGTCAGTGCCTGCAGGCCTGCGAGCAGAGCCAGCACGACAACCCGCAGGGCCCCTTGCTCACCTGGGTGAGCAAGGAGGCCGCCCGCCAGAACGAAGCCGGCTTCCGCGCCGGCCGGGGCCAGTGAGAATGAGCGCCCGACTCGCCCCCGCAGGAGCGGCCCTGGCCGCGATGCGGCGGTCGATCGTGCATCGGCCGGATCGCGGCCAAGGCCGCTCCTACGCGCGCACCAAGGCTCATTCACCCGTCCCCGCCACATAGGACAGCACGGACATGGAAGAAACCGTCGGCAAGATCTGGCACCGCCTGATCACCCGCGCCGCCGGGGTGAGCTACCCGGCCGCCGCGGTGCGCCTTAAGGAAGTCGAGCGCACCGCCGGGGTGTTCTTCCGCGCGCTCGGCGGCGACCCCGGCCTGCGCGTGGCCGCCGCCACCGTCGACCCGCACGCGGCGCGACGCGGCTTCATCGCCCGCATCGCCGGCATCGGCGACCGCACGGCGCATGCGCGCATGGACGACGTCACCCTGCGCCTGCCACCGGAGATCGACGCCTTCCCCGAGCGCGCACTCAACCGCGACCTCTACCTGTGGCTGGCGGCGCTGGCCGCCGCGCAGCAGCAGCTGCCGCCCGGCCCGGACGACGAAACCGATTTCCAGCGTCACCAGCGCGCAGTGCTGGCCGCGCTCGACACCTGGCCGGGCGTGGTGTCACGCTACCGCCGCCTGGTGGAGGCCTACGCCCCGCGCCGGCTGAAATCGACCAAGATGCCGCCGGCCGAACGCGCCCGCGAAGAAGCCATCGTCGCCGCGCTGCGCGAGCCCGGCAGCGTCGCGGCGCTCCCCGAGATGCCCGCCGGCACCCCGCCCGCCGCCCCGGTACTGCTGTGGCTGGCCGGCAGCGAGGTCGGCCCCGCGCCCTTCACCCGCGCCTCCGACCCCGACCCGGAGAACACCACCACCGGCGGCCCGCCGCCGGCCGAGGAAACCGAGCGCCACGCCCACCGTGCCGAGCGGGTGGACCTGCCGCAGGAGAAGAACGGCCTGATGATGGTGTTCCGCGCCGAGAGCCTGCTGGCGGTCACCGAATTCCTCAAGATCAACCGCCCCACCGACGACGAGCCCGACCCCAACGCCGCCGACGCCGCGCGCGACCTCGACCAGCTCGCGCTCGCCGAGGACACCGACCGCGTCGCCTCCAAGGTGCGCTTCGACCTCGACCTGCCTTCCGCAGCCGAGGACGACGTGGTGCTGGGCGACGGCATCCCGCTGCCCGAGTGGGACTACCGCAAGCAGCGCCTGCTGGAAGACCACGTGCGCCTCACCGAGATGGCCGCCCGCCACGCTCCGCCCAGCCCGCTGCCCCAGCCGCTGCGGCGTACCGCGCGCCGCCTGCACCAGCAGTTCGCCGCGCTGCAGCCCGGCCGGCGCTGGATCAAGGCGCAGGCCGAAGGCACCGAGCTGGACGTGGATGCCGCGGTGCGCGCGCAGACCGACCGTGCCTGCGGCCGGCACCCCTCCGAGCAGCTCTACCTGTCACTGGAAAAACGCGAGCGCGACCTGGCCTGCCTGGTGCTGGCCGACCTGTCGCTGTCCACCGACACCTGGGTGTCGTCCGAAGCGCGCGTGATCGACGTCATCCGCGACGCCCTGCTGCTGTTCGGCGAGGCCCTGGGCGCCACCGGGGACGCCTTCGCGCTCGCCGGCTTCTCCTCGGTCAAGCGCAGCAAGGTGCGCTTCCACCGCCTCAAGGACTTCAACGAGCGCTTCGACGACCGCATCCGCGGCCGCATCATGGCGATCAAGCCCGGCTACTACACCCGCCTGGGCGCCGCCATCCGCCGCTGCACCCAGTTGCTGGAAAAGAACGGCGCCAGCCGCCGCATCCTGCTCATCCTCTCCGACGGCAAGCCCAACGACCTGGATCTTTACGACGGCCGCTACGGCATCGAAGACACCCGGGTCGCCATCATGGAAGCACGGCGCGCCGGGCTCACCCCCTTCTGCGTCACCATCGACCGCGAAGGCGCCGGCTACCTGCCCCACCTCTTCGGCCCCGCCGGCTTCGCGGTGATCCGCAAGCCGGAGGAACTTCCCGCCCGACTCCCACTGTTCTACGCCCAACTGACGAGGTGAAGCGATGAACCAGCGCGACACGCCCTGTTCGACGATGTTCGTCTCCGAACGCAGCAACCTGCAGTCGGACGAACGGCCGGTCAACCCCGAAGCGGAACGCATCGCCCAGCTGCTCGCCCAGGCGCCGCTGTTCAACGGCCTGGCGCAGGACGAAGTGGCCCGTTTCGCGCGCGGCGTGCGCGAGCAGAAGGTGGACAAGGGCAGCGCGCTGTTCCACAAGGGCGACGCCTGCCACGGCTTTCACCTGATCCTCACCGGCCAGGTCAAGCTCGCCTTCATCTCCGCCGACGGTCACGAGAAGGTGGTGGAAATCATCCGCGCCGGGCAGACCTTCGGCGAGGCGGTGATGTTCATGGACAAGCCCTACGTGGTCATGGCCCAGGCGCTCACCGACTGCACCCTGCTGCACATCTCCAAGCAGGTGGTGTTCGAGGAGATGGTCCGCGACCCGCTGTTCTGCCGCAAGATCATCGCCGGCCTGGCCCAGCGCCTGCACCACCTGATCGCCGACGTGGAGACCTACTCGCTGCGCTCCGGGCGCGAGCGTATCATCGGCTACCTGCTGCGCGAGGACGAAATGGACGGCGAAGGCACGCCCTGCGGCGCGGTGTCGGTGCGCCTGCCCACCAGCAAGGGCACCATCGCCTCGCGCCTCAACCTCACCCAGGAACACTTCTCGCGCATCCTGCACGAGCTGATCGACAGCGGCCTGATCACCGTGGAAGGCCGCACCATCCACATCCCGGACATCTGCCGGCTGCGCAGGAGCCTGAGCTGACGCGCATCCCCGGACGCCCGGTAGGAGCGGCCTTGGCCGCGATACGGCCTGTGGGGAAGCGAACGCCGCATCGCGGCCAAGGCCGCTCCTACATGGGGTTTCCGCCGGCGTATCATGGCGCCCATCGCCAAGGAACACCGCCCGCCTCCTGCCCGTGACCCCCGACAACACCCCCGACTGCAAGGCCTGCGCGCACTACTACATCACCCACGAACCGGCCTTCCCCTACGGCTGCCGCCAGTTCGCCTTCAAGTCCCGCCGCCGCCCCGCGCTGGACGTGCTCGAATCCTCCGGTCTGCCGTGTCTGATGTTCCAGGCCAAGGCACACCGCCCTGGCGGGGGCGCGGCGAACGGCTGACATCTTCAGCTCATCGCGGGTCGACGCGATGAACGCGTGTTCGGTGCCTGCGCACCGGCAGCCGCCGAGGATGGCGAGGCGGCCCCGGGCCGGGTCCGGCGGCAAGGGCTTGATCGACCCTGGTTGTGGTGGGATGCTTCTCGGCACGCCAACATCGGCCGCCAGTTTCCCGGCACCCCGTGTCACCTCGATCGACGGTTTGCCGCCGACTGTAAACAGACCACCTCCGGACCGCCTGTGCCATCGAACGGTAGAAAGACCAGGAACTTCGTGCTCGTCTTGCTCGTGCTGATTGTGACGGCCTGCAGCTGGTACCGGCCGATCACCGAGCTCGCGACCGAGAGTGTCGACGCCGGCCTGAAGCGCTCGCTGATCAGTTTCGCCTCCGCACGTGCGCTCAATGGCGTGATCTCCGCACTGCAGGGGACCGAGATCGCCGCACAGCCGTTTGGCGTCGGGGTGTCGCTGTCGGTCGGCGAAATCCTGGACCCGATCAACGATCTGGTCGAGTCGCTGTCCTCGATCATGCTGATGGCAAGCGTCGCCTTCGGGATCGAGAAGCTGCTGCTGACGATGGGGTCGAACTGGACGGTGTCGGCGTTCGTGACCATCGTCGCGCTGCTATGGTCGGCCCTGCTGCTATGGCGCGAGGCGCCGCGCTGGTTGACCCGGCTGATGCTTGCATTGCTCTTCGTGCGCTTCGTGATGCCAGTGACCATGATCGGCAGCGCACATGTCTTCGAACAGTTCTCTGCGGATGATTACCAGCAGAGCCAGGCCGTGCTGGACAGCACCTCGATCGCACTGCAGGGCTTGGCCGCGAAGGACGCCGGCGAGCGCGCCGATCCGGCCCCGGCGTCGCGCCCCGAGGAAACGGCACCGCCGCTTACGCCCCCGGAGTCGAAAGGCTCAGGTTTCTTCGACTGGGCGGGCTCCACCCTTGCTGCGGCGCGGGACAAGGCCAGCGACTCCTTGGTGAACCTCAAAGCCCCCACGGTCAGCGTCAGGGAACAATACGAGCGCCTGAAAGCCACCGCCGAGAACGCTGCGGAACGGATGATCCGCTTGATCGTCGTCTTCCTGATGCAGACGGTCGTGATGCCCTTGGTGCTGCTCTGGGGCTTGTACCGCCTGACCGTGGCCTTGCCAATCACCGGTTCGAACCACGCGCACCGTGCGGACGGCCTCTTGGCCGGCAGGTGACCGGAGACCGGTCCGCAGGTTTGAACGGTCCCCCCGCGCCGAGGCGCGCGCCCTCCAATCCACTCGCGCGTCGGCGTGAGGCCCCGCCACTCAGTGGCTGGTGCCCTCTTCCCGGGTGATCTTGTTCCACACGTTGTACTTGCCCACCGGCTTGCGCATCGGCAGGCGCTTGACCTCTTCCAGGGTCTGCGCGTCGTACACCACCACCGCGCCGTCGTCCTCCCACAGGCTGGCCAGGGCGTAGCGGCCGTCGCGGGTGAATTCGACGTGGGCGAGCGTGCGCCCGGGCTGGCCGGCGATCTCGCGCACCACTTCCAGGGTCTCCTTGTCGATCACCTGCAGCAGGTGCTTGGCCTCCGGGCTCATCATCGAGTCGACGAAGGCGTAGCGGCTGTTCTCGTGGCTGCGCAGGAAGAAGCCGGGACCGCGGGTGGGGATGCGGCGCAGCACTTCCCAGCTGTCGAGGTCGATCACGGTAACCTCCGCGGCCTTGAGGTTGGTGCTGGCCATGACGCGGCGGCCCTGCCATTCCCAGGTGATGCCCGAGCCCAGGTGGGGCATGCCGGCCAGCGGCAGGTCGGCCACCTTCTTGCGCACGTCCAGGTTCACCACCTGGCCCTTACCGGCGCGCGAGGCGCCCATCAGTTCCGAGTAGTCCTGGGTGAAGAAGAAGTCGTCCAGCACGTCGGCGAGATGGGTGCGGCGCGGGTTGAGGTAGCCGGGGATGAACTCGCCCTCGCGCTGCTTGAAGTCGTGGATGAAGCCCACCGGGATGTCTTCCACCGCGCGGGTGTAGCTGATCTCCCAGACCTCGGGCACGTCCTTCAGCGCGGCGACGAAGGACTGGCGCGGGGTGGCCTCGTACACCGCGGAGACGCGCGAGCTCTGCTTGCCGTCGCGGTCGGTGACCTCGATGGACTTGAGCAGGTTCAGGTCGCCGTCGAGCAGCACCAGGGTGTGCGGCAGGTAGTTGGCCACCGCCACATGGCTGCCGTCGGGCGACACCGCGACGTTGCGGGTGTTGATGCCGGCGCGCACCTCGGCCACCACCGTGAGGTTCCACAGGTCGTACTTGGTGACCCAGCCGTCGCGCGAGCCGAAGTACACGTAGCGTCCGCCCTGGGCGAACTTGGGCCCGCCGTGCAGCGCGTGGCGGCTGGGGAAGCGGTGGATGGGCTCGAGGCGGTCGCCGTCGAGCACCGAGACATGGTGGTCGCCCGCCTCCACCACCAGGAAGAGATTGAGCGGATCGGCGTCGAACACCGGGCGGTCGGCCAACGCGGCGGGGTCCGCATGCTGGATGCGCGAGGCGCGGATGTCGGCCTCGCTCCAGCGCGGCGCCGGCACCACCGGGGTGTAGATCCAGTCGACCAGGGCTGTGAGTTCGTCGGCCGACAGCGCAGCGCCGAAAGGCGGCATCTGGGTGGCGGTGCGACCGTCGCGCACCACCTTGAGCGCTTCCGGCTTGCGCAGGCGGGAGAGGTTTTCCGGCAGCAGCGCCGGCCCCATGCCGCCCAGGCGGTCCACGCCGTGGCAGGCGGCGCAATGCTGCTGGTAGTGACTGGCGACCCCGGCAGAGGTCGCATCGGCCGCCTGCGCGTGCGAAGGCGCAAAGGCCAGCAGCATGGCCAGTCCCAGCCAGACCAGCGCCAGCGCGATGACCTTGCGGGCGTGCGAGGGCATCTTGGTGGACGAAGGCTTGCGCGGCGCGGCGTCGCGCTCGCAATCTTCCTCCACCCAGGGTTCGAGCGGGCGCGGCATGTAGTCGCTGAGCTTCTTGTAGCCGTTGTCGGGCTTGTCGTCGTTCGTCGTCATCGGGTCACCGTCTGTGCGGGTTCGCGCCGCAGCGGAATGTAGGGCGTGGTGCGCACGCGCTCGCCGGCCGCGCCTTCGGCCAGGCCGATCTCCTGGTCGGAGAGGTAGCAGCCGGGGTCTTCGGACCATACGTCGCCGGTGATCTGCCCGGCGCGCACGCGTGAGCTGCCATTGCAGATGTCCAGCCAGGCACACTGGCCACAGCGCCCGCGCAGCGCGCGCGGATGCTGGCGCAGGCCGGCCATCAGCGGGTTGGACAGGTCGCTCCAGATGGCGGAAAACGGCCGCTCGCGCACATTGCCGAGCGACTCGTGCCACCACATGGTGTCCGGGTGCACCACCCCGAGGTTGTCGATGTTGGCCACGTTCACCCCGCTGGCATTGCCGCCCCACTGGCGCAGCCGGGCGGTGACGCGTTCGAGATGCTGCGGGAAGCGCTGCGCCACCCAGTGCATCAGGTAGATGCCGTCGGCGTCGTTGTTGCCGGTGACGAACTCGTGCGCCAGGCCGCGCCGCTGGCGGTCCAGGCAGGTGTCGAACAGCAGGTCCATGGCCTGCCGGGTGGTCTGGTGGCGGGCATCGTCGGCGCGGTACTTGTTGCCGCGCCCGGCGTAGTTGAGGTGCGAGAAGTAGAACTTGTCGATGCCCTCGTCCTCGACCAGGCGCAGCAGGCCGGGCAGGTCGTGGGCGTTGTCCTCGGTCATGGTGTAGCGCACGCCCACCTTGAGGCCGCGCTCGTGACACAGCCGGATGCCGGCCAGCGAGGCGTCGAAGGCGCCGGCCATGCGCCGGAAGCGGTCGTGGGTGTCGCCGATGCCGTCCAGGCTGACGCCCACGTAGTCGAAGCCGATCTGTGCGATGGCGTCGATGTTGTGACGGCCGATCAGCGTGCCGTTGGTGGACAGCCCGACGTAGAAACCCATGCCCTTGGCGCGCCGGCCGATGTCGAAGATGTCCGGGCGCAGCAGCGGCTCGCCGCCGGAGAGGATCAGCACCGGCACCCGGAAAGCCTTGAGGTCGTCCATGACGCGGTACACCTCGTCGGTGGACAGCTCGCCGGCGAAGTCGGTGTCCGCCGAGATCGAGTAGCAGTGCTTGCAGGTGAGGTTGCAGCGCCGGATCAGGTTCCAGATCACCACCGGGCCGGGCGGGTTGCGCCGCGGACCGGGGGCGACCGGGTTGTCGAGTTCGCGGATGAACTGGGAGATGCGGAACATGGATGGCCTTCTGGTCTGGTCCGGTTGTCTTGCGTCAGCGCGTGTAGGAGCGGCCTTGGCCACTCCTACAGCGATACGGCCGCCAAGTGTGCGGGGCGCGCATCGCGCTCACACCGATTAGAACCGCCGGACCGCAGCCACGAAATGATCCGAATCAATCCCTCAGACGCAGTCCGGTCTTTTTCAGGATGGCGGTGGAGAACAGCACGTCGCTGCCGCGCAGGGCGCCCGGGACGCAATGCGCGAGCAGCGCGCGGATCTCGTCCACATGCGCCATCACTTCCTCGCGGCTGGCGCCGTGCACCATGGCGAACAGGTTGTAGGGCCAGTCCGGCAGGTGGCGCGGACGGCGGTAGCAGTGGGTGACGAAGGGCAGCGCGCCGACGCGCTCGCCGGCCGCATCGATGGCGGCGTCGTCCACGTCCCACACGCTCATGCCATTGGCGGTGTAGCCCAGGGCGTAGTGGTTGGGCACCGCGCCGATGCGGCGGATCACACCCTTGTCCAGCATCGCGGCCAGGCGGCGGCGCACCTCGCTCTCGTCGATGCCGACGCGCGCGGCGATGGCCTCGTAGGGCTTGGGCAGCAGCGGCAGGCCACCCTGGGTGGCACGCATCAGGCTGCGGTCGATATCGTCCAGCGGAACGGGTGCGCTGGTCTCACGGGCGCTCATCTCGCCTCCAGTTTCATTTCGACGAAGTACTCGCGCTCCTTGGGGAACAGATGCACGGCCAGCCCGGTATCGCGCTCGATCTCCCCGGCGCAGCGGCCGATGCCCTCAGGCGTCTCGGTGGCCAGCACGAACCACATGTTGAGGCGGTGTTCGCGGCGGTAGTTGTGCGCCACTTCCGGGCGCAGGTTGACCTGCGCCACCACGTTGGGCCAGCGCGCCTCGGGCACCTCCATCGCCGCCAGGCAGAAGGCGCCGCCGGCACGTTCGATCTGAAACATCGGCCCGAAGCGGGTCAGCACGCGGTCGGCAAGCAGTCGGCGCAGGCGGCGGATGACCTCCTCCTCGCCCAGCCCCAGGCGCTCGGCGACCACGCCGTAGGGCCGGTGGCTGAGCGGGAAGTCGCCCTGCAGGCTGTTGATCAGGCGGCGGTCGATCTCGTCGATCGGGTCGCGCGGCGGGGGTAGTCCTTCAGACATCGGCGGGCTCCGGGTCGGGCAGGTAACAGGCCCCGCGTTGCTTGAAGCGGCGGCGGCTGAACAGCACCTCGTGCGGCCACTGGTCGAGCCCGAGGCGCTCGGCGATGCCCGCGCGGGTGGCCAGCACCTCGTCGCGGGCCTTGCCGTGGATCATGCAGAACAGGTTGTAGCGCCACTGCGGCAGCGCGCGGCGACGGCGGTAGCACAGGGTGACCTGCGCCTCGCCGCCGAGCAGGTGGCCGATCTCGCCCACCTTGTCGTCCGGCACGTCCCACACGCACATGGCGTTGGCGGTGTAGCCGAGTTCGTGGTGACGCACCACCACGCCGAAGCGCTGCAGCAGGCCGGAGGCCAGCCATTCGTCGATGAAGGCGCACACCAGCGCGCCCGATAGCTCCACCCGCTCGCCCAGCACTTCATAGGGCCGCGGAACGATAGGCAGGCCGCGCTGCAGGGCCTGCAGCAGACCCTGCTCGATGCCCGGCAGCGCACATGGCGGGCTGCTGGCCAGGCGAGCGGCCTGCTTCACCGGCTCGCGGCGGCCGGCCCGGTAGGCGGAGATACCGCACAGATCGAAGCCGAGGTCGATGTGATAGGCCTCGACCATGGGCAGCACCACCGGCTGCAGGCCGGTGTCGGCGGCAATCGCCGCCACCGCCGCGTCCAGCGCGTCCTGGCTGGCCGCGGTGAGCACGAACCACAGGTTGAGGCTGTGCTCGCGTTCGTAGTTGTGATTGACCTCGGGCCGGGCGCTGACCCGCGCGGCCACCTCGGCCAGGCGCTCGGGCGGCGCCGCCAGCGCAGCCAGCGCGCTGGCGCCCACCCGGCGCGGCGCCACCACCGGGCCGATGCGGCTCACCACCCCCTCCGCCAGCCCGGCGCGGAAGGCGTCGAGCACCTCGTCCTCGCTGGCACCGACCGCGCGGCCGAGTTCGGCGAAGGGCCGATCGACCAGCGGAAAGCCGTGCTGCCATTCGTTGAGCAGGCGCAGGCGACGGGCCTCGTCCATGGTCAGAATCCGATGCGCGCTGCGCGGCTGGTGAAGAAGATGCCGCTGGGGTGCTCGGCAGGCAGTTCGGCGAGCGTGCGGCGGCTGTCGGTATCGACCACCACCACCTTGTTGTCGTCGCGCGAAGACAGCCACACCGCCTCGCCGCGCGGGGTGAACTCCATGTGCAGCACCGCGCGCCCCGGGGTGAGCGTGTCGATCACCGCCTTGGCCTCGGTGTCGATGACCTGCACCGTGCCGTTGTCCGGGAAGGCGAAGTTCACCCACACCTGGCGGCCGTCCGGGCGTGCCATGACGAAAACCGGTTGGCTGTGCACCGGGATGCGGGCGACCTCCTGCCAGGTCCGCGTGTCGACCACCAGCACCTCGTGGCGGCCGATGGCCGGCAGGTAGGCGTGGCCGCCGGCCACCGCCCAGCCGCGCAGGTGGGGCATCTTGTACACCGGCAGCGGCGCCTCGCCCTTGCCGTAGCCGGCGAGGATCTTCTTCACGCCGCGCTCCGGGTACCACAGGTCGAGCAGCGCCAGGCCGTCCTCGCCGAACAGGCCGGCAATGAAGTAGCGCCCGTCCGGGGTCACCAGGCCGTCATAGGGCTGACGGCCGGCGGGGTAGCGTTGGGTCTTGGGATTGCGCGGGTCGGAGAGATCGGTGACCCAGATCTCGCCGGCCTCGAACAGCGCGTAGGCGAAGCGCTGGCCGGGCAGGTCCGCCAGACCGACCACCTTGGAGCGTTTGCCGGGGGCGTACTCGGCGGGGATCTCGGAGAGCTGTTCCAGGGTGTCGGCGTCGAACACCTTGAGCCCGCCCGGCGCGTAGTTCTGCGCCACCACCAGGCGGCCGTCCTGCGAGATCGAGCCGCCGATGGAGTTGCCGGCCTGCACCACGCGGCGCTCGATGCGCCCGCGCAGCAGGTCGACCTTGGTGAGCCCGCCATCGCGGCCGAACACGTAGCCGTAGCGCCCGTCGCGCGAATAGGTGACGTGGGCGTGCGACAGGTCGCCCAGGCCGGGCACGGTGGCCAGGCGCTCGCGGCTGGTGTGCGAGACCACCGCCACCTGGCCGGTGGAGCGTTCGATGACCAGGCCGAGGTCGCCGGTGCCGCGCAAGGGCGGCGTGGCCGCACAGCCGGCGAGCAGCAAGGCGGCGGAGGCGGCAAGCAGCAGGCGCTTCATTGTCCGGCTCCGTCGGTCGGGAAGCCGGCGGCCAGGGCTCGCACGATCCACTCGGCTTCGGCCTCGTTCATGAAGCGCGACCACCCGGGCATGGCGGTGCCGGGGCGGCCGTTCATGACCGTGGCCACCATGGAATCCAGCGGCTTGTCGGCCAGCGTGGCCGGCAGCAGCGCCGGGCCCAGCCCACCGGAGAGGGTAAGCCCATGACAGGAGCCACAGTCCTGGCGGACCATGCTGACCAGCTCGCGCTGGCGCTCGGGCTTCGGGGCCGGATGCGGATCGGCGGCAGCGGCCGCGTAGGCGGCCACGAAGGCGGTGCCGAGCAGGACGGCCACATGGATGACGATAGGAGGTGGTTTCATCGCTGGAGTCCCGATGCCTTGAGGATGGTGCGTAAGATGAACCTGCGGGGGGCGGAAAACCTTGACCCGAATCAACGCGTCGGGGGGCCGGCAGGCTTCACGTAAGAACGGCCTTGGCCGCGATCACGGCGGTGGGGTTGCCACGCGCCGCATCGCGGCCAAGGCCGCTCCTACACAGACGGAATGTCAATCAGCGACTACGACTTTGCCGGTCATCTCCGGGTGCGGGCCGCAGTGATAGGAGAACTCCCCCGCCTGCCCGAAGGTGTGGGACCAGCGTTCGCCGGGAAAGAAGCGCTCGGACTCCTCGCCGGTGGCGTCGAACACCACCGAGTGGCTGGTGCGCTTCTCGTTGTTCACCCAGGTGACGGTATCGCCCGGACGGATCTCGACCACCGCCGGTTCGAACTTGTAGTCGACGATGCTGACCTCGTGCTCGGCCGCCAGCGCGCCGGGTGCGGCCAGGGCGGCCGCCAGCGCGAGGACGGCGGCCGGCAGCCGGCATACCGCGCCGGCTGCCGCCCCCTGTTGCCGCCGTGGGGAACGCATTACTGCTTGGCCGCGGTGATGTCGGCCTTGGCGTCGATGCCGAGCGTGTAGCCCAGCGAGACGTGGTGGAAGCGCCCGGCCGCGTGGTCGTCGTGGATGGCGAAACCGAAGTTGTAGGTCTTGCCTGCCGCCAGCGCCACGTCGCCTTCGCCGCCGGCGAACTTGCGCGCAAACACCACCGACCAGGTGTCGCCGTCGAGCTTGCCTTCGGCCGAGGCCAGGGCCTTGCCGCCTTCCATCACGCGGGTGTCGGCCACATGGCCGTCGAAGCCCTTCTTCTCGCCGCTGCGCCACTGCAGCAGGTCATAGAACACGCCGCCGGAGACGGAGCCGTCCTTGACGTACTTCTTCTTGCTGTCGGCCGCGCCCGGCATGGTGCGCGAGTCCTTGTGGCAACTCGCCCAGCAGCCGCTCTGGTCGGCCATCGCCACCTTGCCCTGGTCGAGCATGAAGGCGATCTTCATCGGGTTCTTGTCGTCCATCTTGGCCGCGCCCGAAGCCTTGGGCTGCTTCCAGGAGAAGCGCAGGTACAGGGTGTCGCCATCGTGGGCGGCCTGCACCTTGACCGGGATGAAGCCGGCCTTGCCGGCGATCGGCGTCGGCTCGATCTTCTCGCCGCTGGAGATCAGCTGGCCCATCTTGTCGGTTTCGTCGCTGTGGCAGTCGGCACAGGTATCGCCCTTCTTCAGCGCGCGCGCGCCGCCGTGCTCGGTACCCTTGGTGATCCATTCCATCGGCGACACGCCCGGATAGAACAGGGTGATGCTGGTGGCGGCAACCTTGCTCCAGTCGGCCGGCGGGGCAGCATGGGCGGCGCTGAAGCCGATGGCGCACACCACTCCGAGCGCGCCGGCGATCATCGTTTTCTTCATCTCGGTTCTCCCGTGAGGTGGGGCCGCGGCGGGGGTGCCGCGGCTCCGGGTTTACTCTTCGTCTTCCTCGGTCATGCCTTCGGGCTTGTGGTGCGCAATGCCCTTGTGGCAATCGATGCAGGTCATGCGGTCTTCGCGCGCCATCTCGTGCTGGCGGGAAGCGCGCTTCTTCTGCGCCTCGGTGTTCATGCTGTCGAAGCTGTGGCAGTTGCGGCATTCGCGCGAATCGTTGCCCTTCATCCGCGCCCACTCGCGTCGCGCCAGGGTCAGGCGCTTGGCCTCGAACTTCTCGCGCGTGTCGATGGTGCCGGTGATCTTGCCCCAGACTTCGCGCGACGCCTGGATCTTGCGGATCATCTTGTGCGTCCAGTCCTTGGGCACATGGCAGTCCGAGCACACCGCCCGCACACCGGTGCGGTTAGTGTAGTGGATGGTTTCCTTGTACTCCTGGTACACGTTGTCATACATCTCATGGCAGGAGATGCAGAACTTCTCTGTGTTGGTGGCTTCCATCGCCGTGTTGAATCCGCCCCAGAACAGGACGCCGACGATGAAACCGACCAGCAGCAACCCACCGAGAGAATGCTTGACGCTGGGCTGGCGCAGTCGGGTGAACAGCCCGCCGGACTGGCCGGCGCGTTCCTTGTCGTTTTGATCGGTCATGTCTCCATTTCCCGCGAGTAGTCATCGATGCGGCTGACGCACCCGCCGCCGCGGTGTTCTGCGGACGACGGGTGCGGGCCGACGGAGGCTCTTAGTAAATGTCGAACTGGGTGTTGAAGACGTTGAACTTGCCGGTCGGCGTCACGATGTTGGGATCGGTGATCACCTTCTTGAGCTTCAGCGTCTTGTCGTCGTAGATCACGATGGCGGACTGGTCGGTCTTGCCACCCCACAGCGAGATCCACACTTCGGAACCATCCTGGCTGTACTCAGGATGCACGGCGCGACGGATCGCGGTGGTCATCGGCAGACCGGAGTCCTTGGCCACGTCGAGACGGCGCGGTTCCTTGGACAGGTCGTTCATGTCGAACACGTACACCGATTCGGCCACTTCGCGCTCCGGGTTCATCGGCGCATCGGCCCACAGGTTCTGGGACTTCGGATGCGTCTTGACGAACAGGTTGCCGGCGCCCGGCATCTTCAGTTCCTCGACGACCTTCCAGTTGTGCTCCTTGAACTTGGCATCCTTCTTCTCCTCCGACGGGGTGGAGATCAGCGACACCACGTCGTCACCCAGGTGGCCGGTGGCCCACACCGGACCGTACTGCTTGTGGGTGAAGTTCGCGCCACGACCCGGGTGCGGGATCTTCGCGGTGTCGACCAGGGCGGCGAGCTTGCCGGTCTTGGTATCGACCGCGGCCACCTTGTTGGAGGCGTTGGCCGCCACCATGAAGTAGCGCTTGGAAGCATCCCAGCCGCCGTCGTGCAGGAACTTGGCGGAGTCGATCTGGGTGGTCTTGAGGTTCTCGATGTCGGTGTAGTCAACCAGCAGGATCATGCCGGTTTCCTTCACGTTGATGACCCACTCGGGCTTGATGTGCGAGGACACGATGGAGGCCACGCGCGGTTCCGGGTGGTACTCGCCATCCACGGTCATGCCGCGGGTGGACACGATCTTGAGCGGCTTGAGGGTCTCGCCGTCCATGATCGAGTACTGGGGCGGCCAGTAGGTGCCACCGACCAGGTACTTGTCTTCGTAACCCTTGAACTTGGAGGTATCCACCGAACGGGCGTCGGAGCCCATGCGGATGGTGGCCACGGTCTTGGGCTTCTCGTACCACATGTCGATCAGGGTCACCAGACCGTCGCGGCCCACCGTGTAGACATAGCGGCCGGAAGCCGACAGACGGGAGATGTGCACCGCGTAGCCGGTATCCAGGATGTCCCAGATCTGCTTGGTGTCACCGTCGATCAGCGCCAGCTTGCCGGTGTCGCGCAAGGTGACCGCGAAGATGTTCTTCAGGTTGATCTTGTTCATCTGCTTCTTCGGACGTTCTTCAACCGGAACGATCAGCTTCCAGCTGTTTTCCATGTCCTTGAGCGAGAACTCGGGCGGCACATCCGGGGTGTGCTGGATGTAGCGCGCCATCAGGTTGATCTCTTCCTTGGTCAGGATGTCGTCGTAGTTGACCATGCCGCCGTCGGTACCGTAGGCAATGATCTTCTCCAGACGATCGGTACCGAGCTTCAGCGTACCGCCTTCCATCTTGGTGCCGTCGGCCAAGGCCTTGGTCCAGTGCGGCTCGAGGTTCTTGCCGGTGGCGCCCTTGCGCAGCACGCCGTGGCAGCCGGCACAGCGCTCGAAGTAGATCTGCTTGGCCTGCGCGCGCTCGTCATCGCTGAGCGGCGGTGCATCGGCCGCAAACGCGGTGCTCATCGCCATCGGCAGCGTTGCCAGCGCCACGGCACTCATCAACCCTTTGAATCGCATGATTGGTCTCCCTAAAAATCGCCAGAGTCGGCCTAAGTCAGCCAGGGCGGACTTTGTTCCCCTACGAAAATTGCGTCTTTAACTTGAGTCAATTTCAGCGAATCACCCTCACTGCTAGAGTCCGTCTCAAGCTTTCGGCGAGAGGAAAAACCATGAATCCCCGGCCCCCCAGCAGTGTCACCCGACCCTCGACCGACAGCAGGATGCTGAGCGATCCGCCCCCCGCTGCACTTGCGATGCGGGGATTCGATACACGCGGATTCGCGTCTCCGGGCGCGACCGCAGGAGGGCCGAAGAAAATGGACCACACCACCCGCATCTCCCCCCCCGCGCGCACCGGACAGGTCAGCCTGGTCGGCGCCGGCCCGGGCGACGCCGAACTGCTTACCGTGCGCGCCGCGCGCCGCATCGCCGAAGCCGACGCGATCGTCTACGACCATCTGGTCGGCGACGGCATCCTCGAACTCGCGCGGGCGGACGCCCAGCGCATCTACGTCGGCAAGGAAGCGGGCAACCACGCGCTGCCCCAGGAGGAGATCAACCGCCTGCTGGTGAAGCTCGCCGGACAGGGGCTCAGCGTGGTCCGCCTCAAGGGCGGCGACCCCTTCATCTTCGGACGTGGCGGCGAAGAGATGCAGGAACTGGTCGAAGCCGGTATCGCCTGTGAGGTGGTGCCCGGCGTCACCGCCGCTTCCGGCATGGCCGCCTGTACCGGCATCCCGCTCACCCACCGCGACCACGCACAGACCCTGGTATTCACCACCGGCCACCTCAAGGACGGCACGGTGAACCTTGACTGGGAAGCGCTCGCCCGCCCACACCAGACCGTGGTCATCTACATGGGCCTGGGCGCGCTCGAGATCATCTGCAGCGAACTGATCGCCCACGGCCTGCCGGCCGACACCCCGGCCGCCGTGGTGCATGCGGCCAGCACCCCGCGCCAGCGCATGGTCACCAGCCCGATCCGCAGCCTGCCCGCCACCGTGCGCGCCGCCGGCCTGCGCACCCCGTCGCTGATCGTCATCGGCCCGGTGGTGGACCTGCACCACGTCCTCTGTCCGGCCACCGTGGAGGCCCTGGCGCTCACGGCCTGAACCGGCAGTTGAGCTATAATCCCGCCCGCGCCGGCATAGCTCAGTTGGTAGAGCAGCTGATTTGTAATCAGAAGGTCGTGGGTTCGATTCCTACTGTCGGCACCATGAAATCAAGCACTTAGGCCAACTCTTCGGGGTTGGCCTTTTTGCTTATCGGCGCGATGTAGCCACGGTGTAGCCAAATCCGGACGGTGTAGCCACGCAGCCGGCGAAGAAAAACCGCCTCGGGGGCGGTTGTCGGTGGGCAAGGTGCGATGGCGGTGCCTTTGCGCCTCCACCAGTTCCGGCACGCCATGCTCTACAGCGCGATGAGCGGCTTCCAGCGTCTTGCCGGAACCAAGGCCGACTTTGGCTGCGGCGATGTCGCGGGTCTTGCCGGATTCGTCCAAGGTGGAAATATTTCCACCTTGATCCGTCTTGCGGTGGCCTCCATGCCGCCCCTGCAACCGCTCCGCAATCGCAGGCGGCGCGGGTCTCGCCAGACGGTAGCTCCGGGCTATCTTCTGGCGGCTTTTGATTGCGTTTGAATATGGTGAAAAATTCCGCGCGCGAGTATGCGGGCGGTTTCCGGGGTCAGTTCCCCCAGACTTTCAACCCGCCCCCCGGTGCGTGATGCGCCAGGGCCGGCCGGGCTTCGGCGGTCGCAATTCGTACAGCTCAACCGTGGCAAGGTCGGTCGTGTGGATCTCCAGCCCCTTCCCGTGAATGCGCCAGGCCTTGCGGCCGTGCGGTTCAACCGTCAATCCCCGGCGCTCCGCCTCATCGCGTACAGCTTGGCGGCGCGCGTCATTCGTTCGTTGCATGATGGTGTCTCCGGTGTTGCCGGCCGCACTGGTTGGCACGGCCGGCGGCTGCGTTAGATGAGCGGGGCGCGCCAGTCGCGCGGCAGGCGGGCGGGTGCGCTGCCTCCCAGTCGGTTGAGGGCTTGCAGGATGCCGGCAGCCATTGCGTCGAGCTCAAGGGCCACAGCATCGGCGGCGACGGCTTCCCGGCGCATCGCATCGGCGCGTTCGGTCGCTTCGGCGCAGATGCGGGCCACCTCGCGCGCAAGACCTGCGTTCGTGGCTGGTGCGGCAGATCCAGCAAAGGCAGCTACCGTCTCGTATGTAGCCACTCCCGCAAGGTTCGCGGCACGCGCTGCCCATGCTCGGAACAGATGCAGTTGCGGGTCTGCTCCGGCCACGATGGAGGACTCCAGGGCGCGGTCGCGCTCGGTTGCACGGGTCGCACTCCACAGGGCTTCGCTGTTCGCGCGGTCGGCTTGCTGTTCGAGGTCGCGCACGCGGGCGCGGGCCTGGTCAAGCTCCTGACGAACGGCATGCGCTCGAGCAGCGAACTCCGCTTGCTCGGCATGCCACTGCGCACGGTAGGCGCGCCAGGCGTCGATTTGGGCCTGTCGGTCGGCCAGTTGGCCAGCCTCCAGCTCGCGCAGGGCTGCGGCAAAGGCGGGGGTTTTCGCCAGGGCTTCGATGGTGATGTTCTGCATGGTGTCAGTCCTCAAGTGCGGTTTCAGTCAAAAGCACGCGGCGTCCGTCTGCAAGCGTTACGATCACGCCATAGTCATTGGCGGCCATCTTCACGCTTGCAATCTCCCGCTCGACGCGGGCCTTGCGCTCGGCAGCGGTCGGCAGGTCAAGCGCAATACGCAGGATGTCGATTGCCCTCGTCGGGCCGTTCAGGTCGGTCTCTGTCATGGGTAAAGCTCCATCGGCGGCAGGGTCAGGGTTCGCTCGGCAGGGCCACCAGCCGGCCGGGCGATTTGGGTCAGTGCGGTCTAGGCGCGGTCGCGGGCCAGGCGGGCGTCGATGCATGCGTCCTCGGCCTCTTCGGCCAGGCGCGCAACCTGCGCAGCGTCGAGGCCGGTGCCGTCGGTCGCCTGCGCTGCGGCAAGGTCTGCCGGCCAGCATTCGCGGATCAGGTTGCGGGCTTCGGTAACTGCCCGGTACAAGGTCAGTTCATCCATGCGGGTGGTCTCCAGGGGTTCAGGGTGTTGGGCGCGGTCAGCCAGGCGATGCAGATCAAACCAGTTCTAGTTGCCCGCCCTCCAGGCCCGCATCGCTCGCTCCGGGGTTGGGCTGGCCGGCAGTTGGGTCGTAGGGCGCAGCTCCGGTCAGCAGAAGCGCAGCAGCCACGCGCAGCGGGTCGCCTTGCCCGGTATGGGCCTGCACCATCGCAGCCAGTAGCGCCAGCCGTTCGCGCTCGCGCTCGCAAGCTTTGGTGATCTCGTCGGCAGGCATGTAGCCAGCCATGCGCGCCAGCGCGTCCAGTTGCTCAGCGGCAAGAATTACCCAGTGCTCATCGGTGGCATCGGTCGGGCCAACGTCCTGTTTCAAGTGCCAGTGGCCGCTGTGATTTCGACAAATGCGCAGATCAAGAAAGGTTCGTTCCAACTTCATCGCTGAATCTCCGTACAGATGGTTAATCTAGATAGGTGACCCGTGGCGGGACGCTGCCCACCCGGAAAACGGGGGTTTTGTCCCGTGGCGGGACGAACTCGCCTATTTCGATGGTTTTGCGGGGTGCGTTCGTCCCGTGGCGGGACGTTTGGCAGGTACTTCGTCCCGTGGCGGGGCTACCGTTTGCGTTTTTCTGGCGCGTCGCCACACCGCAGGACTCGATTCGGTCGGGGCGTTCGCCAGCGCGCCGCCGTGCATCCAGTCGGTCATGCGGTAGCTGCCTGGTCCGACGTCCAACTTGCGCAGGTCGCAGTCGAGCGGAAAGAGGGTGACGGCGAACAGGCTGCAATCCAGCCGCGAACCCTGTCTCGTCAATGCCAGCAAACCGAACTCCAGCAACTCGCGCACGGCAGCGTTCAGGGTTTCCCGGCCAGACCAGCCACGAAGGCGCATCAGCTTTGGGGTGATGCTGATGTCCCCGTTGCGCGCCGCGTTCGGTCCGAGCATCGAAAGAACGTCCAGCAGTAGCTTTGCTGCGTGCGGCGACAGCTCCGCGCACGCTCTGCTGCGCGCGAACTCCAGCGGTAGCGGCAGCCAGGCGCCAGTTACTGCGATGCCGCGCTTTTTGCTCTCGCGTCCCATACATCACGCCAACCCCGAGCGCATCAGGACGGCGCGGGCGGCGCGCTTGGCCTCTGCTGTCAGGCGATACCATCCCACCTTGCAGGGGCGGCCGTCGCGGTCAGTGCGCGTTACCCGGTCGCAGGGGATGTCAAATCCTCGCTGGCGCAGGCGGAACACGATGTCCGGGCTGTTCGATGCGCCCACGGCTCGGTCAAGCTCTTCGCGAAAGGCTCCTTCGCGGTCAAGCAGGTGGCCTAGCAGGCGCAGCTCTCGGGGGTTGTCGGTGTAGAATCGGCGCTGTTCCAGGGCGCTCGGCATTCCTTCGGGGTGTCGGGCGTTTTTCATTGCGCGGCCTCCCCGGACAGCAGGCGTTCGACGTCCGCAGCAGGCCACGCCAGGAAGCGCGACGGCAACTTGTGCGGGCGGATGCCTGCATAGTGCCCATCCCGGCACACGGCGGCGCGCAGGGTCTGCGGGCGGATTTTCAGAAGCGCAGCGGCTTCTTCGGTGGAGTAGTTGCGCAGGACGGACGCATAGTCCGTGCGCTGGGTCTTGATAGCTTGGGCTTGCATTTCGTGGGCCTCCGTCGGTGATGACGGGTCTCACGATATGCAGCGGAATGCATGGGCTCGGGCTAGCGTCCTTGGCTTCCCGTTAGCGTCCCTAGCGTCCCTTTCTCGTCCTGTCGATACGCTTCGTCAGGGCTTCCATCGTCAGCTTTGCGGGCTTGCCGGTCGTGCCCCTTATCCAAATCACACCGTCGGGCGCTGGCTCCGAAATACAGCTATCCGGCTTGCCGGCGCGCTCCCTCAGCAGGGCCATAACCTTTGCCGGCTTTGCGGGCTCACCTTGCTGTTCTAGGCCGGCTCTCACGTCGTCAATCTCGATTTGAATGTCATCGTGACGGGTGCGCGCACTGTCTCCCGTTGCGGGCTCGGCCGTCTCTGTCGGCGTAGCACTTGGCGCGGTTGGTTCCTCGTCGGTTGCGAAGGCATCCGCAAGCGCATGCACGTCGAAGCCAATCACTCGGCAGTCATCTAGCACGGTTTCAAAATCGGGCTCCCCGTCGGCCAGCCATGCCTTATCGAATCTGCACACCATGCCGTCAATGAGTTCGCACCCCTCGAACGTACGCCAGGATGCGCGGCCGGTCGCGGCTAGTTGCTGGCAGGCCACTATCGGAAGGGTCGGAATTGCCCCCTTGGGTACGGTGTTTTCGGTCGGCTCACCCTGATTGCAGTAAATGCCGCCGTCGTGCTTCTGCACCTTCGCGCGGCTGTGGACAATCGCTCGCAGGGTTATTTCGCCTCGGGCGGCAGCACGCAGGAAGTCGGCGGCGGTCACTTCGGTTCCCGCATGCCTTGATGCCTCGCGGGCGGCCTCATTCAGCGTTAGCGGGTCGGTGTCGGTGATGCGGCCACCACGCCAGGGGCGGCAGGGTTCCAACCGTTCGAACATCGGCAGGCGGTATTTCATGCTCATTGTTTGCGCTCCATCGTGCGCCGCCATCGGTATGGGGTGCCGCCCCAGGCTGGCGATGGTGTCGGGCTTTTCTCCCCGTCGGGATAGGCGCGGCAGTGCTCGTTACATCAGGCCACGCTCAGCAAGCGATGTCGGGCGCGCAGGCTTGCCGATGATGAAATGGTCCAGCAGGCGAACGTCAACCAAGCTCAGCGCCTGCTTTAGCCCGCGCGTCATGGTTTCGTCTGCGATGCTTGGGTCGCTGTCGCCGCTCGGGTGATTGTGCGCCACGATTACGGCGGCGGCGTTCAGGTGCAGGGCGCGACGAACCACCTCACGAGGATAGACGCTCGTCTGCGTCAGCGTGCCCACGAACATGCATTCTGCCTTAATGGGGCGGTTTCTCGCGTCCAACCAGATGCACCAGAATTCCTCACGCTCCAGCCCGTCGAGACGCAAGCGCAGGTAGTCCCGGACAGCGTTCGGGTTGGTGAGTTCGGGCCGCGCGGCATCGTATCTGACGCGCTTCTCAAGGATACGCAGGGCGCGGGCAATGGTGCGGTCTTCCCGCTCGCGGCGGGCGGTACAATCGGCAGTAGCCATGATGCAATCCTCGGTTGCGTTGTGGTCAGGGGCGGCGCGGTGTTGGCGCACCACGCATGCCCCGCTCAATTGCCGGCAGCCGGCCGGCGGCGGTCTTGCTCGGTCAGGCGGCGCGCTCCAGGCGCACCACGGCGCGGCTTCCGGTGGCCTCGGCATAGCGGGCCAGCGTGCGCATGCTCGGCAGGGTGCGCCCACTTTCCAGGCGGGCGATGGTCGATTGCGTGGTGTGCATGCGCTCGGCAAGCTCGGCTTGCGTGAGGCCGGCGCGGGTGCGGGCGGCGATGAGTTCGCGGGCAAGGTCGAATTCCGGCGCTTGCGCGTCGTATTCGGCGCGGGCCTCGGGGTTCGCCAGGATGCGGGCCTTCAGGTCGGCAAGCTCAGTCATCGGTCAGGCTCCTAAGTCGCGCTTGGGCCGTTTCGATGGCCTTGCGCGGGGTTTTCTGGGTCTTCTTGGTGAAGACGTGCAGGACGGTCAGCCGTTGCCCGGTGCGGGCCACATAGACGGCGCGGGCGATGCCGTCGCGGCCGGTCATGCGCATTTCCCACAGCTTCCCTTCCAGCGGGCGGATATGCGGCATGCCTACCTTCTGCGGGCCGAAGGATTCCAGCAACTCCGCGATGTGCAGGAAGCGGGTCTGCATGTCGGTCGGCAGCGCCAGCAATTCGGCTTCGGCTTGCGGGATTACGGTAACGGTCCAATGTGTAGAGTATCGCATTATTGATATGTTCCCGCGTTGCTTGTCGTCAGGCGGCGCGCAGGCGTCGCACGTTCGCGGGTTGCTTCTCGGCCTGGCGGATGGCTTCTAGCCTTGCCTCCCAGGCCACCAGCGCGGCGCGCTTTTCGTTGGTGTATGCGTGCCGGTCGTAGTGCGCGGCCTGCACTCCGCTGATGCCGTGCGACAGCAGTTGCGCGCGGGTGTCCTTGCTGATGCCCAGACCGGCCAACATCGTCTCCACCGTGCGGCGGATGTCGCGCAGGGTGAAGTGTTCGCCACCGATAGCGGCGCAGATTTCGGCGGCGCGGTTGGATACCGTCTCGGGGTTCATTGCCACGCGGCCATGCGTCGAGAAAAGCCACAGGCCGGCCAGCTCGGGCGCTCTGCCTTCTGCCTTGGCGCGGTCTGTCTCTCGGGCCTTGGCGCGCTCCACAAGGCTGGCCACCATCCTGGCGGCGAGCGGTGCCAGCGGTAGCAGGTGTTCGCGCGGTTGCGTGCGCTTGCCCTTGCCATCCCACAGGCGAAGCGTTGCGGTGTCCTGGTCGAAGTCTCCAGCCTTGGCGCGCAACAGTTGGGCCATTCGTTGCCCTCCCGCATACAGCGCAAGCAGCAAAGCCACGTCGGCAAGCTCGGGGCCGGTTTCGTGCCCGATGCGCAGCAGGTGCCCAATATAGGCGCGCAGCTCGCCAGCGGATAGCGTGCGCTCGCCTCGCTGCACAGCAATTGCCGGGATGACGTCCACCGGGTTGTGTTCGATGCCGAAAGGAATCAAATCAGCAGGAAGGGCGGAATCGAAGGGCGCGCGCTTGGCGGTGTTGAATGCGGCGCTCAGGTAGCTGCGCAGGACTCCGGCGGCGCGCTCTTTGCCGGCCTCGCGCACCCTGCGCACCAGTGCAGCGATTTGGTGCGCGGTCACGGCGCGGGCCGGCGTGTCGGCAATCTCCGCATGCGGGAACACATGGCACTTGAAGGCAGAACGGGTCGAGGCGGCGCTTTTGGCTTTGCCGGCACGTTCTAGGCGGGCCACATACGCATTGCACAGGGCGCGCAGGGTGTAGCGGGACTGTCGCTCGGCTTCGCCCTTGGCGGCCTCTGCTGCGGCTCGCTTGGCCTCTGCGGCGGCAATGCGCTCGCGCTTCTGTTCGCGTGGGTCGGTGCCCTGGTCGACAAGGGTTTGCAGCCGGCGCGCTTCGGTGCGGGCGTCGTCCAGGTTCCAGGCGCGCACGTCGCCAATGGTCACGCGGATGGTGCGGCGGTCCAGCTTGCTCTCGAAGATAAAAGACTTCGCGCCAGCGGTGGCACGCACGGCAAGGCGCGGCGCTTCGGTGTCCCACAAAAAGGCTTGCTTCGCATCGTTGGAGCAGGTGAAGCGGCGGATTCGGTCAGGGGTCAGACGCTCGCGCTGCATGCTTTATGCCTCCCTCATTTTGGCTACACGGCGGCTCCGTGTAGCCACGGTGTAGCCAAATTCTAGCAACATCGCTCAACATGAATCAACCTTGTGATTCTTGTAGCCATCACATAATCAATGGTTTGAGGCATTTTTTCGGGGTCTTTCGGTGGGGTCGGCGTTGATGGAAATTGACGGAAAATCTGATTTGTAATCAGAAGGTCGTGGGTTCGATTCCTATTGCCGGCACCAAAAAAACAAGGGGTTGCATCGCTGCAACCCCTTGTCACTTGGGCCGGGCCATCACCGGGTTAGCATAGGGGCAACAGGTTAGCGTTGCTCCCCCCACGAATCGGCCAGCCCACACCGTTCCAACTCGGTTATCTTGGAACGACTCAGCGGGATCACACCGCCAGCGCCGTACACGAGATCAGGCGGAAGAGTCTGCAGTGACCTTCCGCCTGTGCTTAGCGCGTCCGCTCGACAAACGGGCCGACCAGGGAGGCTTCGCCCCCCCGGTGCGCGCCTGACTCAATATGTGGCCACGACGTTCAAGAACCAGCCTTTGCTGCGATACGACAGATCCGTAAGGTCGTCCGAGTAGGTGGTGAAGTTGTAGCCCAGGCCAAGCTTGACGTTCTTCCCGACGTGCCGATAGACCGCCAGCAATGCGCCAGCACGCGCATCCTTTGCTTCACGGGCGCGAAGCTTGCGCCACTCGACCACGGCATCCCATTCGCGCACGAAGTGCCAGTCTCCACGCAGCACCAGCAGATCTGCACGACTACGGAACCACTGGCTGTCCGGGTTGGTGTACCTGATCTCGCCCACCCTGACCCCGTACTTGAACCCCAGGGAGAACGTCGGGAACGCGTCCCAGATGGTGTCGATCGAGAACACGTGGCTGCGCTGCGAGTAGTCCGCATCGCGCCCGCTGGCCGACAGTTGCCCCGACGAAGGTACGTGCTGGAAGTTGGTGTACTTAACCAGCGTGTTCCAACGATCGTTGTCGATGGGCCGGTAGGCCGCGCCGATCACGACCTCACGGAAGTCGCCGTCCCAGAAGCTGCCGCGCGACCCGCTGCTCTGCGAGGCATTGAACTTGCCGATCAGACGCCAGGCGGGATCCATCTGATAGCCCAGGGTGTTGCGGGTCAGCCAGGTCCTACCGGTGCCCGTGGCGCTCCTGTCCTGCCTGAATTCGAGGGCACCAGCGTAACGGATGCGGTCATGGCTGTAGGCCACCGACATACCCACGGCACGTCTGCGCACATCCTCGGACAACGGCTCCTCGATGCGGCCGAACTCGAGCTTGAGACCGTAGGTCCAGCGATCATTGGGCGCGAGATCCACACCAAAGGCCTGCACAAGCCCCTGCGGACCGGCACCATGCGTGACCCGATTCTCACCGAACACGCGCACCTGCTCGCTTACCCGGAAGTCCGCGCCGGTTACCAGGCTGCCGTTTCGTCCGCGCCATGCGTAGTCGGTGCCTTCGGTTTCGAGCACGTAGTTGAGATAGGCATTGCTGCGGTCGGACACACGGTAGTCGATACCCAGCAGCCCTCCCGCACCTCCGTTGCCGCCGGATGCTTCGGCCTTCAGTCTCGCGCGGTCATTGAGCTGCAAGCCACCACCCACACCGACGCGGTTGTTGTCGCGGCGTTCGCCGGACTTCGCCAGCGTACCCTGCACAAAGCCGTATACATCCCAGTCGTCGCGCTCGCCTTCATTGCCGTCGTCCTTCAACGGACGGAAGCCCAGGCGGACGATCGCATCGGTCCGCTCGCCCTCCTCGGCCAGGCGCTCGCTGACGATCACGCCGGCCGTGCGGGTCTCTCGGGTATCGTTGCGCAATCCGATCCCCAGCGCCCACTCGTCGTCCAACTGGCGGTCCCAGCCAATCTCGACGTTGCGCCGTTCCTGCACCTCACCGCGCATCTGATCGGCCTTGACGCTCAGCTCGTCGCGCTCGCTGAGCTCGACGCTGGCACGCGCGCCGTACTGGGTCGCTTCCTCGCCGGCGATGGCGATCTGCCCCGGGCCGCTGTAGCCCGCATCCTTCTTCTGCCAATAGGCCGCAACCTCGCCCCTCGTGCTGTCGGTCACCTCGGCAAGATCCACGGTGGCCTCGACGCGCACCGCGTTTGCATTGCCGCCGCTGCTGGCCAGCGTATCCACCCCGAATCCGCCATCGGCGGACACCGTGGTCAGGCTGCCGGCGCCGGTCGAGCGTGCCATTTCGACTTCGAACGTAGTCCCCGGCGCGGCGCGGAACAGCAGATCCAGCCCGCCCAGGGACTGGCGCATGGCGTCCTCGCCCTGGCGGAAGCCGGTGAGACCGAGACGGAAATAGTCGTTCACCCAATGCGTAACGCGCAGACCGGCGGTCAGATTGTCCACCTGCTCCATGCCCGGCACGAACTCGTACGTGGCGACGAGGTAGAGGGGGTTTCCGTTGATCGCCGACGTGTAAACCTTGCCGCTGCCGCTACCGCTAGAGGGCAAGGGCTCACGCAACATCACGCGACCCTGCAGGTAGTTGATCTCGTAGTCGAGCGCAGGCGTCAGCTGCCGCCGCTCGATCACCAGCCCGGAATCCCTGTCGCGCATTTCGACCCAGATGCGCTCGGAACCCTGCGTGATGTCCTGATTGCGCAGGTAGTACAGCGAACCGCCCGTGCCACGGAATTCCTGCTGGGCGCCCAGCGTACCGGGATCGGCCGCGAAGACCTCGGCGCGCGTGCGGCGCTCGCCAAATCCGGTGGATTCCTCCGACACGAAGCGCCCGCGCGCGCCATAAAGGCCTCGCGAATACTGCACCAGCTCGCTACCGGTCCACGCGGTCTGGAAGTTGCCCCACATCACCTGGGAATCCCCGCGCTCCAGGCGCATGTAGAACTTGCCCTGGGTGGGTGCATCATCCACCGTGGTGCTGTCGTCGCCATAGACCGGGTAGTACGCGTCCGGGTCGATGTTGCGCAGCAGGTAGCGCGGATCCTTGGACGTGAAGTTGGTGAACAGGTGCTCCAGGGGCTGCTCGCGCGTATCGGCCGCCGCGGTCAGCAGCCACTCGCCCTTGATCCGGCCCTTGAGGTAGAACGCCCCGCGCCCGTCGATGTAGGTCTCGTTGCGGTAGCTCCGGTCATCGCCGGTGATCAGCTCCGCGTTGTCGCGGTGATTCAGCACGTTGCGGCCCACGGTAAGGTCCGCGATGGCGACATAGAACCAATCGTCAGTGGGGATCGATACGTTTCGCCGGAACTTCGCAACGGCGCCGTCGGCACCGGTCAGTTGCACCTCCACGCCGTGTGGGCCGGCAGGAAGTATCTGGCGCTCTACGAAACGGCCGTTGTCACCCAACGGAACGTTCATGCCGAGCGCACGCACCGTGCTGCCCGGCGCCACGTTGCGCCCGCTCACGGTGATGGTGCCGCCACGCACCGGAATGTTGCGCAATGACAGCGCGTTCTCGCCCCAACCCACCCGCGCCTCGCGCACTTCCGACTGGAGGTCATCGAGTTCGCGCTGATACGCCACCACCGTGAGTGTCTTCTCCGCGGTTTCGTCGAAACGCCCCTGCTCGTCATACACTCGCAGGACATAGCGGTAGCCGTCGGTCGATCCCACCGGTACCGTCCACTCGGCCGACTCACCCCAGGTCAACGGGACCACTGCCAACGGCGTGCCTGACGGGCGCACCTCGTGCCTGAAGATGCGAACCTCCGCCTTGCGGATCCAGGCGACGTAATTGGCCCAACCGGCAAAGCGTACAGTCTGGCCCTGCAGCGCCGCGTCGCGCTCGCTCCAGACATTGAGCGCAGGATTCGCCGCCAGATCGTCGTATTTCACCTGGATGTCGGCCGCAGCCAGCGCCACGTCGACGCAACGCTGGCGGTCCGCTTCGTTCGCCCCTTCGCTGCTCACCAGCGGTTCGCCGTCCACCGTAATGCGGAAGGGCAGATCGACCGAACCTATCGCATCGCACGGACCGCTTGCTGCGGGAGCTGGCGGTGCGGCCACCCGCTGCACGTACCAGGCGGAAACTTCCACCCGGCGATTCTGCGCACGACCTTCCTCATTGATATTGCTCGCCACCGGACGCAAATCGCCGTAGCCGGTCACCGAAACGGCTTCCGCCGGCAATCCGAGCGCCTCGCGCAGATACTGCGCCACCACCAGCGCACGCGCTTCCGACAAACCTTGGTTGTCGCCAAACGCTACACGGGTTGCGGGGGCAAGACTCTGCATATCAGCATGGCCATCCACACTCAGGCGCAACTGCTCCTTGCCGCGCAAACGCCCGGCAAGCGCGTCGAGCGAGGCACGCGTGTCCGGCAGCAGTTCTGCCCGGCCGGACTCGAACAGCGCTCCCACGACCGACTCGGACAGTGTTTCCTGCGCCTGCGGCACTCCCTCCGGACGTTCGGCGGCCAGCATCGCGGCCGCATCGCCCACCGTCACACTGGATGGCATCTCGTACTTCAATACCGGTACGCGCTCCACCTGAGCGGCCAGCGCACGCGCTTCCTTGCGCGCGTTGTCCACCCGCTTGCCCTGCGAGGCCTCCGCCGACTGCTGTCCGCCCATGGACTGAGCGGACGACAGTGCAGCCAGCGCGGCGATCGTCGCCACCACGGAGCGCTTGAGATTCGTTGAGCGGTTCATTGCTGGGCTCCTTCCGCGCGCACCGCGACGCCGATGATTTCCTGTTCCACAATCAGAGGCGGCTTGTCCTTGTCCTCCCTCTCGTCATCCGGTTCTTCTTCCCGGTACAGCTTCAGCAGCAATGCTCCCAAGGCATCCAGGCGCTCCTGGGCCAAGTCGGCATCGTCTTCCCCTGCCACGTAGGCCAGACGAGCCACGCTCGGACGCTGCCAGAGCTGCGGTGCCAGCGCACGCAAGCTATCCACCCACTCGGAACGCAGCGCATCACCGTCCCAAGCCCGACCATCGACCTCGATGCGATACACCACATGGATGGTCGCTCCGAAGTTGAGCTTGCTCATCTTGCCGCGCGTCAGGCGCACGTCCCGCGGGTTCTCGGTGGTCACCCGGAAGCCGGAGGGCAGCGTGCGCTCGTCGAGTTTCATGACGAAGTTGCTGCCGCGATCCGCGTTGGGCACCGCTGCGCAGGGCACGTGGAAGCGTCCTTCGGCATCGGTGGTCACCAGCAGGCCACGGGCGGTGGCGAGACGGACGTTCGGAATACCCGGCTCGCCATCGTCCTGATAGCCGTTGGCGTTGCGGTCGTCGAACACCTTGCCGATGATCTCGGCGCAGTCGAACACCGGATCGGGAATGATCCGCACCACCGCATTGGCGACGTTGGAGATGCGTGCGGACAGGAGTGCCGACCAGGTCTGGTTGGTGTACTCGCCTTCGCCGACGCCCGCGCCGACCACCAGGACCACACGGAAGGTCTTTTCCTCGCCCGGTGCGAAATCCATACCGCGCCAGGCCAGTTCCCGCCCATTTGCATCGGTATCCACCGCGACGAAGTTCTCGCTGCCGCCGTGGCGCACGCTGGCACTGTCACGCCGGTACTGGAAGCCCGGAGGCATCAGGTCGCGCACCGTGACATCGGTCAGAGCGTCGCTGAGGGTGTTGCGCGCGGTGATCACGTAGGGCACCAGACCACCCTTGCCAACGTTGACCAGCGGCGTGGTCTTGGTCATCGAGATGGCGCCGGTCATCGGATCCAGCGGAATGTGGTTGTTCACCAGGTCCGCAGAACTGCCGTCGAGCATGATGCTGAAGTAGTACTGAGTACTCTGCATTCCGCCCGGCAAGCCGGCGCTACTCGCCGGGCACGCGACGGGGTCGTGCAGCGGCGCGGAGAGCGCCGGCGCGAACTGACTTTCATGCACCAGTGCCGGGTCCGGTGTCGCCCCGACCTGCAGCGTGGCCGAGCAGGCAGGAATCCGTGAGGACGGCGCCGGCAGGTAGCCTGGCGGCGAGATCACCGTGAGCGTATAGACACCGGCCGGGGCTCCAGGCACCAGCAGGAACTGGTAGTAACCGTCCGGCCCGGTGGTCTGGCTCACCAGCCCACCCAACACATGCTCGGGCAGGAAACCCGGCGGTCCGCTGATGGAGACCACCGCACCTTCCACCGGCTCGCGCGACTCCGAGTCGTACACCACACCGGACGGATCCAGCGGCAAGCTCTGCTCCGGCGTGTTGGTGCCCGGACGTAGAGTGATGCCCTGCAGGTTGCCATGGGTGTTCGTTGCCCCGCCGTGGTTGTTCTCCGGATGCATCACTCCTTGATCGAAGGACAAGCCCTTCTCGTTGGGCACCGCTCGTCCATAGACCACGCCCGTATGCGGGTCGCGGAAACGCACCTCGTAGCCACCCCCCGGCGGCAGGTCGGTGAAGATGTAGTGGCCGTCGGTATCGCTTATGCGGGTGTCGATAAGCGCCCCGTTGCGCAGCAGTTCCACGGTCCAGCCGGGCAGGCGCGGTTCGTCAGGATCGAGTACGCGATCGTGGTCGAGATCGCGCCACACGTGGCCCTCGAGCGAGGAGCGCTCACCGGTCACCGGTGTCGGGTCCTCTACACGGTTGTTGCCCGTAGCCGAGGGCGGCTCTCCTCCGCCGGAGATGGTGGCGACGTTCACCACCACCTGGCCGGCCAGATGATCGGCCACCGTCACCGGCACGGTGATCGGCGCACCTTGCCCCTGCGGCGTGATCACGGCCGCGCTGCGGCAGGTGATGAGCGAGCCGCTCACCGCGCAGTTCCAGCCGCTGCCCGACGGCACACCCGCAAGGGCAAGGCCCGCGGGCAGCGTATCGACTACCGTAATCTGACCGCTGGTTGCGGTAGCTCCGATGTTGCTGGGTACCAGCGTGTAGACGCCGGTATCCCCGGAGGAGAACATGTCCGGCTGATGAGTCTTGGCGATCACCAGATCCGGCTGGATGACGACCGGTGCAAGAATCTCCGCGAACAGGTTGTTGGCAGAGACGCTCACGCCCCCCGCCAGGACGATTCCCTCGATGCGGCTGGGCGCCACTTGGCGCGCAGTGGGTGTGCCCCCGGCGGAGCCCGCGGTGGTAATGCCGTTGAGCGTGCCCGGCGGCTGGTTGGGCTGTGTCAGCGTGTAGCCGCCAAGGTCGCTTTCGGGCAGACCGGTGAACACGAAGCTGCCATCGGCGGTCGTGATGGCCGTGCGATCCACCGGATTCCCGTTGACATCGCTGCCCGTCAGGCGGACGGTCTGCCCGCCAATGCCGGCATCCGGCCCGTTTGCGACCCCATTGTCGTCATTGTCGAGGAACACGCGGCCATACACGCTACGCCCGGCGGGAATCTCGGCAAAGTCGTTACCCACGGAGCTCTCGCCCGACGCCAGTACGATGCCCTCGATCAGGCTGGTCTGACCTGCCGTATTCGGATTGCTCGGCGCGCCCGGGGTCGTGCTGCCGGTTCCAGCAATGGTCTGCCCGTTGGCCGTGCCCGCTGCTTGGTCCGGCTGCACCACTCGGTAGGTACCGGGCAACAACTGCGCAAATGCGTAGCTGCCGTCTGCCGCGGTAACCAAAGATCCGGCAGCCACCCACATCGCACCCTGCTGGCGCTGTAGCAACACGGTCTGGCCGCCAAGGGCCGGTTCGGAACCCTGTTGGGTGCCGTTGTTGTTCACATCGAGGAAGACCTTGCCGGAGATGCCCGCGAACGCCAGCTCACCGAAGTTGTTGTCCGTCGACAGCATCGGCGTGACACCCGCACCGCTCAATACGATGGACGAGATCGCGCTGGGCACAACTGCCGGCCCGGTGGCACTGCCTCCCTGACTGCCCGGCGTGGTCTGTCCGCTCGTCGTGTTGGCCGGCTGGTTGGGTTGGCGCACCTCGTAGGTGCCGTCGGGCAGCTCAAGGAAAGCGTAGTTGCCCAGACTGTCGGTAACGGTGCTCTGATACAGGCTGCCGTTTCGCCATAGTTCGATGGACTGTGCGGATACGCCCGGTTCTACGGCGCCCACCAGACCGTTGTCGTCATGGTCCATGTACACCTTGCCGGTGATCGCATGGTTGGTGCTGACGGCCAGGATCGCCGTGGCGGGTTCCGGGTTGGGACCCGCGCTGGTGTTCAGGCCACCCGCGGGAATCTGGTTGCTGTACTGACCGGATACCGTGGCCGTGACATCGACGACGATCACGCACCCACCGGCGGGAATGCTCGCTCCACTGGCATAGCGCACGCGGGTGTTGGCACCGGCACCGGAGTTCTGCAGGGAAACCTGTCCAACCGTGCAACTGGTCAGGGCGTTGTCGATGGCGGTGGCGGTCATCGCCCCCGGCGACTGCGGCAGGTCATCGTCCAGATTGGCGCTCAGGGTAATCGGCGCGGCATTGTCGTTGCCAAGCACGATGCGCAGCTTGGCAGTACCACCGCTGGCGATCTGCACCGGATCGAAGGACTTGCCCAGGGTCGGCGGCTCGGTGACGACGAACTGGTCCTGTGCGGAGTTGGTATTTGTCACCCCTTCAGCGCTGTACACCGCCGACTCGGGAATCGCGTTTACATAGGTCCCCGGCTCGTTGCTCAAGACATCGGCGGAGAAGGTGCAGCTTCCGCCGTTGGCCGCCAGGGTCGCGCCCGTCAACCGGATGTAGTCTCCCGACGGCGCTGCGGTCACCACCCCGTTCACGCCGCTCGTGCAGTTGACCGTTGGGTTCGGTGCCGTGGTGTTGAATACGCTGTCGGGGTAGGTATCGATGAGCCGGACGTCGGTCACCGGCACCGGATTGGGGTTGGTGACGGTAATCGTCAGGCGGTTGGCCTGGTTCACCAGGCGCGTAGGGTTGGCAAAGCTCTTGGTGACCGTCAGCGGATCACGCACGGTCAGCGTTCCGGAAGCCGGCGGCCCCGGCGGAATCAGGTTGGGCTCCTCTCCCGCCGTCACGGTGCCGGGCGGTAGCTCGTTGGTGTACGTGCCGGCCACAGCTGCGGTCATGTCCAACGTCAGCAGGCAAACCGCATTGGGCGCTACGCTCCCGCCGCTGAGTGTGACCTGTGTCGGCGTCACGTTGAGCGTGCCACCGCAGGTGGTGTTCGCGTTGTGCGGCGTGGCCGGCACAAGACCGGCCGGCAGATTGTCAGTGATCTGCAGGTTGGTCAGTTGGATGTTGCCCTGGTTGACGACCCGGATGGTCATCAACGAAGCCTCTCCGGGCGCCACGGTCGCTGGCGAGAAGGACTTGTCCACCCCGGCGCTTGCCACCGTTCCCAGGTTGGCGGGGAAGGTATTGGTGTTGCTTACATTCTGATCATTGATCAACCAACCCGGTTGAACGGTATTGGTATGCGTACCCGTCCGGTTGAGTGCAACCCTGACGCTGATCTGGCAGGTGGCCCCCGCACCCAGGCTGGCACCGGACAGCGCCACCTGATTGCTGCCTGGAACCGCGCTCACCACCCCCCCCGGGCAGGTCGTGCTGGCTTGCGGCAAGGCGGCCACCTCGATGGCCTCGGGCATGTCGTCCACCAAGCCGACGCCGGTCAGGTTGACCGTCCCCACAGCCGTATTGTCGATGGTGATCGCCAGCAGCGACGTCTCGCCCAGGGTGTTTAGCGAGGCGGGCGTAAAGCTCTTCTGCACGAAGGGCACACCCGTACCGCCCAGCTTGGTGAGCGTTGCGCTGCTCGGCGTGTTGGAGGTCAGCCCCCCGTCGGCGGTGACCGCACCGGGCGGCAGGGTATTGACGCTGGCCGCGCCCCCCAAGGAACCGTCGGTCACGACATTGAAGGAGAAGGTGCAGGACGTGCCCGCGGGCACCTGCGCTCCGCTGAGTTGAGCTTGATCCGCGCCCGCCACCGCGGTGATCGCAACCGGGCCGGCGCAGGTCGTGCTCGCCGCCGGCGTGTCCGCGACGAGCAGGCCGGTGCCAGCCAGCGGATCGTCGATACGCAAACCGGTGAGCGCGGCACTGCCGTTGTTGCTTACGGCGATGGTGACCCGGGAGACGCCTCCGCTCTGCGCCACGGTCGTTGGCGAGAAGCTCTTGGCGACGCTGAAGGTGGGCGTGACCGTGAGCGTGGCATTGGCAGGGCTTGCGGGCTCCACGTCGCGGTTGTCACGCGTGTCGGTCGCATCCACGCTTGCCGGAGGAATCACGTTCGCATAGCTGCCGGCGACGGCGGCGACCACGTTGACGCTGACCCGGCACAGGTTGCGCGCCGGCACGCTCAGGCCGCTGACGCGGAACAGCGCCCGGTCATTGAGGTACTCGTACACCGGTGTTCCGCCGCACGTGCTGGATGCTCCGGGCAGCGGCGCCACCACCAGCCCAGCGGGCAGTGCATCCTCCACACTCGCGTTGTTCAGCGCCCAGAAACCGTTGTTGTTGAGCGTGATGGTCAACACCGAAACCTGTCCCTGGGTCACCGTGCTCGGGGAGAAACCCTTGCTGACGACCAGGTGCTGGGCATTGGCGGAACCCGCAACGGTGACGGACGCGTTCTGCCCGCCAGTCTGGATCTGGCAATCTGCGCCGCCCCCGTCGCAGTCGATACCGAAATTGGGCGACGCACTCAGATCGTTCGAGATATTGGTTCCGGCCGGCCAGGTATCCGGGACCAGCGCCCAGAAGCGTACATAGCATTCGCCGTGCTGGGCACCGCTGCCGGCGGGGACGGTAAGCCCCGAGAAGACCGCCGTCGTCGCTCCATTTGCCGGCAGCACGGGCGTGCCCGCACACGTCGTCAGCGCGTCGAAACCACCTGGCGTCGCGCTGCTTGCCACTTGCAGCTGCGCGCCGCCGGCCTGCGGCAGCACGTCGGTCACGCTCACGCCTGTCACCGGAGCGGCAGAGTAGTTGCGCAGGTTGATCTGGAAACGGACCAGGTCCCCGGCGGCGATACCGGTCACAGCAAGTGACTCACCGCCCGGGCCGGCAATGCTCTTGTGGATGGTGAACTCGTTGTAGACCGTGACCTGATCACTGGCGCTTCCCGTCGTCCCACTGATCGGGCTTCCGTCGACGGTCTGCGACCAGTCGGCCCCGGCAATCGTGTTGGTGTAGGGGATGCTGTTGCCACCACCGTCGATGTTCGAGTCGCTCGCCTGAACATCCACGTCGATGCGGCAGGTCTGCCCCGCACCGACGGTACCGCCCGCGAGACTGACGACGGTCCCGCCTGACACGGCCGACGGCGGAACGCCGCAATCGGTCGCGCTGAGACCATTGGGCGTGGAGACCACCATGCCAGCAGGCAGGTTGTCGGTAAACGCGATCGCCGCCGGATTGGCAGAGCGGTTTGCTAGCTCGATCCGCATGCGCACCGGCTGGTCGGGCCGCACGCTGTCGTACTGAAAACTCTTGGTCAGCGTAACCGGCGACTGAACGGTGATGTTGGCGCTCGCGGCCGAATGAGGCATGCCCCGATCATTGATGACCGAGTTCGCCGGCACGGTGTTGGTGTTGGTCGAGGTATTGCCGTTCGCGGCATTGCCGCGCACGGGCCAGGTCACCGTACACGACTGCCCTGGGTTGAGCGTGGGTGGCGTAGTCAGCGAAATCGTCACCGACCCGGATGTGCCGCTTGCCGTACCGGCGCCACACGTACCTCCGGTCGCCGTACCGGTTGCGGTCACGTTGGCGGGCAAACTCTCGGTGAGCTGCGTGATACGGGTTTCCCGGGGCCTGCCGGCGGGATTCGTGACGGTAATGGTGATGGTGCTGGGCTCGCCCATGCGAATGGTCGAGGGACTGAACCCCTTGGTCACCGACAACGTGCCCAGCGAACCGACGCTCAGACCGATCGATGCAGGATTTGCATTGGATACCGGCAGCCCCCCCTCGCTGCCCGAAAACAGACCGGCGGCCACGGCAGTCGTGTAGGAGGTGGTCGATGGCGGATTGACGTCGATCAATACATCGACATCCACGTGGCAGGATCCGTTGGTTCCGCCGGACGCGGCAGGGATGGTCGCCCCTGTGAACGACACGGCACGTGTTCCAGGTGCGGCGGTAACCGCAGCGCCGCAGGTGCCGCTCACTCCATTGGGGTTGGCAATTTCGAACTCCGCCGGCAGTACGTCCGAGGAACTCAACTCACCACTGGTCACATCGACCAGGGCGGAGTTGAGCATCGTGATCCTCAGGGTCCGCACATCACCGCGGTAGGCGATGGCGCTGTTGAGGTATTCGGTTGTCAGAGTGACCTCCGCCAGTGCTGCGGGCGCGGTCAACCCAAGCATGAAGGCCAGCATCGCCTTCGAAAGATGCCTGTTCGCACCAGGGACCAGCGTCCGCAGCAGGCTGCCGAGTCTCCCGCCTTCAACGCCCTTGCCAGACCAAACTGCCTTCCGTTCCATGCGCACCCCTACCCTTTTGATCAAGCACGGCAGTGCTGCGTCGGGAGCGTTCACCCGTCCATTGGGCGAAATGACGCTCCGTTTGCACACTGCGCGCTGATTCCTGCCGATCGAAACAAAGCCTCTTCAGGAGGCGTTCGGGGGGGCAATGTAGGGGCATACCGCCGTCCTATCAGTCACATTTGCTCACGTCTCTCACGCCAACCTCACATCGCTACGGTTCCGCGGCTCTAGATCGCGCAGGCGTGACAAGTTTTTACAGAAGCTCGTGGGAAACAGGGCGCGACAGGTGAACGCGTCCCGACGAATGGGCAGGAGATCGCAAAGGAGCAGGAGTCAATGGACGGGGCTAGCGCAGGGGGCCACGCGCGTCACGGAACCAGCATGAGGAGCAGCCGACCGCGGCTACCTGCTGCGCAGTGAGAGCATGAAACCAACGCCCCGGACCGCCCTTAACGGCAGTGGAGTGCCGAGCGCGTCACTCACCTTGCGGCGCAGACGGCTGACCAACATGTCGAGACGATGGTCGAGGTAGTAGTCCGGCTGATGGCCAAGGGCCCTTGTGATCGCATCGCGCTGTACCGCGGTATTGGCACGCTCGAAGAGAAGGCCGAGCAGTGTGCGTTCCGATACCGTCAGATCGACCTGCTGACCGTCAGGCGCGACCAAGGTCCACCCATCGCCGACAAGCCGCCAGTCGGTACTTCGACCGGCACCGGCAGCCAGACCTTGGGTACGGCGGCTGATGCTGATCAGGGTAGCGGCGAGGAGGCGGGGTTCGACCGGCTTGACCAGATAGGCATCGGCACCTTTGAGCAGGCAGCGCTCCATCGTATCGGGATCGTCGCATGCGGTAAGGATCAGGATGCCAGGTGAAGTAACGCCGCGCAGTTGCTCGACGATGCCAAAGCCGTCCTCGCCCGCCAGGTCGAGATCAAGTATCAGCACATCACATGGAGCCTTCAGCAGCCCCAGGTAGAGCTCGCGTGCATCGGCATAGCTGCGCACTGAAAAATCCATGCGCGACAGCGCCAGAGCAACATGTTCACGTACGCCTTCATCATCTTCGACGATGCAGACTGCAACGCCCTTGCCAATCGACTTACTCATGTACTCCGCCGAAACCGATACGCTCGCACTCAACGCGCTGTCACTCCAGGCTACCGCGTATCACCCTCATTCCGGCACTGGTATCGGTACTCGTGACACAACTTCACCTTCTGCCGAGCCAAACCTCCCGGCCTCTTCGCGTCCTTACGTGCCAGCTCATGCCAGCAATACAGCAGATCAGCCTGCAGTGCGGGCCGGTCGCGACGCTCAGCCTTGACGTGGGCGTGCGAGCCGCCAATCGACGTGCTTGCACTAACGTCCGTAGGTGGCGATCACGCAGGATCGGCCTGCCGCCTTCTGAGGGAGCCGCACACCGCCGTTTGTGGACATCACCAGCCCGGCGTGCTCGCAGGTTGCACATCGTAAGCAGGAAGGCCAGCCCCTAGGGACTGGCCTTCCTGCCTATTCCGACCCCGCTCGAAGGCTGAACGTTCAGCCCGCCGGGCGACAGGCGGCGCCGGGCGCCGCCTCGCGGCACTCGATCAGCTTCAGCGCTACCAGCAACAGGGTGCCGACCACCATGACGCCGGCCGCCAGGTACAGCCCGGCCGCATAGCCGCCGAGCGAGGCCGCCAGCCAGCCGGTGACCGCCGGACCGATGATCTGCGCCGCGCCGTAGGAAAGCGTCATCTTGCCCATCATTTTCGCCGGACGAGTCGGGTAGTAGCGCCCGGCCATGGTCAGCACCAGGCTGACCATGCCGATGAAGGTGCCACCGAACAGCAGTGCCCCGGCAATCGCACCGCCCAGCCCGCCGCTCAAGGGCAGCAGGATGCCGACGATCTGCAGCACCGCGGCGAGGATCAGCGCATTGAGTTCGCCGGTGCGGCGCGCGATCAGGTCCCACACGATGCACGCCGGCGCGGCGGCCAGGCCGATCGCCAGGAAGGTCCACGTGCCCTGCCCGGCCAGGCCCGGCAGGCGGTCCACGATGGCGACGATGAAGGTGGCGCTGACCACGTAGCCCACCCCTGCGCAGAAGTAGGCAGCCATGAACAGGCGCAGGAACAGCGCGCTGGGCGGGTTGTCGTGCATGGCCTGGCCAGACTTGGTGAACGGGCTGCGATCCGGCGCCGGCAACCACGCGAGCGCCGGCACCAGCAACACGCAGGCAATGGCGCTGAAGGCGAGCCACTGCTCGCGCCAGTCCAGCCACTGGCTCATCAGCGCCACCGCCGCGGCGCAGCCGGCAATTCCCAGGCCGATGCCGGCAAAGTGGATGCCCAGTTCGCTGCGGTGGTTGTGGCGGATCAGCCAGTTGAGGATCAGGCCGGTGCCCAGCAGCATCGCCGCCGCACTGGAGAGTCCGGCGACGAAGCGCGACAGCGCCCACACCGCCAGGTCGGTGCTCAAGCCCATCACCACCGTGCTCAACACCGCCACCACCATGCCGATGCGGTAGAGGCGGTCCTTCAGCACCAGGTCGCTGATCGACGCGGCGATCAGCGCGCCCGACAGATAGCCGGCGTAGTTGAGCGCGGCCAGCCAGCCCGCTTCCGCCAAGCCCAGCCCGGCCTGCGCCTGCATCAGCGGCAGCAGCGGGGTGTAGGCGAAGCGCGCCACCCCCAGCGCCAGAATGAGGCTGAAGATGCCCGCACCGAGCACCTTCATGCGTTGTCCGCCTTCGTCCATCTCGCCCTGCTCCCCCTGATTCTTGCTGGTGTCGACACCATAGGGGGAGATAACATATCGACTCAAGCGATTTGTTCAGAACGCTTCAATCTCCACGAGAGATACACACATGGAACTCCTCACGCTGCGCACCTTCGCCGCCGTGGTCGACGAAGGCGGCATTCTGGCCGCCTCGCGCAAGCTCAACACCGTGCAGTCCAACGTCACCAACCGCATCCGCCGTCTGGAAGACGAGCTGGGCACCGAGCTGTTCTTCCGCTCCGGTCGCGGGGTCGAACTCGCCCCCGCCGGGCGCGTACTGCTCGGCTACGCGCGCAAGATGCTGTCGCTGGAACGGCAGGCCACCAACGCGGTACGCCAGGCCGGCGAGTCGTTCGGTGAGTTGCGCATCGGTGCCATGGAAACCTTCACCGCGCTGCACCTGCCCGCGGCGCTGCGCGACCTGCGCGCCGCCCACCCGGGGCTGGACCTGCGGGTATGCACCGACACCAGCGCCGCGCTGGCCGAGAAGGTGTTGTCGCACAAGCTCGACTGCGCCTTCGTCGCCGGCCCGGTGAACCACCCGGAACTGGCCTTCGACGAACTGCTGGTCGAGGAACTGGTGCAGGTCGCCGCCCCCGGCATCGATCCCTCGCGGGCGCCGCTCATCCTCTTTCGCGAAGGCTGCGTCTATCGCGCCCGCGCGCTGGCCTGGCAACGCACCATCGGCCACCCGCTGTCCGACGCCATGGAGTTCGGTACGCTCGAGGGCATCCTCGGTTGCGTGTCGGTCGGGCTCGGCTGGACGCTGATGCCCCGCCGCGTCGTCGAGCAATCCGCCCACGCCGCGCAGTTACAGGTCGGCAAGGTGCCGGACGAGATCGCCCACGTGCCCACCGGTATGGTCCGTCCCCAGGACCGGCCGCCGATGCGCGTGCTGCAAGCCCTCGCCGAAGCAGTCGCCGCGGCCGGTCGTCGCAGCGTACGGCAGGCACCGGACAAGGAAAAAGCAATCAATCCTTGACTCACCCCATGGGGTTCGACTATAGTCCTGTCTCTCCGACGCGGGGTGGAGCAGTCTGGCAGCTCGTCGGGCTCATAACCCGAAGGTCGCAGGTTCAAATCCTGCCCCCGCAACCAAATAAAATCAAAGGCTTACGCAATGCGTAAGCCTTTGTGCTTTGTGGGTCTGGCGTAAATCGATTTGGGGGCACCCCACCAATCGTGCCAACCGAAGCGGTTTCCGGAAACCCGGAGACGTCGGCCAGAACCCACCCAGAACCCAGGCTTACGCACACCGGGAAGGCGCCATGCCGACCCTCTGACGCTCGTCAGCGCTTTTTCCACTTTCCGGAGACAAGCGTCATGGCAAGCATCAAACCACGTGGCAAGAGCTGGCGAGCCGAAGTGTGTGTCGGTGGAGTTCGTCGTTCGAAGACCTTCGAGAGCAAAGAAGAAGCAAAGCGCTGGGCGCGGCGGCTCGAGGCGGCCGCCGACGACGGGCTGCTGATCGCCCGCCCCGGCGACAATGACTGCACCCTGGCCGAGCTGATCGAGCGCTTCATCGAGGAGCGCGTGATCGGCTGGCGCCGCACGCCCACGGCCGAACACCGCGAGATCGCCCGCCTTCGCGGCCTGGCCCGGACCGACGTCGCGCAGAAGATGATCTCGCGGCTGTGCCCCGAGGACTTCGCCGATCACGGTACGGGACGTAGGCGGGTCGCTAGGACGTCGACGATCTGTACAGACGATCTGCGAGGACTTCAACAACTTCGCGTGGCGCTCAAGATGATTCCTCCCGAACCTTCCGGACAGCCCACCGGCGCGCGATGCCAAGCGCCTCCGTGAACAGTAACCCGGCCCAATAGAACCTCTCAGTGGGACATCTACCCGCGCCCCGTCGGCTACTTCACAAATCCCGTATACCCGACGAAAGCTGTAGTACCATTTGCGTACGCCCATGCATGACCTGCTCACGCAGTCATCAAGGCACCAACCGCCCAAACCCCGCGGAATCAATCTAGACCCGGCGACAGTGAACACTCTCCGTCGAGCCGGTCAGCGGGGTTTCGCACGTCTTCGCCCTCTCTGCTCCGGCCGTACTCTGCATACCTGTTCGCCGAACAACGCGCACAGGTGCAGCATGAAGCAGAACCTCCCGGTGACCCAACGCGAGTACGTCGTTCGCGACGACTGCGCAATCATCTCGCACACCGACGAGAAGGGCCGCATCACCTACGTCAACGACGACTTCGTCGAATACGCCGGCTTCAGTCGTGAAGAACTCATCGGCCAGGCTCACAACATCATCCGCCACCCGGACATGCCGCAAGAAGCGTTTCGCGACATGTGGGCGACGCTCAAGGAAGGGCGTGCCTGGCAAGGTATCGTCAAGAACCGACGCAAGAATGGCGATCACTATTGGGTGAAGGCCACCGCCACGCCGCTTGCCGAAGGTGGCTACATGAGCGTCCGGATGAAGCCGACCCGGGGCGAAGTGCAGGCCGCCGAGGCGCTCTATGCAAGCATGAGGAACGGGAGCGGCCACCGACTGCACCGTGGCTACGTCCTGAAACCTGGCCTGCGGGGGCTCTCGGATCGTATTGTCCGCCGCTTCGAAGACCTTTCGCTGCGCTCGAAGGTTCTTCTTCCCATCCTCCTGGGCGGTTTGTTAATTGGCGGCGTCGGCGCAGTCAAGATGGAGGACCTGGAGCATGCCGTGCTGGCGGAAGCTGGCCGTGCCAATGCGTCCAGCCTGATCGATACTGCACGCAACGCGCGCAGCTTCTATGCGCGCCACGTCATTCCCAAGGCGTCGGCCAACGGGCTGCAGCCCACCCACGAATTCGCCTCGGACCCCAATGGCATTCCCCTGCCCGCCAGCGTGATGCGCGCGCTTGGTGAGATGTCCAACGGGGCCACCGGCAATCAGCTGCAGCTCTACAGCGACCAGCCATTCCGCTTCCGCCGCGCTGCGGATACTCGTCTGGACGCATTCGCTACCGAAGCCCTTGCTTACCTGCGGGCCAATCCAGGCGCATCGTTCTCCCGCATCGACGAGAAGGACGGGCGGATGGTGATGCGACTGGCTCGCGCAGATGTGATGGACAGTCAGACTTGCATAACATGCCACAACGCCCATCCTGACTCCCCGAAGCGCGACTGGCGCATGGGTGACGTGCGCGGCGTCATTGAGGCAAGCGTGCCGCTCGATGCGCTCGCGGCCGCCATTCACCGTCCTGCGTTGACCACGCTCGCAGTTTCGTTTGCCCTGGGCACGGCCCTGATCGCACTGATCTGGTGGCTGATCGGCGTGCAGAACAAGCGCCTGGACCGGGTTGGCGAGATCGCTCACCAGATCGCGCTCGGCAACCTGCGTGTTGCGGTTCCGGCGGGCAAGGGAGACGAAATTGGCAGCATCTTCAATCGCCTGCAGATCATGCGCAATCGTCTGTTCGAGATTGCCTTTGAACTTTCGCATGGTGCTCATCATCTGGCGGCGGCGTCTGGCGAACTGACCGGGGCGAGCAAGACAACCGCGGATAGCGCGATGCGCCAGTCGTCTTCAGCGTCCAGCATGGCCGCAACGATCGAGCAGTTGTCGGTTTCCATCGATCACCTCGAGGACAACGCGGTCACTGCACACGGGACCACGGCCGAATCCGGGGAGGCTGCCCGTCATGGGGCGGAAGTGGTGCGTCAGGCGGCCACTCAGATCTCGCGCATCGCCGAAGCGGTCACCCATGCGGCGGAGAGCCTCGGCGAGCTTAAAGGCATCTCTGCGGAGATCGGACAGATCGTCGCCACGATCAAGGAGATTGCCGAGCAGACCAATCTCCTCGCGCTGAACGCCGCCATCGAGGCGGCCCGTGCAGGCGAAACCGGCCGTGGCTTTGCCGTCGTGGCGGACGAGGTGCGCAAGCTTGCCGAACGCACTGCCGGGGCAACGGTAGAGATCTCACGCATGGTCGAACAGATTCAGCACCGGACGGGAGCGGCTGTCGCGGAGATGGAAACCGGTGTCGAGCGCGTTGGACAAGGGGTGAGCGCGGCTACTGGTGCAGGCGACTCGGTACAAGTCATCCAGGACAAGGCCAACACTGCCATTGGTGCGGTTGATGAGATTCGCACCACCCTGCGGGAGCAGTCGGTCGCCGCACGGGAGGTCGCAAGAGGTGTCGAAACCATTGCACAGATGGCGGAGCAGAACGCCGCGACGGCTGAGCAGACCCATAGCGTCAGCCTTCAGGTAGACGAGATCGCCCGCACGGTCGAACGCCTGGCCGGCCAGTTCAAGGTCTAGCGCCTATCGCCCACCGCTGCGATCCGTTTGTGTTCCACACCGCAGGAAACTCGTTGATCAGCCTCAATGGCTTACCCCATCCCACGGAACTAGAATTCCCGGACAGGAGCCTGCGAGTGCCCCAATAAAATGGTGACAGCTTGTGTTCACACCATCCGATAACAAGAATCTCGACTCGATCAAACGAAGCGCCGACACCAGGCCCAGAGCTGGCATGAACCAGACGGCACAGACCGGTACCACGGCGCGCATCCTTCTGGTGGAGGATGATGAACTTGTACGCCGAACGCTCAAGCACGGCATGACGCGCGCCGGATTTGAGGTCTCGGAAGCCCCGGACGCAGAAACCGCCCGCCAATTCGTACAGACGTCCCCTGCCTTCGATCTTGCGGTGCTCGATATCACGCTGCCGGACCAGAGCGGCATCAAGCTGGCGGAATGGCTGCGCCACAACGCCCCGACGCCCTTCATCATCCTCTCGGGCAATGCTGACGATACCGTCGTGCGCGCGGCAATCGCATGTGGCGCGCTGTGCTATCTGCTCAAGCCAGTGGACATCGGCCAAGTGGTGCCCGTAATACAGGGCGCACTGGCACGCGGCGAGGACATTCGCCAGCTTCGTGAAGACCGCCGCCAGATTGAGAACGCCCTCAACGCCGACCGCAGTGTCAGCGTGGCAGTCGGCATCCTCATGTACCGTGATGGGCTGTCCGAGGAAGCAGCGTTCGAGCAGCTGCGACGGTTGGCCCGCAGCCGGCGCGTTCCGCTCGGCGATCAGGCCCGTGACATCATCAATGGCGTGATGGCGCCCAATGACGGCAAGAGGGCTTGATGAACGCCTCTGCGCCCCCGCTCGACATCCTGATTGTCGAGGACGAACCGTCCGACGTGTTCCTGGTACGCAGGATCCTGCGCAAAGCCGGGATGCGAACCGAGCTTCGTCACTGCATTGACGGTATCGCTGCGCTTGAGTTGCTCGAAGACGCAACTGCCCGACCGCAGCCCCAGCTCATCCTGCTCGACATCAACATGCCGCGCATGAACGGGCACGAATTCCTTGCCCGCCTGCGCAGCCACCCGCAGGGCGGAAATATTCCGGTAATCATGCTCAGTACGTCGTCCAGCGAGCACGACATGTCGCGCGCCATGGAACTCGGAGCCGATGCCTACGTTACCAAGCAGGCAGACCTGGCCGCCTTCGGTGCCGGCTTGCTCGGGGCGCTGCGCCGCCACGGTGGTCGCAGCCTCACCGGCGAAGACGGCACGGAACAACAGAATCAGCAACTGCGCATCCTGCTCGTTGATGGAGCGCCCTCGGACGCTCGACAAGTCCGGCAGATACTGGATGCGCACTGGCCGGGCAGCTTCGACCTGCGCCAAGCCGGCTCGATCAGCGAGGTGGCAAACCAGCTGTGTCACTGGCAGCCGGGAATAATACTGCTGGATTTCAAGCTGCCCGACTCAACCGGACCGGATACGGTCGAACGCCTGCGGACACTGGCCGGACGCACCCCGATTGTTGTGCTTACAGGGGACGACGACGACGAGACGGCGGTCCGTGCGCTTGAGGCTGGCGCGCAGGATTACCTCGTCAAGATGCCGGCCAGCCCGCGTGAGTTGGTTCGCGCAATGCGACACGCACTCGCCCGCGCACGCCTTGAAGAACGGGTTGCCGAATCCGAAGAGCGCATGTCACTCGCGCTCGCCGGCGCAGAACTGGGCTTGTGGGACTGGAACATACCGGACGGTCTGCTCACTATTGACCGTCGTTGGGCCGGCATGGTCGGCGAGGACGAAGGCGTACGGGAAGTCGGGGGGGACGGCTGGCTTGCCCGCGTCCATCCAGAGGACCTGGGCGCAGCCCTTTCGTCCCTGCACGACCATTTCCGGGGCAATACCCCCGGATTCCGCTTCGCACATAGGCTCCGCCACCGCGACGGCCACTGGGTGTGGACGCAGGCCGCCGGCAAGGTACTGCAGCGTCAGCCCGACGGCACCCCGCTGCGTGCGGTGGGAACGATGCAAGATGTCGGTGACACCAAGCGGCTGGAGGCCGATCTGCTTCGCCTGGCGACCACGGATTCGCTCACAGGGCTCGACAACAGACGGGTGTTTCTGCAGAAGCTCGAGCACGAACTCGCTCGCCTGCGCCGCCGGCCCGACACTACGTCAGCGTTGCTGATGATCGACCTCGACCACTTCAAGGCGATCAACGATGCATGGGGGCATCAGGTCGGAGATGAGGCCCTGCGGCACTTCGCCGACACCCTGCGCAACACGCAGCGAGAATCGGATGTTTGTGGGCGCCTTGGAGGGGAGGAGTTCGCGGTGATGCTGCCGGATACCGGCGCACATGCAGCACTGCAATTCGCCCGTCGCCTGCGCGATCGCCTGGCACGCAGTCCGCTTAGTCCGACTGGACGCAGCCTGCCGATACGCATCAGCGTCGGCATTACCGAGCTTCGAGCAGCCGACGACACTACCGAGTCCTGCATTTCGCGTGCGGATGAAGCGCTGTACCACGCCAAACGCCAGGGGCGTGACCGGGAGGTGTGTTACGAGGACCAACACCGCCGATGATCGATAGAGCTCGTGCCGAACATCTGCGCCATCAACTGGCGCTCGAGGCAGCCGGAATCGGCTATTGGGACTGGGACCTCATCACCGATCGGGTTGAATGGGATGCGCGCTGCTTTGAGATGCTTGGCTATCCAGTCGGCGCTTTTGCGGTCAGCTACCAACGCTGGAGCGAGCTTCTGCATGTGGAAGACGTCGAGCGCACTCAGACAGAGGTCCAGCGTCAGCTTGAGCGCGGCGATGCCTTCGTGATCGAGTTCCGCATGCGCAAGGCTGACGGCAGTTGGCTATGGGTGGAAGGTCGCGGACGCACGATGGCCTGCGATGCGAACGGCAGTCCGACGCGCATGCTGGGCACCCACGCCGACATCACTGCCCGCAAGGAGGCTGAAGCCACGCTGCGCATGATCGCAGACCTGCAGTCGGATTTCATCGCTTCGCACAACATGCAGGCGCGCTTTGCCCAGGTACTTGAACAGTGCGCCGAGCTCACTGGATCGAGCTTCGGCTTCATTGGCGAAGTACTACACCACCCGGATGGTCGCCACTGCTTGAAGACATTTGCGCTTACCGGAATGGCGCATCAGGTGGCCCCCGGATCTGCACCGGACTGCGAGGAGGCCGGCCCCCTGCTTGCCGCTACGCTCGCCGGCAGTCGCACGCTTGTCCTCAACGACGGTGTTCCGGCCGAGCTTGCCGCTTTTCTGCCTCACGGACATCCTTCACTGCACAACCTGATTACGTTGCCGCTCAGATACGCGGGCAGTACGGTCGCCCTGATCGGTCTGGCGAACCGCCCGGGCGGCTACGATCACCGTATCGCTGACTTGCTCCAGCCATTGCTTGGCGCCGCCGGCAATGTGATCGCCGCAAATCGTGCAAGACGCGCCGAGTCCGGGCTGCAAGACGATCTGCGCGAGAAAAGCGACGCACTGGCTCGCTCCAACGCCGATCTCGAGCAGTTCGCCTACGTCGCCTCACACGACCTTCGCCAACCGCTGCGCATGATTCACAGCTACGTGCAGATACTCGAGGACGATCTGCATGGCATGCTTGGCGATGAACAACGGGAGATCATGCGCTTCATCCGCGAGGGCACCTTGCGCATGGACAAGATGCTGATCGGCCTGCTCGAGTACTCGCGTGTCGGACGAGGCGGCGAACCGCTGAAGCCGGTCAGCGTGCGTGCCGCACTTGATGAAGCCCTGCTCTTCCTGGTGCCGCAGATCGAGCACACCCGTGCGCTGATCGACATCAGCGGGTCGTGGCCTACGCTCACCGCGAGCGAGAACGAGCTGGTCCGACTCTTCCAGAACCTTCTCGACAACGCGCTCAAGTACCGCCAGCCTCAAGTAACTCCGCACATCTCGGTCACCGCAGAGGCGGTCGCGGGCGGCTGGCGTTTCTCCATTCGCGACAACGGTATCGGCATCGAGTCGACCGAGCAGGCAGAGCGCTTGTTCAAGGTCTTCCAGCGTCTGCACGGCCGCTCGCGCTACGACGGAGACGGCATAGGATTGGCGCTTTGCCGACGCATCGTCGAACGCCATGGCGGACGGATCGGGGTCCGGTCGGAAGGCGCGGGGCGTGGATGCTGCTTCAGCTTCCTATTGCCTGGAAGTCGTGACGAAAGTGGCGCATTCGATTGCTGACCGATACTCCAAACGGGTGCATAATTCGTCCCGCCACACCTATTACTAAGCTCATAGCGAATACGCCCTTTGAATGAGAAATCTTCCCGCAAACTGCTGATCGTTGAAGACGTCCCGTCGACACGGATGCTCATCAAGGGCGTACTGGGCAAGGAAGGCTACAACATCCTGCTCGCAGAAAATGGCGCCGAGGCGGTGGAGATTTTCGAACGTGAGCACCCGGACGCCGTCCTCATGGACGTGATGATGCCGGTCATGGACGGTTTCGAAGCCTGCCAACGGATCCGTGCCCTCGACCGCGACGAGGGCACACCCATCATCATGCTGACCGGTGCCGAAGACATCGACGCCATCTCGCGGGCCTTCGAGGTCGGCGCGACCGACTTTATTACGAAGCCGATCAGTTGGCCCTTGCTCTCGCAGCGCATCCGTTACGCGATACGGGGCGGTCAGCTTGTGCGACAAGTACGGCAAAATCGATTGCACGAAGCCTCTGCGCAGCGCATCGCGCAGATCGGATTCTGGAGTTGGCACCCCGCTACCGACCACTTCGAGTGGTCGACCGAGCTCGCGGAGTTGCTGAATTATCCGATGGACGAGATCACCACGCTGAATGATCTTGTCGATCACGTGCAAACGGATGATCGCGAACGAGTCCGCAGAGCCTTTCGCGGCGCGGCAGCGTCCGATCTGCGCATCGACCTGGAAATGCGGCTGGTCGGCAACAGCGGCGAACGAATCCTGCGCATGACGGGCGAACGCGGCGTGGAAGGGCGGGATCTCGACAGGCTCTACGGCGCAGCGCAGAACATCACGGACAGCCGCAAGGCTGAAGCCCTGGTCGATTACCTCGCGTTGCACGATGACCTCACCGGCCTCGGCAACCGCCGCCTGTTCAGCCAATCACTGCGCCAGGCCCTCGAGCAACGACGCAGCGAAGGGCACGGGGGCGTACTGGTTGGCTGGATTGATCTGACTCGTTTCCATCGGCACAACGACGCCATGGGCGAGCAGAACGGCGACATCCTGTTGAGCCAGGTGGCGCAGCGCCTGCGGTTGCTCGCCATCGACGGCGCCGTGGCGCGCGTGGGGGGCGACGAATTCGCCGTGCTGCTGCAGGATGCAGGCACATCCGATCTGCGGGAGCGCTTCGACCACCTGATGGACGCACTGACGCAACCGTTCAGGGTCGGCGAAAAGGAAGCCTTCCTGGGCGTTTCGGCAGGCGTAGCGCAGTATCCCGAGCACAGTGCCGACGCCGAACAGTTGCTGACGCTGGCACAGGAGGCGCAACGCGTTGGCCGCGGCCAAGGGCGACGCGTCGTCCAGTACGATGAGCTCACCACGCAGAAGCGCAGTCCCACACTCGACGTGGAGCACGCGTTGCGGCGCGCCCTGGAGAACCAGGAGTTCCATCTTGTGTATCAGCCCCAGATGGATCTTCGCTTCGGCCGTATCGTCGGGGTCGAGGCGCTGCTCCGCTGGAAGCACCCTGAACGTGGTCTCGTTTCCCCGGTCGAGTTCATTCCGGTGCTCGAAGAATCCGGCATGATCGACGCGGTTGGCGCCTGGGTGATCGACGAAGCGTGCAGTCAGGCTCGCCATTGGGAACTGGCTGGCACCCCGCTACGGGTCGGTATCAATCTGTCGCCGCAGCAGTTCCTTGATCCGCGTCTGTTCGACACCATCGTAGGCACGGCCGAACGGAGGGGCGTATCCCCGAAACGTGTCGAACTGGAGATCACCGAGAGCCTTGCGATGCAGGACCCCACGCGGGCAATCGAGCTGCTCACCAGGCTTCGCGGACTGGGTTACAAGATCGCCATCGACGACTTCGGCATCGGTTACTCGTCGCTGGAGTATCTGTTGCGCTTTCCGATCGACACCATCAAGGTCGACCGCGCGTTCGTGCGCAACATCACCAATTCGCAAGCCGACCGGGCCATCGTCGGCGCGATCACGGTGATTGCCCGTACCCTGGGCATCAACACCATCGCGGAGGGCATCGAAACGATGCGTCAGTGTGATTTCGTCGAAGCCTTGGGTATCGGTGAGATCCAGGGTTATCTGATCGGCAAACCCATGTCGCCACGCGAGATCGAGCACCTGATCGTCAGTTTCCGCCGCCCCGGCAGGGAGCCTGAGCAATAGAGCCGGGCAATGGAAGAGCGCCTAGATGCGCCCTTGCCTGGCTGCGTAGCCCAGCACCCCAAGCTGCTCGCAGGTAGCCGCGGCGCACCCCTGCAAAGCCTCACATCGCTCCCTTGCCGCCTCGAGGTCGCCGCGCCGCCCATCCTGTTCGATCTCGGCGGCCAGGGCAGCGAGCCGGGTCACGCCAAGGTTTGACGCACTGCCCTTCAGTGTGTGTGCGTGCATGGTAACGGCCTGCGCATCGCCCCTTGCGAGCGCACCGTGGATATCCCGAAGCTGGTCGTCCAGCTGAAAGAGGAAGTGATCGACGATTTCCTTGAGGTCGTCACCCAGAGCCTCCCGCAACTCAGCCAGCACTCCCATGTCGAGCAGCGCGTCAGACACCTGCTCCGCACGACCCTCGTCGGGCAGCGGTGATTCCATCTCAGCCGGCCCGGCAAGCAGATGACGCTCTACCATCGCAACCAACTCCGCCGCGACATAAGGCTTGCTCATGAAATCGTTCATGCCCGCGGCAAGGCAGGCCGCACGTTCGCTATGGCTGCCGTGAGCGGTCAGCGCAAGAACCGGCACCGTCCGCGCACCAGACTTGCGCTCCCGCTCCCGCAGTTGGCGAGTCGCCTCCAGTCCGTCCATACGAGGCATGTGGCAATCCATCAGCACTAGATCGACAGTGTGCCCGTCAAGGTATTCGAGCGCCTGCACACCATCGTCCGCCGTGACGACGTCGAAACCGGCATCTTCCAGAATCCGGATGGCGAGCATCCTGTTGACCGGGTGATCCTCCACCACCAATACACGCTGCGTCCGAGTCGCCCGAGCGGCCCGACCCTTGCCCTCTTCCTCCCGCATTGAGGTATCCGGAACCCGGTGCATGCCCGGACTCGAATCTCCTTCACCACCCTGCGCCGATGCCTGCACGAGAAGGCCGGACAGCCCATCGGATAGCTCGAAGCGCTGAAGCCGCAGCATCTGTGTGCCATGCGGCGCGAGAAGTTCGACGGAGGCATTTGGCACGGCTCCGCCAGCCAGATGAGCCTGGGCAGCAGGCCACAACGCCGCAAGATCTACCCCAGAGAGTTCCTCGCCCGGCCTGCCCAGCATGGCCGCCGCAACCGGATTGCAGCGCACGACGCCGAACGACCTATTGCCGGACTGGGCCAGCAACAGCACCCCAACCGGCAATACGTCGAGCAGCCTGTCGGCACTGAGATTCATCATTCCGGTGCACCTGAAGGCTGGCATTGACTGCAGGATCCGCGGGTACGCAGGGCGCTCTCGATGGCATCTACCAGGCGCCCCTCGGTGAACGGTTTGACCACCACTGCATCGGCCGCACAGTTCATCAGCCTTTCCAGGGTGGCACGGTCCGCGTAAGCGGATACGATCACCACCGGTAGCTCACGGAACTCCTTGCGTAGCTCACAGAGCACCTCCACGCCGCTGATATCCGGCAGCATGATGTCGAGGCAGACCACATCGGGCGTCCATTGCCGGACCAATTCCATCCCCGCGCGGCCGTCCCTACCTTCGGCCAACACCTGGTAGCCGGCGTGACGCAGCAAGGACCGGATGGTCATTCGCATCACTTCGTTGTCTTCAATGATGACGACGCTGGTCATGGCCGCCTCCACCTCCAGATGCTTAAGTATCCTGACCGTTCGCCGCGTCCCGGCGCAACAACCGGCTGATCACTTCAGCCAGGCGACGCCGGTCGACCGGTTTGGTGAGATAGTCATCCATACCCGCGGCCAGGCAGCGTTCGCGATCGCCCTCCATGGCATTCGCCGTCAGCGCGACGATGGGCACCCGCCCCTTTCCGCGCACCCCTTCCTGACTGCGCCAGGCTTCGGTTGCCTGAAAACCGTCCATTTCGGGCATCTGGCAATCCATCAGCACCATATCGCAGCGCCCTTCGGCCAGATGCTCGATCGCCTTGACCCCGTTATCGACAACATCAACCTGGTGACCGTCCTTTTCGAGCAGTATCCGGATCAGCCGTTGATTCACCGCATTATCCTCCGCAACGAGGATGCGCGCAGGACGCGCCTGCAGCATCGGTGGCAAGTCGTCGCACGACGCGGCAGGCTGCGGCGCGAGAGGCGCTTCGAAGCGCACTGTGAAGCTGAACACCGATCCCTCTCCTTCACGGCTCTCCAAGTCGATACGTCCTCCCATCTTGTGCACCAGTTCGCGACTGATCGCCAAGCCCAGGCCGGTACCACCGTACTGCCGGGTGGTCGACCCATCGACCTGCATGAAGGGCTCGAACAACTGATCGCGATGCTCCTCGGGGATGCCGATACCGGTGTCTTCGACATGGATCGCGCATTCACCATCCCCAGGCAGGGCCGTCATTCGGACGTGTACTTTCCCCGCATCGGTGAACTTTACGGCATTGCCCACCAGATTACTCAAAACCTGCCGGAAACGCCCTTCGTCGCCTGACACCCACCGCGACAGACCGGGTTCGCAGCTGCAGGTCAATTCAATCCCTTTCTCGCGCGCCTTGCCTGCGAAGAGTTTCACGACATCATTGACGGTTACAACCGGGTCGAACTCCGCGCGCTTCAGCTCCAGCTTGCCCGCTTCGATCTTCGACAGATCGAGAATGTCATTGATGATATCGAGCAAGGCCGAGGAACTGCGCTCCACTGTTTCCAGCAGGTCGCGCTGATGCGCATCGAGTTGCGTCTCACGCAGCAGACCGGTCATGCCAATGACGCCGTTCATCGGCGTTCGGATCTCGTGGCTCATGTTTGCGAGGAACTCCGACTTCAGCCGTGCCGACGCCAGCGCAGCATCCCGTGCGGCCTGCATCTCGGACTCATGACGCAAGCGCTCGGTAACATCGGAAATGATGCCGACGAAGAAACCTTGCTGGCCAAGCGCAACATCGTTGACTGCAAGGCTAACCGGGAAGATCTGCCCGTTGCGGCGGCGCCCGACCACCTGATGTCCGGGACCGTCGGAGAAGAGCTTTGCCTCGCCATCATCCATTTCGGCCGCATCCTTTGTCGGCAGCAATGCGCCCACATTGCAGCCGATGAGTTCCTCCATCGGATAGCCGAACATCTGCGCGGCCACCTGGTTGGCTTCGACCACGCAGCCATGCTCATCGATGACCACTACCGCTTCGAGCACGCCATCGAAAATGGCGCGCAGTTTCGCTTCGTTGAAACGCAGTGCCGACTCGACGCTCCGCCTGTGCCCGATTTCCTCGCGAAGGTGCTCGTTCACTCGCCACACAAGCGCGGCGTGTCGCTGGCTGTCCCCAACACTCAGGTGCAACCTGCGCATTACCAGCCACAGCACGACCACGGCGGCACCAATCAGCATGAACGTCATCAGGATGGCGTTGCGCACTCCCGAATCCAGCGCTGCGTCCGCACGCGACAGCGGCCTCACGACCTCCATCACCCCGCGGATGTCGCCGACCTTCCAGTCCGATTTGGGCGATCCACGATAGGTGTTATGACATGCAACGCAGTCGGGCTTCATCCTGTCAGCCACCGCCAGCCGCAGCACGGCCCCCTCCCCGCGAACTTCGACGCGGCTGTAAGGCTGATCAGGTGCCTTGCGAAGATGATCAAGCGCCGCACGCTGGAACTCGTCCAGCCGGCGATCATCGGCGCGCCACGGAAAGGGATGGTCGCTGTATAGATTCACCGCAAAACCATCCGACTGCCCGGACAGGTAATCGCCGAACTCCAGGGTAAAGGTTGCCGGCAGTGGTAGTGAATTGGGAATGTGCCGATAGTTGTGGGACACGAACATGCCGGCCTGCTCAGCCCGGGGGACGATCTCGCGGCTGTAGAAATCCCTGAAGCGAAGGACTGAGGACGCAAAGCTGCGGGCGTCGTCGATGGCTACCACTCGCTCGTGCTCACGCATCTCGGCCTGGAGGTACAGCAGCACTCCGGTTGCCCCGACCAGCAGTGCCAAGGCAATGGCCGGGAGTGCAAGTCCGAACGAACGCACTCCGACCGACTGCGGTTCGTCCGGCGACGATTCACTCATGGGGGGACGCGTATCGCTCATGTAACCATGCAGTCTCAAGGAGACGTGGATTCTGCCATCAGCACACCGCGCCCGTACTAGAATTGCTGTCGCGCCCACCGACGCTGCGAGCCGTCACGCACTCTGGAAGCAAATCATGAAAGGCATCGTATTCACGGAATTCATCGAGATGGTCGAACAGCGTTTCTCGGCCGAGATCGCCGATCGCATGCTCGACACCACCGACCTCCCCTCCGGTGGCGCGTATACGTCGGTCGGAACATACGACCATGCCGAAATGGTGGCACTGGTCGGGACGCTTTCAAACCTTGTCCAGATGCCTGCCAACGCACTGGTCACAGCCTTCGGCGAATACCTGTTCGGCCGATTCAGCGTGCTCTACCCTCGTTTCTTCACTGCCGACATCGGTGGGGCGTTCGACTTCCTCGTCAGCATCGAGGAGGTGATCCACGCCGAGGTCCACAAGCTGTACCCCGACGCGGAGTTGCCGCGCTTCGAGGTCGAGTCCCGCAACGACGCGGAACTGCGCATGATCTATACCTCCAGCCGCCACTTCGCGGACCTCGCAGAAGGTCTGATGCGCGGATGCGTGGCCCACTACCGCGAGCCACTCCGCATCGCGCGCGAGCCGATGCCCGGCACTGCACAGACATCGCGCGAGCGCTTCATCCTCACCCGTCAGGCATGAGCAACGCCGCTGTCCCGCCCGATCCGTGGGAGGAGATCGCCCGCCTCAACCGCCGGGCCGAACGCGAGCGTGCGGCTCGCAAGGCGGCAGAGCAGTTGCTGGAAGAAAAGAGTCTCGCGCTTTACCAGTCCAACGAGGCGCTTCGGGAGTTTGCCGAAAGCCTTGAATCACAGGTAGCCGAACGCACTCAGGCTTTGAGCGCGGCAGTGGAGCGCGCCGAAGCGGCAGACCGGGCCAAGAGCGAGTTTCTCGCGGTCATGAGTCACGAGATCCGCACCCCGCTCAACGGCATTCTGGGTATGGCCCAGTTGCTCGCAGTGACGACCACGACGGACGAGCAGCGCGAGTACGTTCGCCTGCTGCGCGAGAGCGGCAACAATCTTCTTACGCTGATCAACGATATCCTCGACTTCGCCAAGATCGATGCGGGCAAGCTGGAGCTTGAAACTTGCGCCTTTGATCCGGCCCGACAGTTTCGCGACATTGCCGCGCTGTTCAATCCTCTTGCGGCAGAGCGCGGCATCCGCCTCGACTTGCATCTGGACGCTTCGCTCCCTGAACTTGTGATGGGTGACAGCGCCCGGTTCCGCCAGGTGCTTTCCAACCTCGTTTCCAACGCAATCAAGTTCACCGACGCGGGTTCGGTCACTGTTTCCGCCGCCGCAAGACGGGGAGACGACGGGCAATGGCGGTTGACGGTCGAGGTACGGGATACCGGAATCGGCATTCCGGCCGAACGCCGGGACCGGCTGTTCCGGGCGTTCTCGCAGGTCGACAGTTCCACGACGCGCCGCTTCGGCGGTACGGGTTTGGGCCTGGCCATCTGCGCGCGACTCGTCGAGGCGATGAGGGGCACGATCGAAGTGGAGTCGTCGGAGGGTCGCGGCAGCGTCTTCCGTTTCTCCGTTCCGCTCGAGGACGCGATCGGAGCTTCGCAAAGCGTCGCACCCCAAGCGAAGGCCGATCCGCTCACGTCCCCTGGACGCCCTCGCACCATACTGCTAGTCGAGGACAACGCGATCAACGAACTGCTGGCAGTGCGGATTCTCACCCGTGCCGGCCATGTCGTGCATACCGCCCGCAACGGGCTCGAAGCCCTGGCGACGGTTACGGAGCATGCGTTCGACGTCGTCCTGATGGACATGCTCATGCCGGAGATGGACGGCGTAGAGGCGACGCGGAGGATTCGTGCTCTGAATCTGCATCGGCAGCCCCGGATCGTCGCCATGACCGCCAATGCCTTCGAGTCCGATCGTCAGCGTTGCCTTGAGGCGGGGATGGACGCTTTCATCAGCAAACCCTTTCAGGTGGCCGACCTCCTGCGCCTGGTAGACGGCTGAACTGCCTGCGAGCGGACGCTGGACGACGGACGCCGGCTTCTGGTGTATAAGGACCGCTCACCCTTCCTTGCAGCCCTCGTTCAGCTCACCCATGAAACGCGTCCTGATCGTCGATGACAATCAGATCAACCGTAGGCTCGCGGCAGCACTGCTGAAGAAGTGTGGCTGGCATACCGAGGAAGCCGACAGTGGCATGGCAGCCTTCGAGCGCCTGACCGAAGCGAGATTCGACTGTGTGCTGCTGGACATCAGCATGCCGGGAATGGACGGAGAAGAGGTCTGCCGCCGGATCCGTGCGGACGAAGCACTCGCAAACCTGCGGGTGATCGCCTACACCGCACATGCCATGGAATTCGAGAAAGCGCGCATCATGCAGGCCGGATTCGACGACATCCTCGTCAAACCCGTCACGATAAACGCTCTTACGGCCGTTTTTTCCGACTGACGAGCGGCACCCGGAACTCGAAGTAAGCGCCCTTGCCTGGCGCGGACTCCAGACGCACTTCGCCGCCCATCAGCGCGACGACCTCCCGCACCAGTGCCAGCCCCAGGCCAGTACCGCCGTGTTCGCGGGTGATGAACGAGGAAGCCTGGCGGAAGCGTTCGAAGATGACTGGCTGAAGATCCTGTTCGATCCCCGGCCCGCTGTCGCGCACCCCGACAACAAGCCGCCCATCCTCCTGCCGGGCCGAAAAGACGACACCACCCTCGCGAGTGAACTTCACTGCATTGCCGAGCAGGTTGTTCATTACCTGGCGCAGGCGCGTCGGGTCGCCAACGAATGTCTCCGGAAGGGCCGGTGAAAAATCGGTCGTCAGCGTCAGTCCTTTCTGTCGCGCCGACTCCCCGTGAAGATCGGTCAGTTGTTGCAGCAGCGGCCTCAGGGCAAACTCGGTCGACTCCAGACTCATGTGCCCGGACTCGATCTTGGCGATATCGAGAATGTCATTCACCAGCGACAGCAGATGCTGGCCACTCTGGTAGATGATGTCGGCCTGCTCACGGATCTCGTCGTTGGGCGCGTCCGAGCGGATCAGCTCGGCAAAGCCCAGGATGCCATTGAGCGGCGTGCGCAGTTCATGCGACATGCTCGCCACGAAGTCGCTCTTCATGCGGCTGTTGTCTTCGGCTTGGCGGCGGGCCTCTTCAAGCCGCTGGAAAGACTCACTGACGCTGTCAGCCATCTTGTTCAGCGCTTCGTTCAAGCGGCCCAGTTCATCCTTGGCGTCACGCCGGAATCGGTAATCGAAATCACCCGCCTCGATGCGGGTCAGGCCGGCCGTCACGTCGGTGATGCGCCGCGTCAGCATCGACGCCAGCCATATCGCCACGACAACGACGAACGCGATCATCACAAGCGTCGACGCGCTCAGGCTGAAGGCGGTCCTCGCCATCGAGTCATCGATGAGCGCCTTCAGGCCGGCCTGCGCCTGCTTCATCCGCTCGCCGAACTCGGCCACCTTGCCTTCCATGAGCCGCGCCGTCGCTCTCGCGGGTTCGTGGAAATCATCGACGTTAGCGCCGATCGTCACGTAACCGAAGCCGCGGGGCGTGCGGGCATATTGCCCGGTGTGATATGGAATGGCCGCCGCAGTGGTGAGCTTCCAGACACCCGACCAGAGGATCAGGAACGAACCTGAGCCTCCTTGTTCGGTCAGATCGTGCCAGCCCTGACACTGAGGTGCGAAGTTCAGGTAACGGCATTCGAGCCCAAGCATCCCGGCCCGTGTCAGTTCCGCTGCAGGCTTCTTGTCGCGCGTCTGCGCATCGAACGGCTTGACCGTGTCCAGAAAGGCGCGCAGCGGCAGTCCGCTGCGCTGCCAGTCCGAATACAGCCCCTGCTCCAGCCAGGGAACGGCGCGTTCGCCCGTCTCCGGGTCGAAACCTGCGATGGAGTGGTGCCGGGGGTGCGCAATGTTGCGGTCCAGATAGTCCCAGATGAACGCATAGTTTCCGTCTGCGGCATCGGCGATTGCTGCGTAGCGCTCGGCGGTCGGCAGCAGGTTGTCGGTAAAGCTCATCACGTGCGTATGGTCGAGCGCGAGCGTCACATAGCCGATGATGATGCCGTTCCGGGTCACGGGCGTGGCCCAGCGCACAATGCCCTGGAAACGTTTTCCTAGCGGGTTTTCTCTTCCTGCGTACGCCTCGTTTTCGGGCTCGAAGGGCACGCCCTGGCGGCGGGCCTTGTCTGGCGTGACCGTGCCGATCATGCGCGAGGAGACATAGGGACCGATCACCTCGGAGACATATATTTCGCCTGGCTTCAGTTCGCGTAACGCTTCGAAATACGTCTCGGCCTTGCTCCAGGTATTGGCCGGGTCCGACACATCGCGCAGATCGGACGGCAACATGCCGGTACGCGATACCTTCAGGCGCTCGCGCCCGTCCAGGCCAACAAAGGTGATCTCATGATAAAGAGGGGTTTCCACCGCACGCAGGACCTCCTCCGGCGGACGGTAATGAAAATCCTGCTGATTCTCGGCGTTGCCCGGCGACACCTCGGCGGGAGGAGGCCGCGCAGACTGCTTCTGTACCCAACCCGCACCATCGGCCGACAATTCCCATTCCCCGCGCGCCACGAGCCTGCGCGAACGGTTCTCCACGAAGGCTCGGTACTGCGCCTCCGTCGGCTCCAGTTGGGCGGCCAGCAGGACATCACGGTCACGGTCATGAAGGAAATCGGCGATCGCGCGCGCAGTGTCGGTCGTCAGGCGCTCGATCTCCTCACGCGCCCGGTCATCGAGAGCCTTCACCGACTCCTCGGTGAAGGTGTCCCCCATATCCGTCACCGTCCTACGGACTTCCTCGGCAAGCGTCGAGATGCGCTCGGCCAGCCCCCCGCCGAGATGGGTGACCCCCTCCCAGGCCAGAACGGCAAGGAGAACGAGCGGCACAACTTTGATAACGACGAAAAGCAGGAGGAGCTTCGCCCGGATGCCCAGCCCGTCAAGATTGATGCGCATGCTGTGTTCCATGCCCCCGCTGGGGTCTTGTGATTGAAACGGATCCTCCCTTGATCCGACCGCGAATCATACAGCCCATGCGCTCCGGCTCGCAGCGCGTTCGGATCCATCGAGAACCTGTTCCGAACAGCGTGGCCCAGAACCCCTGAGACGAGCTGAAAACGGCCCTCGTCATGAGTGCGCTCCTCCAACTCCTGCCTCGGCGACATTGACTACACCCCGGCCGAGTTGAACCTTGCGGCGTGCCCAGCGGACTCGCGGATCACCGCATGCAGCACATGGGGGGCGCAAAGCCATCGACGATCTCCAAGGCGCTCGAAACCATCAGTCTGGCTCCCAATGCGGCAATGACTGAGCGGGGCTATCGCCTGCACTCGATGGCAAGGAAACCGCCGCTCGATCCGCTCCAACGCCAAACGACGGCAAAGCGACGCATTTCCGCCTGATCGAGCGCATCAAGCCGGTCGCTGTTCAGGCCGCCGGCAGCATGGCGAAACCGTAGCCGAACTTAGTGGGGTGACTGCCCGTGAGCATCGCCCAAGGGCACTTCGGAAACCATGGGTACGTCGGCTACCGCGCTACCTGTGACGACGCTCTCGGCCAGAGCCAGCGTGAAGTTGCTGTAGCGGGAGTCGCTGGTGATCTCATCACCGACCCATTCGGGAAGGCACAGCGGGGTCCCTTCGTGGGGCAGCTCGACTTCGGCAACGACCAAGCCCGCATGCCTCCCTTCGAAGACATCGACCTCGAACAGATGATGGGCATGATCGACCAGGTAGCGCGTCTTGCGCACGATGCGGCCGGCGCAGTGATGAGCGAGCATCGCGCGGGCATCAGCCACCGGAATCGGATACTCGAACTCGTCACGGCTGAAGCCTTCCTTTGGCGACTTCAGCGTGAGATACGCCCGCTCTCCGCGGATACGCACCCGCGTCGACATCGCCCCCGACTCCTTGGCGATGTAGCCCTGCACGATCCGTTCGCCCTTGCGGCCGTCCAGAATCCGGGCATCGCGCACCAGAAACCTGCGTTCGATTTCTCGCGCCATGATCTCGAGATCTATTTGGTGAAAACGGATTGTAGCCGCAACGACTCCCCGCATGTTGCCCTGCACCACTCCCACGATGCCCGCCCCGGGGCATGCCTCAGGGCCGAACTCCGGCGGCCAGTTGCTGCTCGATCCGGTCGAGCACATGTGCCAGGTCCGCAACCGAATCGACCACATGATGCGCGCCAGCCGCACGCAGCTCCGTGCCGACACGTTCGCGCACGCCGTTGAGCTTCTCCGGTGATGCCGCGCGGTACTCGTCGAGCGTCATACCCGCCGGACTGCCGGACAGCGCAACGCCGACCGTCCACATGCCGGCGTTCAGACCTTCGGCGATTCCCGGCACGGTGTCATCCACCTTGACGCAATGTGAAACGGCACCGATCGCGAGGTCCTGTACACATTGCAGGGCCATCCACGGCCCAGGGCGCGAACCGGCGGCCAGGTCATCGGCGCAGACCACGCAGTCGGGCGCGTAGCCGTTGCGGGCGGCAACATCGAGCAGTTTTTCCATCACTTGCCGCGGATAGCCGGTGGTGGACCCGATCTTGAGCCCTCGCCTGCGCAAGGCGTCGACCGCTTCCAGCGCGCCGGGGATGAGATCCGCATGTGCGGCAACACGCTCGGCCTGAAGCGGCAGAAAGGTTCGATAGATGTGATCGATGTCCTCGTTGCTCATCGCGCGGCCGAACTGCGCACGCCAGCGTGCATCGATCTGTGCGTCGCGCCCCAGGGCTTCGATGTGCTGCCACTTGCCCAGTCCCATCGGACCGCGCGCTTCGGCCAGGCTCAGGTCGAAACGGAAGGCTTGCCGAAAGGCGTCGACGAAGATTTGTGTGGGGGCAAAGGACCCGAAATCCACGATAGTGCCTGCCCAGTCGAAGATGACTGCCTCAAGTTTTGCTTGCATTTAGCTTTTCTCCAGTGATCCGCCGACTTAGCCGGCGCTCTTTCGTGCTCGCGCAGCCGCACAGGCGGCAAGGAACTGCGGCGAGAATGGGTCGAACATCCCGAGGCGGGCAGGCGCGAATGCGGTGGCGGGCACGAAGGTCGGCTCCTGGCAGACCATCTCGGCGATCAATCGGCCGATGCCGCCGGAAAAAGTGATGCCCGAACCATTGCAGCCGGAGGCCACGTAGAGCCCATCAAGCGCCGGATCGGCCCCGACAATGAGCTTGCCGTCTGGCGTGTAGTTGCTCGGACCGCTGATGTAATGCGCCATGCCCAGGGTTTCCACGCCGGGGAAGTAGCGCGCCAGGTCCGCAGCCCCTTCGGCCAGGGATTCCCAGCCTTCCGGGTCCCGGGCGTCGAAGACGAAACCACCAAGATCAGCCGGCAGACCGCGGGGATCGGCGGCGACTGGCCGTTGCTCACGGATGCCGAACAGCAGTGCGCCGACTTCCGGGCGCGCATAGGCACGGATCTCGGACAAGAACACGATCGGCCCGCCCCGCTCCACGGCGGACGTGGGCTCGGTGATCCAGTAATGGCTGCGCACCGGCGCCATCGGTAGCGGCAATCCCGCGTCCGCACTCAACAGGTTGGCCCAGGGGCCGGCCGCGTTCACCACCACGCGCGCGGCGATCCGGCTACCGTCGGTCAGCTCCACACCCTCCACCTTGCCGTCCGCATGATGAATGGCACGCGCCTCGACGCCTGTCATCAGCCTCACGCCGCGACGAGAGGCCGCACGCAGGTAGGCGGTGCACAGCAGATAGGGCTCGACGTAGCAGTCGTCCGGAACAAAGACCCCACCCTCGATGGCGTCGGGTTCGAGCCAGCCGGCGCGCGCCAGTACCTGATCGCGCCCGATCCGGCATACCTCGATTCCCAGCGACGAACAGCGTGCGGCCAGTGCATCGAGTGCCTCGCCCTGCCCGGCCGCGCCCACATGCAGGGAGCCGACCTGGCGACGCCCCACCTCCTCGGCCTCGTCCTCGAGCACGGCGATTGCGCGCAGGGTTTCCCGCGCCAGTTCGACCATTGCCGGGTCATCGCGCAGCAGCGTGACCAGCGCCGCAGCACGGCTGGTGGCGCCGCTGGCTGGCTGCGAACGCTCTAGGACCAGCACCCTTTCGCCCAGCCCCCGGCGGCTCAAGGCCCAGGCCACGGCGGCACCCAGCACGCCGCCCCCAATGACGACGATGTCACGCACACCCGCATCCCTGCCGCTCATCGCATCCCTGCCGGAATGCCCATGTCCCGCAGCGTCGCGCCCGCTGCGTCGACAACCTTCTCGATATCGGCTGGAGTCAGCGCCCCGATGCAGCCGATGCGGAAGGTTTCGACCTGGGTCAGCTTGCCGGGATAAAGGATGAAGCCGCGCGCCCGAACACCGTCGTAGAACGTTCTGAAGTCATATGCCGGATGCGCGGGGGCATGGAAGGTCACGATCACCGGTGCCTGCACGCCCGCATCCAGAAACGGGCGCAGGCCAAGCGCCTGCATGCCGGACACCAAAGCGGCGCAATTGGCCGCGTAGCGCGCATGGCGCACGGCAACGCCACCTTCCTCACGGTGCTGGGCAAGCGCCTCGTAAAGTGCCACCACCACATGGGTCGGCGGCGTGAATCGCCACTGGGTGGTCTTCTGCATGTAGGCCCACTGGTCGTGGAGATCCATGGCGAGCGAGTGGGCGTTGCCGGCAGACGCCTCGAGGGCTTCGCGGCGCGCGATGACGAACCCCATGCCGGGCACGCCCTCCAGGCACTTGCCCGATGCTGCGATCAGGGCATCGAAGGGCATGCGTTGCGCATCGATGTCGATGGCGCCGAACGAGCTCATCGCATCCACGATCAGTCCGCGCCCCTGCCGGGCCACCGCGGCGGCGATTTCCGGCAGGGGGTTGAGGATGCCGGTTCCGGTCTCACAATGGACCTGGGCCACGTGGGTGATGGACGGATCGGCCGTCAGTGCGGCCTCGATCGCCGCCGGGTCGGCAGGGCGGTCTTCTGGAATCGCGAGCTCGACCGCCTCGCGCCCGAGATAGGAGAGTATCTTCAGGATACGAGCGCAATATGCGCCATTGTTGGGCACCAGTACCTTGCCCTGGCGCGGAACCAGAGTGCCCAGAGCCGCTTCCACCGAAAACGTGCCCGAGCCCTGCAAGGGCACGCAGACATGGGTCTGCGCAGCGTTGACGATGCCGACGATCTGCTCGCAAAGCTCACCGGTGATGCGGTTGAACGCAGCATCCCAGGAGCCCCAGTCGTGCAGCATGGCCTGCTTGGTACGTAGCGAAGTGGTGAGCGGCCCCGGCGTCAGCAGCAGCGGGTCGCGGTCGAGCGGATACATGTTTTCTCGCGGGATTCAGCGTTTGGGGTTACGCCAGGCTTGATGCCGGCGAAGCAGGAAATGGGTGGCAAGCGAATGCAGCAGGCTGGCCAGCGCGGTGGTCAGCACGATCAGCGTGGCCATGGCGGCCGCCGGACCGATCTCACCCGCCTCGTCGAGGTTGAGGATGGACACCGAGGCAGGCAGCGTGTGCGGGGCATAGAGGAAGACCAGCGCCGAGACCGTGGTCATTGCATTGACGAAGAGATAGCGGGCGATCTCCAGCACGGCGGGCAGACACACCGGCAGGGTGACCCGCCAGAAGGTGACGAACTGCGAAACCTTCAGCGAGGCGGACACGGCCTCGAACTCCCGGTCGATGCTCTTGAGCGCGGTCAGCGCCGTCAGATGGCAGGCGGTGTAGTAGTGCACGACGTTGGCGATCACCATGATGGCCAGGGTGTGATACAGACCGCCAAGCGGGTTGTCCGGGTGGTTGAAGAACAGGATGTAGCCAATGCCCAGCACCAGTCCGGGCACGCCCATCGGTAGCGCGGCCAGGGCCTGCACCGCCGGCCGCAGGCCGGCAGGACCGCCCTGCGTCTTCTCCAGCAGGTAGGCGGTAATGAAGATGAAGGGTGTGCCGAACAGCGCGGTCAGCACCGAGATCCGCAGGCTGTTCAGATAGGCGTCGAGCACGCCCGCCTCGGCCAGACCGTAGGTGTAATGCCCGAAGCCGAGTTCCAGGTTGTAAGGCCAGAACTTGACCAACGAGGTATATACCGCCATCCCCAGGACGCCGAGCATCGCCAGCGCAATCAAGGCCACGTAGATCAACAGCGGCAGATCGCGCCGCCAGTCCGGACGCGGAACATAGGGCACGGCGCGCGCGGTCAGGCTTGCCTGCTGGCGACGCTGGACATGCCAGTCGACGAAGAAGGCGACCAGCGCCGGTGCGAGCAGCAGCAGCGCCACCACGGCGCCACGGCCAAAGTTGTGCATGCCGACCACCTGGACGTAAACCTCCACGGCCAGCACCGGGTAGTTTCCGCCGATCACTTTGGGAATGCCGAACTCGCTGACCGAATAGGCGAACACCACCATCGCCGCGCTGATTAACCCGTACTTCGCCCCCGGCAAGGTCACCGTCAGGAACTTGCGCCAGCGCGAGGCCGATAGCGCGTCTGCGGCCTCGAACAAGCGCGCATCGGCGGTCGCCAGTGCCACGACCAGGATCATCAGTGCGTGCGGAAAGCTCGCGTAGACGGAGGCCATGACGATGCCCACCGGCCCATAGACCGAGGTGTCGCCCAACCAGGACTTGAGCACGCCCTGGGTGCCGAACCACTGTATGAAGGAGATAGCTCCCACCAGGGACGGCCCCAGCAGAGCAGAGAGCCCCAGCACCCGCCACACCCCCCGCAAGGGAATGCAGGCGCGCTGGATCGCGTAGGCATATAGGAAGGCGAGCGGAACAGTGATGGCCGTGACCACGGCAGCGATCCAGACCGTGTTCCAGATCGCCGTTCCCATCCCCGGCGTGGCGGCAAACTCGATGAAGCGTGTCAGGCTCAGTGCCCCCTCGTCGTCCCGCACGCTGTTGGCCAGCAGGGTACCGAGCGGCAGCAGCAGGAAGACGCACAAGGCAAGCGCCCCAAGGACGAGCAGCGCGCCGGAGACACGCTCACCCGCCGTCGCACCGGTCCAGCGTGCCGCGAACATGCCGGCAGTCGCACTCACCGCGCCGCCCTCGCGTCTACGGCCAACCCCTGCCACGCGGCGGGACAAGCGACAGCCCCCGGCGAGCATCCGGCCGGGGCTTCGGGCATGCGGTATAGATGCTCGGGCGGAATCGCGATACGCAGGGTGGCGCCGGACTTGAGCGGTCTCCCGGCCAGATAGTTGCTCGAAAACTGGGCAACCAGCGGCGTGGTCTGCCCGGTATTCGCGCGCAGGCTCACCAGCGAGTACGGCCCCAGGAACTCCTGCTTGAGCACATGCGCATAGAAACTGTTTTCGCGCTGATCGAGCACGTCCAGCAGGCAGATGTCCTCGGGGCGCACATAAAAGCGGTAGCGCATGCCCTCCATCAGCGGTTCGGCGCATCGCATCAGATGGTCGCCGAGCTGGATATGCCTGCTGCCGATCGCCTCGGCCTCCAGCAGATTTCCCCGCCCGATGAAATCCGCGACGAAATCGTTGCCCGGTGCACGGTAGATGCTCTGCGGATCACCGACCTGCTGGATGCAACCGGCCTTCATGACCACAACCCGGTCGGCCATCGCAAGGGCTTCCTCCTGATCGTGGGTGACCATGATCGTGGTCACGCCAAGGCGCTTCTGCAGTTGGCGGATCTCGGCACGCAGGCGGACACGCTCGATGGCGTCCAGCGCAGACAGCGGCTCGTCGAGCAGCAGCAGATCGGGCGAAGTGGCCAGCGCACGGGCAAGCGCCACACGCTGCTGCTGCCCGCCGGAGAGCTGCGCGGGATACTTCTGCTCGATGCCCGGCAGACCGACAAGTTCGAGCATTTCCGTGACCCGTCGGCGCATCCAGCCGCGCTCCGCCTTCCGGCTCTTGAGCCCGTAGGAGATGTTCTGTGCAACCGTCAGGTTGGGAAACAGTGCGTAGGACTGAAACACGATGCCGTAGTCGCGCAGCGCCGGCGACAGCATGGAGATATCGCGTCCGCCATGCACGATTCGCCCGCTGTCCTGGCGATCGAGGCCAGCGATGGCGCGCAGCAGCGTCGTCTTGCCGCAACCCGAGGGGCCGAGCAGAACCAGGAATTCCCCGCGTTCCACGGACAGGTCTATGCCGTCCAGGGCGAGGAAGTGGCCGTAGCGTTTCGTTAACCGGGCGATGTCGAGGTGGGCCATGATGCGTCCCGCAATGAGTTGAATCGCCGGGCGCGCGGAAGCGGCGCCCGGCAAGCAATGTCCCGCCTTACTTCTTGGGCTCGGACTTGTTCGCGTAGCGCTTCTGCCACTCGGCCAGGATCGCCTCGCGGTTCTTGCCCATCCACTCGAAGTCGTTCTTGACCAGACGCTGCTCGTAGTCTTCCGGAATGTGCTTCAGCCGGCTGGCGATACCGGGAATGGCCACCACCGCGAAGTTCTTCGCGTACAGCTCGTTCGCTTCACGCGACGACGCCCAGTCGGCAAGCTTCTTCGCCGCCTCGAAACGCGGCGTTCCCTTGACGATGCCGATTGCCTCGACATCCCAGCCAAGACCTTCCTTCGGGAAGATGATGTCGACCGGGGCGCCCTTCTCGCGGACGGTGTTGGCGCGGTACTCGAAGGAAATGCCCACCGGGAACTCCCCAGCGCCTGCCATGACGCAGGGCTTGGAACCGGAGTGGGTGTAGACCGCGACGTTCTCATGCAGCTTGTCCATGAACGCCCAGCCCTCCTGCTCGCCGAAGATCTGCAGCCAGGCGGTCACATCCAGAAAGCCCGTCCCGGACGAGTTCGGATTGGGCATCACCACCTTGCCCTTGAACTCGGGCTTGAGAAGGTCCTTCCAGCTCTCGATGGGCGGCAGATTCTGCTTCTGCATCTCCGGCACGTTGTAGCAGATCGCCGCCCCCCAGACGTCCATGCCGACCCAGCTCGGCGGATTGGCGGCGGAGCGGAAGCGCGACTCGATCGCATCGAGGTTGGCCGGGGCATAGGGCTGGAGCATGCCTTCGCGGTCGAACACCACCATGCTCGAAGCGGCCACACCCATGATCACGTCGGCCACCGGTTTGCCCTTCTCGGCGAGCAGCTTGGCGGTGATGATGCCGGTGGAGTCACGCGTCCATTTGATCTCGATGTCCGGATGCGACTTGTTGAAGGACTCCTGGTAAGCCTTCAGCTGGTCGGTCTCGAGCGCTGTATAGACATTGAGGACCGTCTTTTCCGCATGGGCCGGAAGCGCTGCCACCAGGGCGACGCTGCCAGCGACGATGAGTTTCGCAAGGCGTTTCAGGTGCATGTCGAACTCCATTTGAGGTGAGGAGACTTCGTCCGGACGACACCGACGATTTCATCGAACGGTCATCGGCTCGCTCTAGACTGGCGCCAGTCTAGTTTTTGCATATTGCAGATTGTTGACAATATACAATTCAGCTTGCCGCGTTATACTCACCACACCTCATCACGAGCACCCACCCATGGCAGCCCTGCTTGACGACCCTGCGGACACCGCTCTTGCGCTGGTTCAGCGCACCTCGCTCACCCGCCTTGTCGCCGACTCACTGGAACGCCTCATCCTCTCCGGCGAACTCTCGCCCGGCGCCAAGCTCAACGAGGTTGCGCTCGCCGACCGGCTTGGTGTCTCACGCGGCCCATTGCGCGAAGCCTTCCGCACGCTGGAGGAGTACGGGCTGATCCGCCAGGAGAAGAACCGGGGCGCCTTCGTCCGCGAGATCGCCCTGGCCGAGGCGGCCGACATCTACGACGTGCGCGCCGGACTCGATGCGACGGCCGGACGCCTGCTCGCACAGCGCATCACCCCCGCACAGTTGGCGATCCTGCGCGCGCTCGTCGCTGCCATGCGGGACGCAGCGGGCACCGACGACATCCAGCGCTTTCATGCGCTGAACCTCGGTTTTCACGACCGGATCATCGAGATGACCGGCAATCGCACCCTCAGGGAAACCTACCGCCGGCTGGTGAAACAGCTCACCCTCTTCCGTCGGCGCAACCTGCTCGCCCCGCGGGCGATCCCGCATTTCGCCGAAGAACATGGCGCCATCGTCGACCTGCTCGCCCGCAGGGATGCAGAGGGCTGTGCAAAGGCATTATTCGAGCACGCCCAGGGCGGTCGCCAGCGCATGCTGATGGACGGCGAACTCGCGGACACCGGGCAATGAGGATCCAGGCAGATCGCAGCGAAGGCGACGTCAACCTGGGCGATCGCCGCACGGCCTGGCAGGCGGCGCATATCGACGACGAAACCCGCCGGATGCTGAACGAGGACGCCCGCTGGTTCCTGCACCAGTCCATGTCCACCCCGTGCCTCAACGCACTGTCCGCTGCCCAAGGGGCATGGCTCACCGACACCGCCGGCCGGCGCATTCTCGACCTGCATGGCAACAGCCTGCACCAGACCGGCTACGGTCACCCCAAGGTCATGGCGGCGATGCGCGCCACACTCGATACGCTGCCCTTCAGTCCCCGCCGCTACACCAACGGTCCGGCGATCGAACTGGCACGCCGCCTGTGCACCGCTGCGCCGATCGAACAGGCCAAGCTGCTGTTCGCACCCGGTGGCACGGCCGCCATCGGCATGGCACTCAAGCTCGCACGCCTTGCTACCGGCCGCTTCAAGACCATTTCTCTGTGGGACGCCTTCCACGGTGCATCGCTGGACGCGATCTCTCTGGGCGGTGAAGCGGTGTTCCGCCGCGGCATCGGCCCCCTGCTGGCGGGTGCGGAACACGCACCGCCCTGCGATCCGCGCCAATGTGTATTCGGTTGCGGCGGGCAGTGTGCGCTGCGTTGCGTCGATTACATCGACTACATGTTGCGCAAGGAAGGCGACGTCGCCGCAGTCGTCGTCGAAACCATCCGCAGCACCGACGTCCAGGTCCCGCCACCGGAGTACTACCAGCGCCTGAGAGCAGCCTGCGACCGCCACGGGGCATTGCTCATTCTCGATGAGATTCCGGTTGCGCTGGGCCGCACCGGCCACCTCTTCGCGGTCGAACGCTACGGCATCGAACCGGACATGATCGTGCTCGGCAAGGGGCTGGGCGGGGGCAGCATGCCGCTCGCCGCCCTCATCGCCCACGCCCGTCTGGACGTCGGACAGCACATCTCGCTCGGCCACTACACCCACGAGAAAAGTCCGCTTGCCTGCGCAGCCGGCCTGGCCGTGCTGGACGTCATCGAGCAGGAAAACCTGCTCGAACGCAGCCGTCTCCTGGGGCAGCAGGCCGTCGAGCGCCTGACGCAAAGCGCGCGGGACCTCCCCGCCATCGCCGAGGTGCGCGGTGCCGGACTGCTGATCGGCGTCGAACTGTGCGACGCCGGTGATCGCACAGCGGCCGACCTGGCCGAGGCCGTGCTTTACCGCTGCCTGGGCGACGGGGTGTCCTTCAAGATCGGCCAGGGCAACGTCCTCGTACTGGCGCCGCCGCTGAACATCGCTGAAAGCGATCTGTGGTGGGCACTCGACCGCATCGAGGCGGCGCTGCAGGTGGAATGCCGTGCCTGAAGGCGGCCTGTCGACCGGCGTCACCCTCGCCGTCCTCGCCGCGGCACTGTTGCACGCCTCCTGGAACGCGCTGATCCGCGGCGCCGGCGACAAGGCGCTGTACACCCTCTTGCTGCACCTGTGCACCGGCTTGCTCGGACTGCTGGGCCTGACGCTGACCGGTTTGCCGGCCCCGGCGAGCCTGCCCTACCTCTTCGCCTCGGTACTGGTGCACACCTTCTACATCCTGTGGCTGATGCGCGCGTATGAAGGCGGGAACCTCGCCTTCAGCTACGCCCTGATGCGTGGCCTGCCGCCGCTGCTCATCGCCTTGGTCTCGGCACCCCTGCTCGGTGAGGTACTCGGCGCCTCCGCCGCCGTGGGCATCGCCTGCATCTGCCTCGGCATCCTGGCGATCGGCTTCGCCAGCGGCGGCGCGCTGGTGCGCGTCACGGCCAGCCCGGCCACCCAGGCCGCACTGATGAACGCCCTGGCCATCGCCGCCTACACGGTCATCGACGGTCAAGGCGCGCGGCTTTCAGGCAACCCGGTGGCCTACGCGTTGTTGCTCTGCGCGCTGGAGCCCGTGATCGTCCTTGCCCTGAGATTGCGCCGCCATCCGGCGCCGGTGCTCGCGTATTTCCGCAACCATTGGCCGCTCGGACTGCTTGGCGGTCTGTGCTCGATCACCGCCTACGCCACCGTCCTCTGGGCCATGACCCGCGCCCCCATCGCCGTCGTCGCGGCCTTGCGCGAAAGCTCTGTGATCTTCGCGGTCCTGATCAGCAGCCTGTGGTTCCGCGAAGGCCGCCTGGCGATAGGACTGGCGGCCAGTTGCGCCCTGCTGGCCGGACTGGCCTTGCTGCGCAGTTGACGGCCCGTTCATCCTGACAACCCCTGCAAAGAACCGGAGTACCTGATGTCGATCGACGAGACGCTGATAGCCGAATACCTTTCCTTCGCGGAGGAACTCGCCGAGGCCGCGGCGGCCGTCATCCGCCCGCACTTCCGCGCCCCGCTTGCGGTGGAGGACAAAGGCGGGAACCTGTTCGATCCGGTCACCGTCGCGGACCGGGACGCAGAGCGGATCATGCGCACGATGATCCAGAAGCGCTATCCGGATCACGGCGTCTTCGGCGAAGAAGAAGGCCGGTCCGGCGGACGCAGCCCGCTTACCTGGGTGCTGGACCCTATCGACGGCACGCGCGCCTTCATCACCGGCATGCCGCTGTGGGGAACCCTCATCGCCCTGAACGATGGCAGCCGTCCGGTGCTCGGGGTCATGAACCAACCCTTCACCGGCGAGCGCTTCATCGGTACGCCGACCAGTGCCCGCCTCGGCACCCGCCCGTTGCGCACACGTCCCTGCGAGCGCCTGGATGAGGCCCGCCTGATGTGCACCACACCGGAGATGTTCCAGACCCCCGCGCAACGTTCCGCCTTCGACGACCTCGCCGCCAGAGTCCGCCTGCGGCGCTTCGGTGGCGACTGCTACGCCTACTGCATGCTCGCCGCCGGGCACGTGGATATCGTCGTCGAGGCTGCGCTACAGCCCTACGACGTCCAGGCACTGATCCCGATCATCGAAGGCGCCGGGGGCATCATCACCACTTGGGAAGGCGGGGACGCACAGCACGGCGGCGCGATCCTCGCCTGCGGCGACCCCGCGCTTCATCCAGTGTGTATGGAAGTGCTGCGCGGGGCCGCGTGAGGGCCGCGCACAGGTATAGCTGCGCGCGAGCACGCGCTGTTTGGTTGCTCACTTCAAGAGCTCCGCCCCGTACGCCAACCAGACGCAACAGCAGCAGGCGGCTGGGATCCGAATGATCTAGAATTCAGGACTGAATTCCGTACATTAAGGTGCTGCCATGCCGATCACGGCACAAGATATCGTCTCGCTGACCACGGCCAGGGCGCAGCTGTCCGAGCTGGCCGAGCAGGTGAAGGCCGGCGCCGAGAAGATCATCACCAAGAACGGTGAGGGCTATGTGGCCCTGGTCGACGCACACCGGCTGGACTACTACCACCGACTGGAACAAGCCCATCTTCACCTCGTGATCCTCGACGAAGTGCGGCAGGGGCTGGAGGATGTTGCCGCCGGCCGCACGCGTGACGCGCGCGAAGCGCTGATGGAGCGCAGGCAGGCGCGCAAACGGGCATGAGTGTACGGATCGCAGTGCGGATTACCCGTAACTTCGAGCGCAATCTGGATGAGATCGAAGCCTTCCTGACCGAAGTAGAGATGCCTGACGCGTTCGATCAGCTGCTGGACGAGCTGTCGGAACAAGTCATCACGACGCTGGAGCGCCATCCTGACATCGGCCGGGACTACCTCGCTTGTTCCGCGGACTCGGTAGAAGCGCAGTTGAAGCGCGAAACGGTAATCGAACTCCTGAAGGCTCAGGACGACTCGGGCTGCATCCGCGAGTACGTACTGAAGCACTATCTGATCCTGTACGCGCGGCTGCCCGAGAGCATCCACCTGCTCGCAATCCGCCATCAGCGTCAGCTTGCCTTCGACCTCGGGAGAATGGATCCGGCGGCCTGAGTCGGCGAGCGGAAGGGGTACATGAGCATTTCTCAGTAGGCACAAAATCTGCCACAACAGGGACTGGATATTCTTCTGGACTGGCTTAAAATGGCGTAACGCTGGTGGGTGCAGAGGGTTTTCGAGTCGCTTGATGTCCTCTGGTGTCCGCGCGTAAGTTTTTGATTCGTTGCGAGTTGTTCATCAACTCAACGGGTTATGAATATGCTAAATGAGCACTCGCAGCCCGAAGGTCGCAGGTTCAAATCCTGCCCCCGCAACCAAGTTTCATCTCTAAAGCCAATCACTTCACCAGTGGTTGGCTTTTTTGCTTTCCAGACGGTGTGCGCCATTGGCCCGATCCCGGCCCATCCGTGGCGCACAGCAAGCTGCCTTCCTCACGCCGGCTGCTCTTACAACGGCCTTCGGGCCGTTTCGCCGGATGAACCATGGTGAAAAAGCGCTCGGCCAGGTACTCGATGCGCCAAAGCGGTCTCCGGGCGTCTCATCAAGACGCCTGCTGCATGTCGTTGTCGATCGGAAGCAATTGTCCGGAGATCGACTTGCCCGCATCCGAAGCGATGAACAGCGCCAGTGCGGCGATGTCGCGCGGATCGACGAATCGCTGCAGCGACTGCAGCGACATCGCACGCCGGCGCTCCTCCTCCACCGTGCGCCCGCTCACCTCGGCACGTCCGGCAAGAACGTTCTCGATCCGCTCGCCGGCAACCGCGCCGGGCAGGATGGCGTTGACGCGGATGCCGTATTCCCCCAGTTCGCGCGACAAGGTCTTGGTCAACCCGATGAGCCCCCACTTGCTTGCCGAGTACGCGCTCCGGTTCGGGTAGCCGTAACGGCCAGCCACCGACGACATGACGATGATCGAGCCGGCCGCCGAACGCTTGAGATGGGGGATGGCGAGCCGGGTCACGTTGAAGGTGCCGCCCAGATTGATCTGCATGACCCGATCCCATTCGTCGGGATCGAACGCCTCCACCGGGGCGGTCGGCCCGGCGATGCCGGCATTGTTCACGAGCACGTCGAGCCCGCCCAGCGCGGCGATGGCCGCGGGCACGATCCGCTCGATGTCGTGGCGGTTCGACAGGTCGCACCCAAAAGTCTCGACGCCCGGGAGCTCGGCAGCCAGCGCCCGCAGCGCGACTTCGTCGACATCGATCACCCCGACCTGGGCGCCGTGCTCGAAGAACTCACGCGCTATCGCCCGGCCGATACCTGCAGCACCGGCGGTCACCAGCACTTTCTGTTTGCTCACATCGTCCTCCGATCTCAAGGTCATGGATGTCACGGTCTGCGCCGAAAGTGTCACCCGCCTCCCTTTCGTGTCCCGGGGAAGCCGGCATGACCGCCGCGAAGAACATAGCACGGCGCACGGCGTTCTCCTGCGACGCGCGCAATCTCGCCCACGCGCGCCGTACCGCGCGACCACGCCGGTGAAGGCACGAGCAGCTTCATCTGGAGGTGATCTCGGATCGCTGCCCGCTCTGGCAGCGGGGCGCATCGACAATGCTTAGGGCTGGTTCACGGGCGCCGCGGCGCCAATCTCGCGGCACACCGCTTTGCGCAGTTTGCCTATCACCTGAAGATGCAAATCGCTCTGCGGCAGGATGCGGCAGGCCAGCACGCAGCCGGAAGCGGCCTCTTCGGCCGACACGTGCTGGCGGCTCATGACGCGGCTTTCATAGTCGCCGCTCAGCACGCGCACCTTGCATACCCCGCAGCCGCCACCACGGCAGCCGAGCGGGATGCCGTGGCGGCCGAGACGTGCCATGCCTTCGAGCACGGACTCCGAATCCGCACAGGGGTACCGCTCACCGGTGTCTTCAATCAGGACGTAGTGCTTCATACCGTGACCTCCGCAGCGCCCAGCGCGGCGAGCGCCGCACGTGCGCAGTCGATGTCTTCCGCCTCCGTGCCGCCGGAGACACCGATGCCGCCGACACGCTCGCCATCGAGCACAATCGGCAGCCCCCCGCCGATCACCGAGACGCGCGGACGCATCGCCAAACCAAGGCGTAGGCGCTCGCTGTCGCCGATCAGCTGCATCCATTGGTCTGTGGCAAAACCGAAGGTCGCGGCATTCCAGGCCTTGTCGACGGCAATGTCGGCCGAAGCCGCAAAGGCGCCGGTCATGCGCAGAAAAGACAGTGTGGTGCCGCCGCAATCGACCACCGCCGCATTGACGCGGATACCCAGTTCTTCCGCCCGCCGCAGGGCTGCCTCTACTGCCAAGCTCGCGCCCTGCCAGGTGAGGCTGGGCACCGCGGTGCGGAAGGACGACTTCGACAATGCCGCGCTCACCGTCCGCCCCCGACGCGCGCCACTTGGGCGCGTGCGTCGATCTCCGCCGCACGCAGCACGCTGGCCTGCACACCGCCGATTGCCCAGTCTTCCGGGGCTATCTGGTGGCAACAGCCGCGGATCAGCCCACGCGGCACGCCCAAGATGCGTTCGAGCAAGTCGGTAAAACCGGTGAGCAGGCGCTGGCGCAGTTCCGCCGGCCTGCCTGCCAGCACGATGCACTCGAACAGCGGCGCATGCGCGCCGTACTCGCCAACAATTTCCCCGCCCACCGCGCAACGACCCGGCGGGTAGGTGGTGATGAAGGCGCGGATGCGCTCGGGCGGCGCCTCCAGCACCTCGGCATAGAACTGCGAGGCCGCGCGCAGCAGCTCGGCATCCTGCGCCGCGCTCGTGCGCCCTTCGACAAGATGGAAATGGACGACCGGCATAGCCCCCTCCTCAGGGCAGACCGCGACGGCGGCCGGCGTCGAGCATCAGGGTGTTGCCGGTGAGCGCGTCGGCCTCGGCATCGAGCAACAGCGCAACCGCCCAGGCCACCTGCTGCGGCGTGGTGAAGGCGCCAATGGACGATTCGGCACGCATCTCGTCGAGCACGGCCTCCACGGTGATGCCGCGCAAGGCCGCGCGATCTGCGGCTACCTTGCGGAGCCGTTCGGTATCGGCGGGACCGGGGGCGATCAGGTGTGCGGTGATTCCACGCGCGCCATACGCCAGGCTGAGCTGACGCACCGCATTCACCAGCGCCGCATTGGCGATGCCGGGGCCGGCGGCGTAGGCGCTGGGCTCCAGGCCGTAGTGACCGCCAATCGCCACCAGACGCGCACCGCTGACCAGCCGTTCATCTACCGCTCGCACCAGCCGCAGCAGACCACCGACCTTGATGTTGACCGCATCGACCACGTCCGCGGTCGGCGCCCGGGTGATGCCTCCCACGACCGCAACGCCCGGGCCATGCACGACCATGCGCACCGGCCGGTCGAGTGCGTCCGCAATGTGGGCAATCGCAGCGTCGGAGGCGATGTCCGCGGCGCAGACGCGCACGCCGGGGTCACGAGACGCCAGCGCATCGAGCGAGGCCGCATTGCGCGCCACTGCCAGCACAGTGAGCCCGCGGGCGCGCAGGCGTTCGACGATGACACCGCCGAAGGCACCGGTTGCGCCGACGACCACGGCCAGTTCGCCGCCCGCGCTCATGACCGCCGGCCCGGCAGCGTGGATCGGGAGAACGCGCCTGCCTCGCAGGGCCACGCGCAGCAGTCGTCGAGCCGCCTTTCGCCACTCTGTGCCATTGTCTTTGTCTCCAGCGTTTTTCTAAACGGGCCGGCCATCGAGGGCCGCCCCGGGGTACCGCCAGCAGCCTGCTCAGGCCACGTTCTTGAGCAGACCGCGCTCCTTGGCCATGGTCATGGCGGTGTCGATGATCATGTCTTCCTGACCGCCAATCATCTTCTTGCGGCCCAGTTCCACCAGCACGTCACGAGCAGGCACGCCAAAGCGTTCGGCGGCGCGCTTGGCGTGCAGCAGGAAGGTGGAATAGACGCCGGCAAAGCCCAGGGTCAGGGAATCCCGATCCACGCGCACCATGTGGTCCATCATCGGCACGATGACGTCTTCGGCCAGATCCATGAGCTTGAACAGATCCACCCCGGTCTCGATGCCCATGCGGTCGCACACGGCCAGGAAGACTTCCAGCGGCGTGTTGCCGGCACCGGCCCCCAGGCCGGCCACGGAACCGTCGATGCGGCTGGCACCGGCTTCGATGGCGGCGATGGAGTTGGCGATGCCCATGCCCATGTTGTGGTGGCCGTGGAAGCCGATCTCGGTTTCCGGCTTCAGCACCTCGCGCAGCGCGCCGATGCGCGCCTTGACGTCCGCGGGCAGCATGTAGCCCGCGGAGTCGGTGACATACACGGTGTGGGCACCGTAGGACTCCATCAGCTTGCCCTGCTGGGCAATGCCGGCGGGGTCGTTGAGGTGGGCCATCATCAGGAAGCCGGTGGTATCCATGCCCAGCTTGCGGGCAAAGGCAATGTGCTGGGGCGAGGTATCGGCCTCGGTGCAATGGGTGGCCACATGCACGCTGCGCGCACCCGCCTCATAGGCGGACTGCAGTTCCTTCATGGTGCCCAGGCCCGGGATCAGCAGCACCGAGATCTTCGCCCGCTTGATCACCGCCGCCACCGCAGAGATGTATTCCTCGTTGCTCGCCAGCGCAAAGCCGTGTTGCAGGGAGTTGCCGCCCATGCCGGCACCGTGAGTCACCTGCATGTAGGGCACGCCGGCCTCGTCCAGTCCGCGGGCGACCTTCACCATCTGCTCGACGCTGATCTGCTCGCGCTTGGCGTGCATGCCGTCGCGCAGGCACATGTCGTGCAGGATGACCTTGCGGCCCTTCAGATCGATCTCACTCATCACGCGGTCTCCACGGCTTTCAACTGGATCTTTCCAGCAAGGATTTCCTCGGCGAACATCTCGGCGGTACGGCAGGCGGCCGCGGTCATGATGTCCAGGTTGCCGGCGTAGGTGGGCAGGTAGTCGCCCAGGCCTGCCACTTCCATGAACACCGCCACGCGATGGCCCTGCGGCACTTCGTCGAACACCGGGCCGTTCACCAGCTTGTAGCCGGGCACGTATTTCTGCACTTCCTTGATCATGGCCAGCACGGACTCGATGATCCTTGCCTGGTGCGGCGCTTCCTCGGTGAGGCAGTAGATGGTGTTGCGCATGATCATCGGCGGCTCGGCCGGGTTGATGATGCACAGCGCCTTGCCCTTCTTCGCCCCGCCCACCTTCACGATGGCGTTGGAGGTGGTGTAGGTGAATTCGTCCAGGTTGGCGCGGGTGCCCGGGCCGACGGATTTGGACGACAGCGAGGCGATGATCTCGGCGTAAGCCACGTCCTGCACCTGGGCCACCGCATTCACGACCGGAATCGTCGCCTGGCCGGCACAGGAGATCATGTTGACGTTCATCTCGACGCGGTCGGCGTGCTGGCGCAGATTCACCGGCGGCACGCACAGGGGGCCGATGGCCGCCGGCGTCAGGTCGATCATCATCACGCCCAGCTCGTTGAGCTTGCGGCTGTTCTCCGCATGCACGTAGGCCGAGGTGGCGTCGAAGGCGATCTGGATGTTGTCGTCCAGCACGTGGGGCAGCAGTCCATCCACGCCTTCGGCGGTGGTCTTCAGGCCCATGTCGCGGGCACGCTTGAGGCCGTCGGATTCCGGGTCGATCCCCACCATCCACACGGGCTCCAGCACCGGGCTGCGCTGGATCTTGTAAATCAGGTCGGTGCCGATGTTGCCCGAACCGATCAATGCACAACGGATTTTCTTCATTGTCCCTGCTCCTGCAGCGTGGCCGCACGCAAGCGCTCGGCGCGTTGGGCCATGGTCTGTCCGGCGACGAAGAACTCGTCGGCGCCGTGTTCGGTGATGAGGATGCGCACGGTGTCAGGGCTGCACGCGAGCGTACGCGTCACCGCCTCGGTAACCGCGACGGCGACGTTGCGTTTGAGCTCGTCGCTGCGCCCCTTCATCAGATGCATTTCGATGATTGGCATGTAGTCTCTCCGTGGGGGCCGAGGGTCATTCGACGAAGCGCATCGAAACGCTGCCGAGTTCCTGGAAGCGCGCGACGACGCTGTCTCCCGGCTTCACGGCAACCGCTTCGGTGATGCCGCCGCTCATGACGAAGCTGCCCGCCGGCAGGGTCTCGCCAATCTCGGCGAGGATGTTGACCAGCATCGCCACCGCATCGGCCGGGTGCCCGAGCACCGCGGCAGAGGCTCCGGTGCCAACGATCTCGCCGTTCCTCTCCATGACCACGCCCAGGGTGCGCAGGTCCAGCTCTTCCGGCCGGCGCGCGCGGCCGCCGCCGACGAAGCGCGCCGACGAGCCGTTGTCCGCGATCACGCTGGCGAGGTCGAACTTGAAGCCGGCAAAGCGCGAATCAATGATCTCCACCGCCGGCAGCACATAGTCGGTGGCGGCGAGCACGGCCTCGCAGGTGCAGCCCGGCCCGGAAAGAGCTAACTTGGTGACGAAGGCCACCTCACACTCCACGCGCGGGTGCACCAGATCACCGGTCGAGATCGCACCGTTTTCCGGGCGCGCCATGCGGTCGGTGAGGAAGCCGATCGAGGGCACGTTCACCCCCATCTGCTGCATCTTCGCCTTCGAGGTCAGACCGGCCTTCCAGCCCACCAGGCGGTGGCCGCTGGCGATGAAGCGGCGGCGCAGTTCGCTTTGCACCGCGTAGCCGTCGCCGATGGTCATCGCCGGGTATTCGTCAGTGAGCTTGGGGATGGCGTAGGCGCGGGTCTGTGCGCCCTCCACGCGTTCGGCCAGGCGCACGATGTCTTCGCGGCCCAGGGTGATGTTCATGCTCATGCCGCGCTCCTTCCGCTGAATTTCACCCGGCAGCTGCCCAGCCCGCCCACGGTGCACACCAGTTCGTCGCCGTCCGTCACCGGCACCAGGGCCGATTGCGAACCGGACAGAATCACCTCGCCGGCGCGGAACGGAATGCCCAGTTCGCCCAGCGTATTGGCCAGCCAGGCCACCGCGTTGGCGGGCGAACCCTGCACCGCGGCGCCGACGCCGGTGGAGAACAGCTCGCCGTTCTTTTCCAGCACCATGCCGGCCAGGGTGATATCCAGCGCGCGCGGGTCGCCCTTGGTCTTGCCGAGCACATACACGCCGCAGGAGGCGTTGTCGGCGACGGTGTCCTGGATCTTGATCTGCCAGTCGCGGATGCGCGAATCGACGATCTCGAAGCAGGGCAGCACGTAGTCGGTGGCGCGGATCACGTCCATCGCGGTCACGCCCGGCCCCTTGAGGTCTTCCTTGAGCACGAAGGCGAGTTCCGCCTCGGCCTTGGGCTGGATCAGCGTGCCCAGGTCGATGGTGTCGCCTTCCTGGTACACCATGCCGGAGGTGAGCATGCCGAAGTCGGGCTGATACACACCGAGGAAGTCCTGCACCGGCTTGCTGGTGGCGCCGATCTTCTTGCCGACGATGCGCTCGCCCGCCTCCACCCGGCGCGCGACGAAGCGCTGCTGGATGCGGTAGGCGTCTTCGATGGTGATCTCGGGTTCGCGCTCGCGCAGGGGGGCAAGCATGCGGCGCTCGCGCCAGGCGTCGTAGAGCTCGTCGCCGTACTGACGGATCTTGTTGTCGTCCATGGCCGCCCTCACAGCTTCACGCAGATGTTGCGGGTTTCGGTGTAGAACTCGAGCGAATGCACGCCGCCCTCGCGCCCGATGCCCGACTGCTTGGAACCGCCGAAAGCCGTGCGCAGGTCGCGCAGGAACCAGCTGTTGATCCAGGTGATGCCGACCTCGATGCGCGCCGCCATGCGGTGGGCGCGGGCCAGGTTGGTGGTCCAGATCGTGGTGGAAAGGCCGTAGTCGGTGTCGTTGGCGAGATTCGCCACTTCGTCCTCGCTATCGAAGGGCCGGATGTGGCAGCACGGGCCGAAAATTTCCTCGCGCACCACGGCGGCGGTTTCCGGCAGGCCGGTCCAGATGGTGGGCTGCACCCAGGCGCCCTCGGCCAGCTCGCCCGGCATGTCGGGCACGCCGCCCCCGGTCACCAGCGTGGCGCCCTCTTCCACCGCCTTGGCGTAGTAGGAGAGCACCTTCTGCTTGTGTTCCTGGCTGATCAGCGGGCCGTAGTTGCTGTCGTGATCTTCCGGACGGCCGTACTTCACCGCCTCGGCCTTGGCCTTCAGCGCAGCGACGAAGCGCTCGAAGATCGGCCGTTCCACATACACCCGCTCGGTGCCCAGGCAGACCTGCCCGGTGTTGAGGAAGGCGGAGCGGAAGATGCCGTCGACCGCCTTGTCGAAGTCGGCATCGGCAAACACGATGCCCGCGTTCTTGCCGCCGAGTTCGAAGGACACGTCGCGCATGCCGTCGGAGGCCGCCTTCATGATCGCCGCGCCGGTGCGCGTCTCGCCGGTGAAGGTGATCGCATCCACACCCGGATGCTCGGTCAGGTAGGCGCCCGCGGAGTCCGGCCCGAAGCCGTTGACCACGTTGTACACGCCCTTGGGCACGCCCACCGCGTTCATCACCTCGCCCAGCAGCGCGGCGGTGTTGGGGGTTTCTTCGGAAGGCTTCACCACCACGGTGTTGCCACAGGCCAGGGCGGGGCCAAGCTTCCAGGTCATCAGCAGGAAAGGCGCGTTCCACGGGCAGATCACGCCGATCACCCCCTTGGGCACGCGGATGCCGTAGTTCAGCGCCCCGGCGCCGTCCGGCGTGGCCATCTGGAAGGCCTCGGTGGGCACGTTCTTGACCACGTCTGCGAAGACCTTGAAGTTGGCCGCGCCGCGCGGGATGAACACATGCCGCATCACGTGCGAGGGCTGGCCGGTGTCGGCCATCTCCGCTTCGACGAAGTCCTCGAAGCGGCGGGTGATCTCGTTGGCGACGCCGTAGAGCAGCTCCACGCGCTGGTCGGTGGTCAGCCCGCCCCACTCGCCACGCAAGGCGGCACGCGCCGCCTGCACCGCAGCATCCACTTCCGGCCGGCCCGCCTCGCTGATCGAGGCAATGATCCGGTTATCCAGCGGCGAACGCTTGTCGAAGCGCCGCCCGCTGGCCGCGGCGACGTATTCGCCGCCGATGAAATTCTCAATAAGACGCATGGTCTCCTCGCCTGTTGTTGTATCGGTCGGGCTTGGGAGCCACGCCGATGGGCTTTCCTTCGATCACGCCGGCGGACCGGCGCCAATGCTGGTGAAGACGAGTCTAGGAAAGCACCGGAATACCGTCTAATACTTTGTTATCGCGGATTCGATACCTTTTCAGTATCGACATAGACATAGCCGAAGGGCGGCGCCGGGCCACCGGGCCCGAACGCTGCCGTGGTACTTCAAATAGCCTTGAACAGCGGGCTACGCACCTGCTGGGCGTCGGCCGCGGAGATGAACTTCTCGGTGTAGATGTCGCGCTCGAACAGCCGCCCCTGCATCAGGGTGGTGATGCAGGCCTCGATCATCAGCGGCGGGCCGCACAAATAAGCCTTGTGACCGCGGAAGTCGTTGTCGAAGGCGGCCTTGGCGGCATCGTGCACAAAGCCACGGAAGCCCTGCCAGTCCGACTCGGCGGGTTCGTGCGAGAGCGCCGGCACATAACGGAAGTTCGAGTGCTTCTCGGCGAGCGCGAGAAACTCGTCGTGGTAGTAAAGCTCCTCGCGCGTGCGCTGACCGTAAACCAGCGTGATCGGCAGTGTGAAGCCCTCTTCCAGCAGGTCGAGGATCATCGAACGCGGGCTGGACAGCCCCGAGCCGCCGCCCACGAAAATCACCGGCACCTTGGCCGATTTCTTCACGAAGAAGCGTCCGTAGGGACCGCTCAGGCGCAGACGCTCACCGACCTTGAGCGTGTTGTGAACGTAGCCGGTAGCTTCTCCGCCAGGCACCAGGCGGATGTTGAGCTCCACCTCGCCGGCGACCGACGGCGGGCCGGCAATCGAAAACGCCCGGCTGCCGATCCCGCCCGGGAAGGCCAGGTTCACATACTGCCCGGCCTGAAAGCGCATGCCCTCGGCCGCATCCAGCTTCAGCCACACGCCCTTGATGGTCGGCGTCAGGTTTTCGATGCGGCTCACCGTGACGTCAAAGTCGCGCACCGGCAGGTTTTCGGCGTCCGGGTCTTCCTCGATGTCGGCTTCGATGGTGATGTCGCCCTGCGCGGTGGCGCAGCACGCCAGGCACTTGCCTTCCTCACGCTCGAAATCCATCAGCGCGAAGCTCGATGCCTCGCCATGCTCGATCTCGCCGTCGGTGACCTGGATCTTACAGGTCGCGCACAGACCGTGACAGCAGGCATGCGGCAGGTAGACGCCGGCACGCAGTGCAGCGTCGAGGATGGTCTGGCCGTCTTCGATGGGGATCGTGTGTCCCAGCGGCTCGATCGTCAGCTCGTAGCTCATCGCCGCCTCCGTCAGGCCGGGTTGAGCAGGCTATTGGGGCCGGGGGTGCGGAAGCGCAGCTGGTCCTTGTGGCTGATGCCGTTCTCGGCCAGCGTGCGCTCGAAATCCGGCGTCCACGGTTGGTTGGCCTTCAGCCACTCGACGCGGTTCCAGTCGATGGCGGCGGCATCGGGGTCGGGCTGCAGCAGCGCGGTCAGCGGGCCGGACACCACGTCGCCGAAGCGCGTTTCAGGATTCACATAAAGCAGGAAGGGCGCGGCGAACAGCAGGTGACGGTCCCAGCTGACGAAGAGCAGTTGGTTGCCGTGAAAATGACCAACGCTGTCGCGCGGCTCGCCAATGTATTCCTTGATGGACTTGACTGCCATGTTCATGTCTCCTCATTGAAGAGGTCGGGCCGCCGCTCCCGCGCGGCGTGCCCGCCTGGTACTTAGCGGTTGGAGGTAGCGATCTCGCGCCACTCTTTGAAGTGCTTCTGGTCGCGCGAGCCGTCGTAGTCGCCGTTGTCGAAGCCGTCGCGCAGGCTGACCCAGTCCATCCACGCGGCAATGTCGCCCTGCTGCTCGCGGAACAGCGCCGGCATCGGCAGCCAGGCCTGGATGTACTTCTCCGGTTCGTCCTCGAACACGCTTTGGCAGCCATCAGAACAGAAGTGGTAGGTCTCGCCCTTGTAGACCGTCTCGCGGTGGCAGATCAGCGTGGGGTCGTCCGGCTCCGTGAACACGGTCGGCAGCTGGCAGCACTGGCACAGCTTGGCGAGGCCGAAGTTCTTGTACTGCTTGCCCTCGGCCGCGAGCTTCTTGATGTGGTTCCAGCGCGGGCGGTAGTACTTGTCGAAGGTGGTCGGATACTTCGCCGACAACCAGTCCATGTCCTCGTCGGACGGAATCCAGCTGTGGAAGGCGGTGCCGAAGCTCCACTGGTAGAGGCCCAGCATGAGCTGGTGCGACATGTGGTCGATGGCCTTGCCGGCGTCTTCCCAGCCCTTTGGCGGGCGGATGCCGTAGCGCGCCAGATCGCGGAACAGCGCGCCGCCGTTCTCGATGCCGTAGATCTCGAAAGCCTCGCGCCAGGACATCACGCGCTTGGGCAGCATGTAGTCCATCATCGTGCTGACCAGGCCGAGCACGCGGAAGCCGCGCCAGAACCACTTGTCGATCCAGGCCTGCACGATGGGCAGGTTTTCCGGGTCCTGCTCCAGCATGAACTTGATGCACTCCAGACCCAGGGTCATGTGGCGGGCCTCGTCGGACTGCGCCGAGAAGCCGAAGGTCACGGTGGCCATGTCGCCGTTGTAGGCGGCGCCCGACATGAAGGGCACGAAGAGCAGGTTGGTCAGCACGTACTCGAAGCTGAAGCCGATGGCGATCATGAACTCGAACGGCCCGGCCGACATCGCATCGTCAAAGAAGGAACGCGCCACCGAGGTGTACCAGATGCGGTCACGCGCATCGGCAAAGGCGTGGAAACCGTCGTAGTAACGGTTGTAGTTCGACATCGCGTGGATCTGCGTCTGCGCGTGGCGGATCTCGTCGATGGCCTGCATCTGGCACGCCACCTGGGTGCCGACCCCGGCAAACTCGCGGCCCACGCGGGCAAAACCCTTGTGCGCGCAGTACTCGCCCGGGCTGATCGCCTGCAGGAAGATCTTCAGCGCGGAGAGGTAACGGGCGTCGGTGATGTGGAGATGTCCGTTGTTCTGCGCGTGTGCGTCGATGATCGCGTAGAACTTGCGCTCCTTCTCCGCCTGGTACTTCCAGTACGCGTCCATCGTCAGGCGGAAGGGGTCTTCCCACTTCTCCCAGTCGTGGATGCGGATGCCCTCGTACTTCACGTAGGGGTAGAGCTCATCCTTCGTGCGATAGCTCGGCTCCCAGCCCAGGTCGCGGGTCAGCGCGCGGTAGCGCTCCTTCATGCCAAGCTTCTTCTTCTGCACCTTCATGTCCATGATGCGGTCTCCTCGTTCTGTCTTTTAGCTGTGCCAGGTCAGGGTCAGTTCGTCTTCGTCCTCGTCGACGTTGCCCGACAGCGTGATCAGGTTGACCTGCAGTTCCTGCAGATCGAAGGCGCGGCCGACCTGCTCCTCTATCGTCTCGCGGCGGATCACCAGACGGTTGGGCGCGTCGATCTTGACCATCGCCGGCTGGCGGTTCACCACCGCGCCCGGGTTGTCGAGCGCGATCGCATCGATGATCGGGCGTGTGTCTTCGTTGGCCTGCAGCGCAATGAATACGGTGGACATCGAGGGCTCCTCAGAGGGTGACGCCGGTCTTGGCGACCCGGGCGTCGAAGGCGGTGAGTTGTTCGGCAACGGCTTCGTCCGCCCGTGCACCGAGGGCGAGCTCGACGATCGGCAGCAGGGCGGCGGCGGCACGCTCGCGCCAGTCGTGAATCCACTCGGCGAGCACCGCACGGTTGCCGTCCGACTCGGCGGCGGCAGTCTTGACGACCGAATCGACCCACTTGCGCGTCTCGTCGAACCAGTCGCTCATGAACTGGGTCAGCATCGCCACCGCACTGGCGCCACGCGGCGACAACTCGTCATCTACGATGCGGCCATAGACCAGCGGGTACAGCAGGCCGTCAAGCACGAGGTTCTGCGCAACGAAGAGCTCGAAGGGATCGCGCAGCGCCATGCTGTCCTCGACGTAGCGGCGCAGCGGTTGCCAGGAGCGGTCCTCGGTCCATGCCTGCTTCGCCGCATCCAGCGCTTCCGTGTCACCCAGCAGCAGGCCGAGGCGCGAGAGGTACTGGGCGATGCCCAGGTTGTCCATGGCGTGGTACATGCACGGCTGGGTGAAGGCGGTGCCGTAGCCGTAGCCGCAGATGAAGGCGTTGTTCTGGTTCGCCCCCCAGGCGGCGTGGCGCAGCGGCACCAACACGCGCAGGGCAGCGTCGCGCAGCTCTTCCGCCATCGCGTCGCCCAGGCCGCGCGATTCGACGAAGCCGAAGTTCGCCTCCGCGGTTTCCTGCTGGCGGGCGCGGGCCAGGGTGTAGGTGCTGTAGTAGTACTGGCGCGGATCCTTGAGGACGTACCAGTCCTGCAGCACGATGCGGGTGATTGAGGTGTCGTAGAGCGCCTGCTCCGGATCCCAGGTGGGGCGGTAATGCAGGTTTTCAGCAGCCTGGATGTCGTAGCTACCCTCCTGGTAGCGCGAGGCGGGCTTGTCGCCGAAGCGCCGGGCAAGGTGGTCGAAAGTGTTGCGCTGCGGGTCGATGGTGACCGTGCGTAAGTCGATCTGCATGGCAGTTCTCCTGGCGTGCCGCTATTGCGGCACGCGGATTCGGGGGAACCGGCGACAAGGCCGGCTTGGGTATCAGCGGAAACGGGTGCGGGTGGCGTCGGCGAGACGCCAGTTCCAGTCCTCGTCGGCACCACCCACGACCGTGCTCCCGTCGGGGTCCAGCATCGTCACGGCGTTCGCCGTGCAGAACTCCTCGAAAGCTTCCTTGCCGAGGATCATCTCGACGAAGAGCTCGGGCTCGCCGATCGCAAACTCGAATTCGACGAAGCCGTTCGGACGTGTGCCGGTGACGCGGACAAAGCGGCGGCTAAGATCGAAGCCGGCGGGAGCCGCGGGACTCAGTTCCATGGCGAGACCCTCAGGTCACAACCGTGAGGAAGGTCTCGTGCAGCTTGCGCTGCGGGTAGTCGAGCCCCTGGCCGAAGTTGTCGAAGGTCCAGGTCAGCGGCTTGTAGTCGGGGTAGGGTTGATAGCCGCCCATGAAGGTCTCGAAGCGGTTGCCGGAAGGGTCCCAGGCGTAGATCGTGCAGCCGCGGGTCACGCCATGACGGGTGGGGCCGATGTCGACCGCGACTTTGTTCATCGACATGATGTCGCCGGCGCGCAGCACCTGCTCCCAGGTTTCCATCATGAAGGAGCAGTGGTGCAGCTTGCCCTTCTCGGGATACTCGGCGAAGGCGATGTCGTGCACCTTGTGCGAACACGACAACCAGATCGCCGCGTTGCCCTCCCCGTCCGGCGTCAGCACGCGCTCGACGAGGTAGAAGCCCAGCACATCGACGAAGATCTTCTGCACTTCCGCCACGTTCGGGCCGTAGAGCAGCGCATGGTCCAGACGCACCGGAGCGATGCCATGCTCGCGCTGTTGCGACCACGGCGCCGGATTGACCTCGTCAATCCCGTTGCCGACTGCGGTCTTCTCGGCGTACAGCTCGATCAGGTGACCGGAGGGCAGCTCGAAGCGCACACGCTCGCCCGTCTCCAGCAGGTCGCCGGCCGGAATGCGGGTCGTGGCAAGCCCGTAGGCGCGAAGGTCGGCCTCCAGACGATCAAGGGTTGCGGTATCGAGCACCTTGAAGCCGAAGAAGTCGAGCCCGGCGCTATCCGCTTCGCGAATGATGTAACTGTTGTGATCGCGCTCGTCCCAGCACTTGAAGTACACACGCCCCTGCGCATCGCGCCCTGTCTCCACCAGCCCGAGCACGTCGCGATAGAAACGCACGCTCTCTTCAAGATTGAGCACACGCACTTGCGCGTGACCCGGTCGAAGCACACCTGTCATGGCCATTGTCTTGGTCTCCTCACGTTCGTGGATGAATCGCCGTCGATGCTCGTCCAGCCTGCGCATCAACATTTTTTCTTCTCGATTCAATTTTACTTATTGCAGAGACCGTGCCAGTTCATAACATTCTTTAACTTTCAATTACTTGAATGATTTCCCCCACCATCTTGTACTACGCCCCTGGATGACGTTTTGGTCCATCGACCCTGTCTGGCTTACAAATTGGTCAAGCTGCAATGCAGCAATCCGGGGCAACTGAACAACGAGCGCAGGCAGCCCTTCGCGGATCGCCCTACGGGTCAAGCGCAGGGGCGTCCTCGCAACGGTGGATGTGGAACGGGAAAAGCGATACTGGACAATCGTTCGCGCGGTATCCGAGCGGATACCGTGCGCGCGCCCTGTACGCCCTAGTCAGAGCTAGTGTCGGACGTACCCTGCTTGAGGCGGTAGGCCAGTTGGCGACGTGAGATGCCCAGCAGGCGGGCGGCGTGCGTGAGGTTGCCACCGGCACGCCGTACGGCAAGCTCGAGCAGGCGGGCCTCGTGGGCATGCAGGTCGAAACCTTCGTCCAACAAGGCCTCACACAGGCGCTCACGCCGCGTCTCGTCTGCGCTGCACACAGTGCCGGAGCGATCAATCTGCACCTCCTCGGGCGGCGCTGCCACACCGCCCGCGAACAGGTGCTCGACCTCGATCAGTCCGTCCGCTGGCGCGAGCAGCACACCGCGCTCGATCAGGTTTTCGAGTTCACGTACGTTGCCCGGCCAGTCGTAGGACATCAGCGCCTGCAGCGCCCGATCTGTCAGTCCCTTGATGGTCTTGTGGTAGCTTGGCGCACACTTCTCGATCAGCGCCGCGACGAGCAGCGGAATGTCGCTCTTGCGCTCACGCAGCGGCGGAATCACAACCGGGTAGGTCGCCAGCCGGTAGTAGAGGTCGGCGCGAAAACTGCCTTCGGCGATGGCCTTCTGCAGGTTCACGTTGGTGGCAGCCACCAGCCGCACGTTCACCCGCCGCGTGCGCTCATCGCCGAGCCGCTCGAGTTCTCCGGTCTGCAGCACCCGCAGCAGCTTCACCTGCGCGGATGGCGACAGGTCGCCGACCTCGTCAAGGAAGAGCGTGCCGCCGTCGGCGCGCTCGAAGCGCCCTGGGCGCGACTGCTGCGCACCAGTGTAGGCGCCCTTCTGCACACCGAACAGTTCCGATTCGATCAACTCATGCGGAATCGCCCCGCAGTTCACTGCGACGAAAGGCTGCTCGCGTCGGTCCCCATTCTCGTGCAACCAACGCGCAAAAACCTCCTTTCCGACCCCTGTCTCGCCGAGCAGCAACACGTTGATGGGGCTGGCCGCCGCCTTGGAAAGCAGGGCGAACGCAGCGCGGAAGCCCTGCGAATTGCCGACCAGCTTGCCTGGGCATAGCTCATCGCGCAGACGCCCGCGCAGACGCAGGAGTTCCTCTTCCATCTCGCGCATCTGGCCGTCGATGTTCTCCGGCTTGAAGTAGGCAAGATATGGATCGTCGCCCCAAGCCTCCGCTGGCTTGCCGACGATGTGGCAGCGTTCATCGCCGCGCGACACGCAATGCGTCTCGCGGAAAACGATCAGACGCTTGAAGAAGCGTGTGGCGTAGCCCGACGCGTAGCCCACCAAACTCCAGCAAGCGGTGTCGTCACCGACGCCGAAACGCTGCGTATGCGCCTCTGCCTCCCAGGACCCCTCCCAGTCGACTTCGCCGATGAAGATCCCCTTTTCCCAGTCTATGTCCGCCTCGGTGATCGTCGCCTTCACCAAACCCTCGAAGGCGTGCAGCTCCGGGCCGATGCGAAACACGTCGTAGTTGTCACCCTCTCCATAGAGTTTGGCGGCAAGGTCGGCATCCTGCTGGCCGGACGCAAAACCCATGCGCAGCAGCAGACCCTGCGCGCGCCGAGGCCCGAGCGTGTCGAAGAGCTCACTGCGCAACGCGCCGACTGCCTTCGCATGCATCAGCAACATGCGGCTCTCGTCAAGCCAGATCTGCCCTGCGTCGATATTGAAACGCAAGCGCGAGCGCAGGTTGAAGCGCTCGATCAGTCCATCCCCTGCCATCCGTCTCGCTCCCGCCCGGATCACTGGCGAGGCATGTTCAATGCCGCAACTCGCGTCCGGTTCTGCTTGTCTTTGTCGATCGGCGACCGCGCGCCTTTCTGCGCTGCCGCAGCCGCGGCTCGCGAAGCGAGCGCCGCATAGGCCTCCTTCAGCGCGCGGTAAGCCAGTCTAACGCGAGCCGAGCCGCTTTCGCGCACCGACTCCAGCGTACCGCCACGCACAGCGCCAAGCAGTTCGTCGCGCGCTCGACGGTATTCCGCAAGCGCACGCCTTAGCTCCCGAAGCTCTTGCGCGACTTCCGCGGAGGCCTGTACACAGTCGAGATGCCCATCGACCTCCAGGTCGAGAGCCGCGATGCGCTCCATGTGCGGGATCGCCTGCGCCGACTCGCGTGCGTTGAGCACAAGGATGTTGTGCGCGCGAGTCTCCTCGATGGCGTCGAGCATCGCGGCCATGGCGTCGCGTCCCACGTCGAGCGTGCTCGCAAGGCACTTCAGGTCTACCAAGCCCATCATCAGCTCACGCAGCCCGCCGTTGCAAAGGTTCACTCGCTCGTCGAGTTCGCCGGCAAGTTGCGCGATACCGCCGGTGTCCTCGACGAATCGTCCCGCGCTTTGCGCCTCGGTACTCGCGGTCTCGGCGATCCGCCGCACCGCCACTGCCGTCTCTTTCGCGGCATCTGCAACATCGTCGAGCACACGCGTCGCATCGGTCGCTCGGGCGACACCGTCCTGAGTGCCCGCACCGGCTGCCGCAATCCCGTGATGCAGCCGATCAATGCCTTCACCGATCGCGCCGATGATCTCACCCACGCTCAAGGTAGCCGCGCCGGTGCGCTCGGCGAGCTTGCGCACCTCGTCGGCCACCACGGCAAACCCGCGCCCCTGCTCACCGGCTCGGGCAGCCTCGATCGCGGCGTTGAGGGCCAGCAGATTGGTCTGTCCGGCGATTTCGCGGATGATCGCCACGATTTCGCCTATGCGCGACACCTGCGCCCTCACGTGGTCGAACTCCGTGCCCGCCGCCGCTACCGCGCTCGCGAGTTCGTGCATCACTCCCGATATGAAATGCACTTGCGTGCCGCCGTCAGCGGCGCGCTCGCTTGCCGCAGCGGATGACGCGGCGAGGCCCTGTGCCTGCGCCGACGTCCCCTGGGCGCGCACGGCCATCGCCTTTACCTCGTCCGTCGCCTGCCCGACGAGGAGCGACTGACGATCAGCCGCGGCGACGATGTCGGTAAAACTCGACACGAGGCTGCCGGTGGCAACGGTCAGCTCGCGTGCCAATATGCTCATCCGTTCGGCGCATGCGACCTTCTCCGCCAGCACGGTTTCGAGCCGCGCAATTGACGCTGTTACGCCACCTCCAACCTGCACATGGTCGTCGAGTTGTGCTCGAATGCGCTCGATGGCGACGGCGACCGCCCGCTCCTCGCAGGAGGCCCGCCATAGTGCAAGTATCGCTACCAGCACAGCGAGCGTCCCCCACACCCATCGCTCGGGCCCGCTTGCGGCACCTGCCTGCGCGGCAGCCACGGAAGTCGTCGCCACGGCCAGCGGCACAGCAAGCCTGCCACTCGTCCACCGGCGCATCGCCATGCTCCGACGCATCAGTCAGCAGGAAGCCGCGTCGGCCGCCTGGTTCATCAACCGGGCAAACAGGCGCTCGAAGGCGACACCTCGCTCGCCGCCGAGCGAGAGCTCTCCATTGAGACGGAATGCGTCGCCGATCTGCTGCCAATCCACTTCGTTGAGCTGACGCCGCGCGGCAGGTAGCACGATCTTTTCCTCGGCGCTGAGGTGGCGCCATTGTGCGTCGACGAAGTCATCGAGGTCCGCTGCGAGTGCCTGCGCAGCCCTGCGGGTAGCATCGCCGCGGCACTGTCCGACGCGCTCCTCCAACTGCGCGAGCTGAGCCGCGCCGTCACTGTGTTCGCGTGCCAGTACGGCCAGCACGTCGTCTAGCTCCACGCTCCGCCCTGCGAGACGGGCGAACAGGTACTGCTCCTCCTTCGGATGATGCAGTTCGTCCGAAAAGTTCCGCAGGTAGTGCAGCATCGCATCGAGGAAGGCGAGATCAACCGCAGCACCGGTGCGCAGTTGCGTGGCCATGCCGCGCAGCCCGTTGCAAACGGCTGCGATCGCACGGTGCTCGTCAAGAATGATCGCGATCGCTGCATCGCAGGCATTGCCCACGCTGTTGGTCTCGACGGTCGCCACCAGTACCGGAACACTCGCATGCGCGATCACCTTTTGCGTCTGCGAGCCGGGCAGGAGGGCACGCAGCCCGCGGCGACCGTGCGACCCCATGTAGATCAGGTCGCAGCTTCGCTCGCGCGCCACCTGGACGATCAGCTCATACGGGCGACTGCCGGTGCGCACCAGCCCGTCGCACTGCACGCCGTAAGACTCAGCCGCCGCGATCGCCTTGGCGATGATCGCGTTGGCGTGTCCAGCGGCCACCTCGTTGAATGTGTCGGGCGCCATGGCGCGAACCAGCGCGCCCTCGTCGCTCGCACCGTAGTCGTCGCGCATGGTGAAGAAGGTGATGCGCGCCCCGCACACGCAGGCCAGTTCCAGCGCGCCGCTCACCAGGGTCGTGGCAAGCTCCGAGCCGTCCAGCGGCACCAGCAAATGTCGGTACATGTCCTGTTCCCCGATTCAGAGCGCGGCGGCACGTGTGGGCCGCAGCAGGAAGTGGCTGAGGGCCGGCAGCAGGATGAGCGCACCCAGCATGTTCCAGACGAACATGAACGCGAGCAGGATGCCCATGTCGGCCTGGAACTTGATCGGCGACCACGCCCAGGTGGACACCGCGATGCCCAGCGTGATGCCGGTTAGCACGACGACCTTGCCGGTGAAGATCAGCGCCTTGTAGTAGGCCTCGGACAGGCTCATGCCGTCCTTCATGCGTGCGAGCACCACGGTCATCACGTACAGCGCGTAATCGACGCCGATGCCCACGCCGAGCGCGATCACCGGCAGCGTCGCCACCTTGACGCCGATGTTGAGCCACACCATCAGCGCCTGGCACAGCACCGAGGTGATCATCAGCGGCACCACCGCGCACACCACCGCACGCCAGGAGCGGAAACTGACGAAGGCCAGGATGATCACCGCGGCATACACGAAGATAAGCATCTGCGTGTTGGCGCGCTCGACGACGATGTTGGTCGCCGCCTCGATGCCGGCATTGCCCGCCGCGTTGAGGAAGCGCACGTCATCCGTACCGTACTGCGCCGCAAACGCCTCGACCGTGGCAACCACGCTGGCCAGGGTGTCGGCCTTGTGGTCCTTCAGGTAGGCGTACACCGTCAGCAGGTTGCAGTCCTGGTTGAACATCTCGCGCGGGGCGCGGGTGATGATCGCGTTCAGCATGTCCTGCGAGCGCGGAATCTCGAACCACTTCAGGCTACCTTCGTTCATGCCCGCGTTGGCGACCTTGGCCAGCCCTGCCAGCGAGCTCGTGCCTTCCACGCCCGGCAGTTGCTGCAATTCGCGTTCGAGCGCATCGACCGCCATCAGCGTGTCGTACTGCCCGCAGGCGTACTGCGGCGTCTTCACCATGACGATGAACACATCGCTGCTGGCCGCGTAGTTGGCGCCGATGAAGGCGTTGTCGCGGTTGTAGCGCGAGTCCGGACGCAGCTCGGGCGCACCGGGGTCGGTGTCGCCGATGCGCAGTTGTGCGCCTCCGACCACGCCCAGCGCGCCGAGCGCCACACCCACGGCAACGCCGATGGTGGCCCATTTGCGCTGGGTGAAGAGATCGAGGAAGGCCCAGAAGGGGTGGCGCCGGTGCTCGGTGTCGCCCCGCTCCAGTCGCTCCGCTTCATGGCTGCGGCGCGCGGCGGCCTCGCTCACCCCGGTGTAGGAGAGCAGCACCGGCAGCACGATCAGGTTGGTGAAGATCAGCACCGCGACGCCAATGCTGGCGGTGACGGCGAGATCCTGGATGACCGGAATGTCGATCACCATCAGCACCGCGAAGCCGACCGCATCGGTGATCAGCGCAATCATGCCGGTGAGGAACAGACGGCGGAAGGTATAGCGCGCCGCCACCAGCCGGTGGGTGCCGCGGCCGATGTCCTGCATGATGCCGTTCATCTTCTGCGCACCGTGGCTCATGCCGATGGCGAACACCACGAAGGGCACCAGGATCGAATAGGGATCAAGCTCGTAGCCGAGCGTGGGCAACAGCCCGAACAGCCACACCACCGCAGTCAGCGAACACAGCATCACCAGCAGCGTGCTGCGCAGGCAGCGGGTGTACCAGAACAGCACGCCGGTGCAGATGGCGATCGCGGCGGCGAAGAACACCATCACCTGCTGCAGGCCGTCGATCAGGTCGCCGACCACTTTGGCAAAGCCGGTGATGTGAATGCGGATACCTTCGGACTCGTACCTGGCGCGCAGCTCTTCCAGGCGCATGGACAGCGCGTGGTAGTCAATGCGCTCGCCGGTGTCGGCGATGCGGTCCTGCAGCGGCACCAGCACGATGCTGGACTTGAAGTTGGCAGCGACCAGTTGGCCGATTTCACCGGAACGCTCCACGTTCAGGCGCACCTGCTCTAGGCTTTCCGGCGAGCCGTCATAGTCGTCGGGGATCACCGGCCCACCGTCGAGGCCTTCTTCGGTGACGCCGGTCCAGCGCACCGCGGGCGCCCACAGCGACTTCATGTAGGGGCGGTCGACGCCGGGCATCAGGAAGAGCTCGTCACTGAGCTTGCGCACCGTGTCGAGGTAGTCCGCATCGAAGATGTCGCCATCGGTCGCCTCGACCGCAATGCGCAAACTGTTGCCCATGCCGGCAAGCTGGCTGCGATGCTCAAGGAAGTTGACGATGTAGGGATGCCCGGTCGGGATCATCTTCTCGAACGCGGCATTCAGCCGCAGTCCGAGCGCCTGGTAGCCCAGCAGCACGGTGGCCAGCACGCAGAAGATGAGCACCACGGCGCGGTTGTTGAACAGCAGGCGCTCGAGCAGCGATCCCGATCGGGGGTCGAAGTCCTGCAACTCGCGCACGAAGACCGGCGCGGCGGGAAGGGTATGGGCTAGGCTCATTGCTTGGCTTCCGCAAGAATCCGGTTTTGCTCGACGCGCGCCAGACCGCGCGCCCCGGCCACCACCAGCGCGCCGTCGGCGGCCGGCACAAAGCCGGTCAGGCCGGTGGCCGCAGGCAGCGGCAGGGCGCGGAAGCTGCGCGCACCGTCGGTGCTGCGCAGCAGACGGCCGCTCTCGTCGGCGAGAACCACGCTGCCGTCGGGCAGGCGGGCGCCGGTGGTCAGGGTGATGTCCTGGTCAATCGGCACCTGGTTCCAGCTCAGGCCGGCGTCCTCGCTCAGCCAGGCGTTGCCGCGCAAGCCGAAGGCCAGCAAACGCTCGTGATCGACCATCACCGCGCCGAAGAAGGTGCCGGCATACGGCGTCTGCAGTGCGGCGAACTGTGTCCCGCCGTCGGTGGAGCGGAACAGCGCGCCCTGCTCGCCGGCGATCAGCACATCGTCGCCCTCGACCTGCACTTGGTAAAGATGCTTGCCACGCGGGTTCGGGATGAGGCCGGTAATCGACTGCCAGCTCTTGCCGCCGTCTGCAGTGGTAAAGGCCAGACCGTAGGCGCCAACCACGTAGCCGCGTTGCGTATCGACGAAATACACGCCGAGCAGCGGCTTGTCCGGCCCCTCCTCCACCATGCGCTCGGCGTCGCGCACCGCCCGCGCCGCACGCTCTTCACCGGCAGCGAGCCGGGCACGCGCTTCGTCCAGCACCAGGGCGGCGGCCTGGCGGCCGTCGAGCTGGCGGCTCCAGGTTTCGCCGCCATCGGCGCTGTGCAGCACGATGCCCCCGTGTCCGGCCGCCCAGCCTTCGCTGGCCGATACGAAGTGCACGCTGGTCAGCGCGACGCTGACCGGCACCGAACGCGCCTGACGCCAGCTGCGCCCGGCATCGTCGGAAAGCACGACATTGCCTCGCACACCGACCGCGACCAGGCGGTCGCCGGCCCGTGCCACGGCAAGCTGCAGTCCATGCTGCGCCCGCGCATCGACACGTGCGGGCAAATCGAGAAGATCAGGTACCTGACGGGTTCCGGCCTGCGCGACGGCGCTGCCGAGACAGCAGGAGAGGAGAGCAACCGCGGAGAGCCGGAAGAGCCGCCGCGCGCCGGAAACTGTAATGACCATCGTCTTGACTCGCGAATCCACCCGCCGCACCGGCTGTACTGCAAGCCGGCGCGGTAGCGGGAACAGAGGATGCCGGTGGCGGCTTAACGGGAGGCTTCGGCGGCGACCGCGTCGCCGGTGAAGTAGGTCTCCGGCTTGGGCTCCACGACGCGGAAGTCCTCCTCATTGAGCGCCTGGATCACACTCATTGTGTTCGCCTGCAGGTTGAACACGGTGGCGGTCTTGATCAGCGTGGCCGGGATCGAGGGCACGACAAAGGGCGTGACCTGGGTGGTGCGCCACAGTTTGCCTTCGGCATCGTAGCCGTCCATCAGGACCACCAGCCAGGTGTCCTCATCGACGTAATAGCGGCGCTTGGGCACGGCGTGACGCTTGCCCGACGCGACCGTGGCCTCGACGACCCACACGCGGTGACGCTCCCAGCGCAGGTGATCCGGGTTGAGGTGGTGCTCAGCAAGCGCCTCCTTGACCGGGGCAGCAATGAAGCCGTTGGTGTTGTAGGGCACCAGCATTTCCTGCTTGCCGACCAGCTTCCACTCGTAACGGTCGAGCGAGCCGAACAGGCCTTGCACCTCGTCAAAGTAGTTGGCGCCCGACGCAACGAAATCCGGCGTGTCGTAGGCCACCGTCGGCGCGCGGCGCACACGGCGCTGGCCGACCAGGTACTGCCAGGCCTGACGGGCGTTCTTCTGGTCGATGCTGTCGCGGATCACCAGTGACTCACCAGCCTTGAAAGGCGGCTCAAGCGTGTTGAAACGCAGGATCGCGTACTCGCCGGACCAGCTCTCAGGGGTGGCGTCCGCGTAGTACGGCGGATACTGGAAGGCGATTTCGTTGCGGGTGGCCAGCGTGTGCGAGCCGTCTGCATTGCCCACGATGTTCTTGAAGCGGTACTCGATGGACGGCGCCTCGGTACGCAGCAGGTAGTTCCACATCACCTCGACACCGCTCTTCGGAATCGGGAAAGGCGTGCCGCCGATGCAGCCTTCCAGCGAGTAGCCGTTGTCGGTCGTCTTGCAGCGCGTGGCGTTCTTCGCCACGTTGTCGTAAACCTTCTGCGGTGCGGCACCGGTGCGCCGGGTCGGATAGACGTCGAGGCGGAAGCTGTCCGGGTACTTCTGCAGCAGCGCCTTGGTGCCATCGGACAGCAGGGCGGCATGTTCGCCCATGTTCTTGGCGGTGACCTGGTAGCTCACTTTGTCGCCGGCGAAGACTTCGAGCGGGATGTCGCCCATCTTCTTGCCCTGCACCGGCTTCACCAGACCGCCATCCCAGGCCGGAATGCTGCCGTCCTTGTTCCCGGCGCGCTCCCCACCCAGCGGGGTGAGCGTGGTCTTGAGCGCGGCCGCCTCTTCGGCGGTCACGGCGGCGAAAACACTGGCACTGCCGGCAAGCGCGGTGAGCATTGCCGTCAGCAGAATCGATTGCTTGTACATGGGTGTCTCCTCTTTCTTTTTCGCGAACGGTCGGCTGCGTCAGAAGGTGCGCTGGATGGACAGCGAGACGAAGTCGCGATCGCGGTGGAAGTTGTCGTAGGACAGCTCGGGCACCGCGGTGCCGTACTTGACCACCGCCCCGGCCGAGCCAAAGTAGTGGGTGAAGTTCAGACTGGCCTGCCAGGTCTTCTGGTAGTCCGCTTTCACGCCAATGCTGAAGTTGCCGCCGTGGTGCGCCGGAAACAGCGCGCCATTGACCGAAGAGCGCCCGAACAGGCCGTAGGACAGGCCAATCGGCACCTGCAGGTCGACACCCGGCATGACCTGGAAGTACTCCGGCGTGAACACAAACTGGATGGCCCCGGCGTCGCGCGTCGCCAGCGGGTCGAGCTGGTCGCGGTTGTCGGTAACCTTGAGGCGGCGGTTGTAGGCGAACTCGCCGATGAACGAGGCACCGTCCCACAGCGGACTGGCACCAAGCACACTGATCGCCGACAGGTTCAGGTGCAGCGTGCGCCCCTTGGGAAACGCCGCGTTGTCGTCGCCATCGGACGAGGCGCCGGTGATCACGGCATTACCGCTGGCCACCAAAGGCATGTTGTCGCGGAAGGAAAGTTCGGCCGCCACGTTGGTCTCGCCTATCAGCGTGCTCACGCTGGCGCCGACCGTGCGGATGTTCTCGGCAAACACCTGTACGTAGTCGCCGACGCTGCCCGGGCGCACATTGACACCGGGACGCGCGTAGAACTGCGGCATCTTGTCGTGGTACTGCGCGGCGTAGAGGCCAAACTCGGCATCCTCGCTCTTGAAGCGAACCTGAACACCACCCTGACCGGAGTTCTTGGCCTCCAGGTCCTTGCCACGGAACGCGACCGCCCCGGGTCCGAGAATCAGCGTCTCGCCGCCATCATCGACGAAGTCCGCAAAGCTGAAGTAGCTGCCGGCTGCCGGCAGACGGGACTTGCGCCATTCAACCTGGTAGTACGCGCCGATCGTCACGTCCGGGCTGAGTTGCAACTGCGCCGACACCTGACCGACCGGGCGCGCAACTTCCTTGAACTGCGAGTTCGGCACCGACAGTGCGCGCGCAAGGTCCAGGGGCGTCTGCGCACCGGCAATACCGTTGCTGCCGAAGAACAGGCTCTCGCCATAGAGCTGGGTGAAGCGGCCTGCCTTCACGTTCAGGCGTTTGCCGCCCGGGGCGAAGTTGCCGTAAACAAAGGCATCGAGAAACTCCGCCTTGCGGCCGTGCAGCTTCTCGGTGTCGCGGGTGAATTCGTCGTAGTCGGTGGAACGGTGGTTCAGCAACGCGCCGCCAAGCGCACCCGGGTTGTCGTTCGAGCGGTTGTAGACGTCGTCGTACCACGCCGCCCCGCTGATACGGAAGCCGTAGTCACGCTTGTAGCGGACATCGAGTTCGGACAGCAGGTCGAGCCGGTTCGAGATCAGCCCGCGGCCAAAGTTGAGGTCGCCGTCGTTGGTGTTCGCCTGCGGACCGATCGAGTTGTCGGCCACGGCGCTGTCGACCTTGCGCACGCGCCAGGCGGCGCTGTACTTGAAGGTGTTGTCCCAGGTGATGCGCAGGTCCGGGTTGTCCGTGTCGATCTGGAACGCGCTCGCGACACCCGGCGCCGACAGCCCGACGCAGGACAGTGCGAGCACGCCGGCAAGCCGCCAACGCTTCGGCACCTCTGCTCCCACGCGGCAAAGGGATCCTTGATCCATGTCTTCCTCCTCATTCCTGGATGCGGTTTCGTTTTGTTGTCTCCCCCTGCACAACGCACTGACCGGGGGGCGTGGGCGAACCTTATCCAGCCGCATCCTTACCGTCCAATACCATTGAAGACGCCACTCGATACCTTTGAGGTATGCTTCACCGCAAACCACCGCCACAGGAGTACGCCATGGATCTCCGCCATCTGCGCTATTTCATCGCCGTCGCCGAGGAGCTGAACATCGGCCGTGCGGCGGCCCGGCTGCACATCTCGCAACCCCCGCTCACCCGCCAGATCCAGCAACTGGAAGAAGAACTCGGCGCACGTCTGTTCAACCGCACGCCGCGCGGCGTGGAACTCACCGAAGCGGGCCAGCTGTTTCTGGAAGAAGCGCGCAATATCCGTTCGGTGGTGGAACAGGCCACCGAGCGCACCCAGCGTGCCGGCCAGGGCAAGCTCGGGCGGCTCGATGTGGCGATCTTCGGCTCGGCCATCCTCGATGCCATCCCCAAGGTGCTGCTCGCCTTCCGCAGCAACTACCCGGAGGTCAAGGTGGTGCTGCACACGATGACCAAGGCCGAGCAGATCGAAGCGCTGCGCCAGCGCCGCATCTCGGTCGGCTTCAACCGCATGCTGGCGCCGCAGGACGACATCGACGTCCAGCCGGTCATGGTCGAGCGCCTGCTGCTGGCCGTCCCCACCAGCAACCCCCTGGCACAGCGCGAATCCATCCCCTTCCGCGAACTGGAGGGGCAGCCGATGGTGCTCTTCCCCACCGGCGCACGGCCCAACTTCATGGACAAGGTGATCGGGCTGTGCACGGACAGCGGCTTCGAACCGCACATCTCCCAGGAAGTCGGCGATGCCGTCACCGGCGTCGCGCTGGTGGCAGCGGGATTCGGTGTCTGCCTGGTACCGGAATCGGCGACCACCCTGCAACTGCCCGGCGTGGTGTACCGACCGCTCACCGACACCCCCGCGGGCAGTTCCGTCGACCTGTGCTGCATCTACCGCCGCGACGACACCTCACCTATCGTTGCCGCGTTTCGGCAGACGGTCGAGGCGAACAGGGCGTTGTTTCCAGGAAGCTGACGACTTGCGGGGCGGAGGCCGCGCGCCGCAGTTCGGCTGTCAGGCGCCAGATCTTTTCAGCCTGCTGTCGTACTGAGCGCGCAGCTGTGCAGGAACAGGATAGCGCTTGATCCCGGTGTAAAGGCTATGGGCGCTTACACCGAGGCACACACCACTTCAGCGACCGCATGCCCCCGTTCGGTCACCTGCTTGACCGCTTTGAACTTGAACTCTTCGGTAAAGCGCGGCTGCGCCTTCTTCGTTTCCATCACGACCTCCATGAAGACTCGTTGTGAGGGAGAAGGTACCTATGAAGTCCGGAGCACGTCACCCTCACACGAAGTCACAATTCCAGAAAAAGCACTACTATTGTTCGCATATAAACACCAATCTGGAGCACCATCGACGCCCTCAACGATGTCGCCGTGTTCGTTCAGGTGGTCAACAGCGGCAGTTTTACCGCCGCCGCCGACAAGCTCGACCTGTCCAAATCCGTGGTGAGCAAGTACGTCACCCGTTTGGAGGATCGTCTCGGCGCGCGCCTGCTCAATCGCACCACGCGCCGCCTGAGTCTCACGGAGGTCGGGCGCGCATTCTTCGAGCGCAGTCAGCGTGGCTTGCTGGAGATCGAAGAGGCAGAGGCCGAGGTCTCGCGTCTGCAGGGCACGCCGCGGGGCGAACTGCGCATCAGCAGCCCGATGTCGTTCGGCATCCTTCACATCGCGCCGAAACTGTCGGCTTTCCAGTTGCGCTATCCGGAACTGACGGTCGACATGGTGCTCGATGACCGCAAGGTGGACCTGGTGGAAGAAGGCTTCGACCTGGCCATCCGCATCGGCGACTTGCCCGATTCGTCGCTGGTGGCGCGTCGCCTTGGCCCCTGCCGGCATGTGGTCTGTGGCACGCCCGACTACTTTGCGCGCCGTGGCGTTCCGCAGACCCCGGAGGACCTGGCCCGCCATGCCGCCCTTGTGTTCCGCTACCACGATTCACCGGACGAATGGCGCTTTACCGCCCCCGACGGCGGTTTAGTCCGTGTGAGCCTCGCCCACCGGCTGCGCATGAACAACAGCCTCGCCTTGCGCGAGGCCGTGCTTCAGGGGGCGGGCGTCATGCTCACCCCCACCTTCGTGGTTGGCGCCGACATCCGCGCGGGCCGGCTCAAGGCGGTGCTGACCGACTACGCGGCAATGGAGATATCCATATATGCGGTCTACCCGCAACGCAAGCACCTGTCACCGAAGATTCGCGCCTTCGTCGAATTCATGACCGAACAGATCCAGGACCCACCGTATTGGGAGCCCTGAGTACGCGTCCTTCCTTCCATTGCGCCAGCACCGTAATGCCGATGCCCGCACCGATAACCCCGGCGCCCACCCAGGTCAGCGGCGCATAGCGCTCGCCAAGCGCGAGCGTGGCCACGATCAGCCCGACCGCAGCCGCAACATACCCGACCTGGCTGAACAACACCGGCCCGCCGCGCCGCTGGAGACGAAAGACCACCGGAAAAGTCATGGCCGCCACGACCATCTGAACAACGGCGGCAGACCCGGCCGGCACCACGTCGGCGACCGGGATACGTCCTTCGGTCGCCATCAGTACAGACACGAACACCACGCTTGAGCAAACCTGTCCCCAGAAGGCCAATACGTTCGGTGCCGCATCCGGCGGCCAGTCCAGCGTGCGATACACGTTCCCGGAGGCCAGGCTGAGCGGGATCAACAGCGCAAGCAGCAACCATTGCACCGGGGGGCCGGCCGGATCGACACCCCGGCTGACACTGACCAGCACCGCGCCAATCAGGCCCACCGCAATGCCGAGCAAGCCCAGCACGCCCGGCGTGCGCAGGCGGCACAGGCCGGCGAGCAGTACGGTAACAACCGGTGAGAGCGCAAACATCAGCCCGGTGTAGCCGGCACCTGCGTGCGGTATCACGGTGAAGAGCAGCAGGTTGGGGCCGACGAAGGACACCAGCGACGAGATCACCGAGTACCGGAGGATTCGCGGCGATGGCCAGCGCAGGTGACCCCGCAGCCACATGACGGGCAGCAGGGCCGCCGCCGCCCCAAAGGAAATCAGCAAGGCCCACATGGCCGGCGAGACACCGGCCTCGCCGCCCAGTTTGCCGAGCGGAAAGTTCAGGCCGATCAGGGTTCCGGTGACGATCAGGAGCGCCGAAGGCGACTGCGCCACGGCGGTCCACCGCCCCGTGGCCGGGATGTCCGACATCGTATGCATGACCGGCCTCCCTCAAGCGCCGCGCGGAAATGACGTGTCGAATGCCAGCTGCGGCAGCGGCAGTCGATCACTGGGCAGCTCGCGCTCGCGCAGCGCCGGGGGCAGGCGCACCGGCAGCGCCTGGCGGCCGATCGCAATGCCGATCTCGACATGAAAGTGCTCGGGCGCGGCCAGCGCCTGGCGGACCGCTTCGACGTCGATCCCGCCCATCGCGTGCGCCTGATAGCCCATGGCGGTCGCCTGCAACGACAACTGCGCCCACGCCGCCCCGGCATCGAAACTATGGCTTCTCGACCGCTGACGCGCGCTACCTTCGCGCGCCGGCATGAGGCGGTCGGAGAACAGGAACACGAGCGCCGATGCGTCCTTGGCCCAGGCGGCATTGAAGGGGTCGAGCAGATCCAGCCACTGCGGCCAAACCGGATCGCTCCTCAGCGCATAGACGAATCGCCAGGGCTGAAGGTTATAGGCCGAAGCCGCCCAGCGCGCAGCCTCCAGCATGCGCATCAGGTCGTCCCGCGCCATGCTCGAGGCATCGAAAGCGCGCGGCGACCAGCGCTTCACGAACAAGGGCTCGATCGGGTAGCCCGGCTGGCGCACTTGCGCCGCCTCGGGCATCGGCATCTGGATTCTGTCGGGTGCGTTCATGAGCTGTCCTCCAAGCGTGATTCGGCGGACCCGGTACGACCGCAGGGGTCGAATCAGGCAGTGAGGTCAGCTTATAGAACACCACTAAATAGATAATCTTGGATATGGGAACCACACTGTTCGCGCAAACTAATCAATAAACTCTGCTGGCGGCCTCACCGCAGGCTGTTCAGCGAAACGCCCACCCGCAGCACTCCCCCACGCAGTTCGTCCTCGGCAGGCAGCCGGCACCGCCCAGGAACTCGGCACCGCCGTGCCCGTCCGACCCTGAGCACATCCGCAGGTCTTCGAGGCGCAGACCGCCGGCAAAAGCGCCACCGCGTTTGACCGGTACTCACTGCGGATGTTAATAACGATTCTCGATAACACCCGCAGGGCAGACTGGGAGAGATGCATGACCGTGCGACCGGATGCGCGATGGCCGCTGGCCATCGGCCGGCACATCAGCTTGTGGGCCTTCGCCCTGATCGCCGCAACCGCCAGCGCGCAGTCGCCGCACGTGGTCTTGGGAGAAGTGGAACGCGGCCCGCTGGTCGAGGAGATCGCCCTGAACGGCACGGTGACCGCCCGGCGCAATGTCGACGTATCGGTGTCGATAGGCGGGCTGGTGCGCGAGCGCGCGGTGGACGTCGGCAGCCGGGTGGCGCGCGGCGATCTGCTGTTGCGGCTGGATGACGAGCTTGCGCGCCTGGAGCACGACCGTACCAGCGCGGAAGTGCGTGAAGCGGAGAAGCGCCTGGCCGAGGCCCAGCGCCTGCTGGCGCAGGCCCACAGCGTGGGCGGCGGACGGGTGATCCCGGCCACCGAGCAGGCGCGCCGGGCCAGCGAGGTGGGCATTGCCGAGGCCGCCCTGGTGCGCGCCCGCGCGGCCGAGCGCCTGCAGGCCGCCCGCCTGCGCCGCCATGCCCTGCACGCGCCCTTCGACGCCGTCGTCAGCGCACGTGCCGCGGATGCCGGGCAGTGGGTCGAGCCGGGCGACGCAGTCTTTACCCTGGTGGATACTGCCGATCTGCTGGTGGACTTCCAGGTGCCGCAGCAGGCCTTCGCCCTGCTCGGCGCGGACACGACCCTGGCCATCGAGGTGCCGGGCGCCGGGCGGCAGTCCGCCGCCATCGAAACCTGGCTGCCGGTCACCGACGCACAGGCGCGCACCTTCCTGCTGCGCGCCCTGCCGCCGGAAGGCGCGCCGCTCGTGCCCGGCATGGCGGTGTCGGCCAGCCTTCGCCTGATCCGCGAAGGACAGGCGCTGTCGGTGGTGCGCGACGCGATCAACCGCTACCCCGACGGCCGCGTCACCGTGTGGGTGGCCGAGGCGCTCGGTGACGACGGGCGCCACCGGGTGCGCGAGCAGCTCGTGCGGGTCGGCGGATCGGCCGGCGACAGGGTCTTCGTCACCGAAGGACTCGACGGCGGCGAGCGCATCGTGACCCGCGGCAACGAGGCCCTGCGCGACGGCCTCGAAGTCAGCACGCCCGGCGGCTGAAGCCATGTTCGCCCACATCATCCGCCATGGCACCCTGGTGGCCGTGGTCTCGCTCATCGTGCTGGTGCTCGGCATCGTCGCCGCCTCGCGCATCCCGGTGCAGATGATCCCCGACCTGGAAGTGCGCACGGTCAGCGTGGAGACGCGCTGGCCGGGCGCCACGCCGCAGGACGTGGAGAAGGACATCGTGATCGAGCAGGAGCGCTACCTGCGCAACCTGCCCAACCTCCAGCGCATGACCGCCACCGCCGGCAACGGCTTCGCCGAGATCGAGCTGGAGTTTCCCTTCGGCGTGGATGTCACCCAGGCGCTGATCGAGGTGAACAACGCGCTCAGCCGGGTGAGCGGCTACCCACGCAATGTCGACCAGCCGCGCATCGTCGCCAGTTCGTTCTCGGCCAACGCCTTCATGCACTTCAGCCTTGCCCCGCTGGAGGGCGACCCGCGCCGGGTCAACGTGCTGCTGATGCGGGACTTCGTCGAGGACCGCGTGCGGCCGCGCATGGAGAGCATCGCCGGGGTATCCGAGGTACGCGTCAACGGCGGCCTGGAGCGCCAGCTGCAGGTGCTGGTCGACGCCGAGGCGCTGGCCCAGCGCGGCCTGGGCCTGACCGACGTGCGCGACGCCATCCGCGCGCGCAACCAGGACGTCTCCGGCGGCGAGGTCAGCGCCGGCAAGCGCCGCTATCTGCTGCGCACCGTGGGGCGCTTCCAGAACCCGGCCGACCTGGCCGACCTCGTCCTGCGCCGCGACGGCGACAGCGTGGTGCGCCTGGGCGACGTGGCACAGGTGCGCCAGGGCCACGCCCGCCCGCGCTTCGTCAGCCGCTTCAACGGCGACCCGCGGCTGTCCCTGCAGGTACGGCGCCAGCCCGGCTCCAACGTCATCGACATCAAGCGGGCGATGCTCGCCGAGGTGGCGGCGATCAACGCGGAGATCCTCCACCCCGCCGGCATGAACCTGGCGCTCAACTCGGACGACGTGCGCTACGTCGAAGCCTCCATCCGCAACGTGTGGACCAACCTCGCCATCGGCGGCGTGTTCGCCACGCTGGTGATGTTCGCCTTCCTGCGCTCGGCCCGCGCCACCCTGGTCGGCGTGGTCGGCATCCCGCTGTGCGCGGTGGTCGCCTTCATCTCGCTGCTGGCCGGCGGACGCACCATCAACGTGATCTCGCTCGCCGGCGTGGCCTTTGCCATCGGCATGACCATAGACAACAGCATCGTGGTGCTGGAGAACATCGAACGCTACCGCCGTCGCGGCCTGGACCGCATCGAATCCGCGCTGCAGGGCGTGCGCGAGGTGTGGCCGGCGGTGCTCGCCTCGACCATGACCACGGTACTGGTGTTCCTGCCCATCCTGTTCATCGTCGAGGAGGCGGGCCAGCTCTATTCCGACGTCGCCATCGCCATCTCCGGCGCCATCCTCGCCTCCATGCTGGTCGCCATCACGCTGATTCCCACCCTGTGCGCGCGGGTGGAATTCGGCCAGCGCGCAGGCGACGCCGGACAGTTTCCGCGCCTCAACCGCTTCCTGCGCCGCCTGCTCGACACGCCGGCGCGGCGCGGCGCGGTGATGGTGGGCACAGTGGCGGGCGCCGGCCTGATCATCGCCCTGCTCACCCCGCCCGCGGAATACCTGCCGGAGGGCGAGGAGCCCAAGACCTTCGCCGCGATGAACCCGCCGCCGGGCTACAATCTGGAGACCATGGGCGAGATCGCCCGCCAGGTGGAAGCTCATCTCCTGCCCCATGTGGGCGCCGACCCGCAAGCCTTCCTGCGCGGCGACACCGCGGTGCCGCCGATCCGCTACATCAACCTCGGCTACGACCCCACCCGGCTGCGCATCATCTCCGAGACCGAGGACCCGGCCCATATCGAGGCGCTGATGGACGCCCTCACCGCGCACTACGAGAGCTACCCCGGCATGCGCGCCTTCGCCGCCAAGGGTTCCATCATCTCCAGCAACGACGGCGGCACGCGCAGCATCAGCCTGGACATCTCCGGGCCCGACCTGGCGGCCATCTTCGACACCGCCCGCGCCATCGACCGGCGCGCGCGCGAACTGTTCGACGGCCCGCGCATCCAGAGCCAGCCCTCCAGCCTCACGCTGGCGCAGCCGCTGGTGCAGATCCGCCCCGACTGGGACCGCGCGGCCGAGCTGGGCCTGTCCACCGACGCCATCGGCTTCAGCGTGGCGGCGCTGACCCAGGGCGCCTACGTGGACGACTTCTTCCTCGGCGACGACAAGATCGACATCTACGTGTACGGCGACGAGGCCGCCGAACCGCGCCTGGAACAGGTGCCCGGCCTGCTGCTGCGCAGCCCCGGCGGCGCCACCCTGCCGCTGTCCGCGGTCGCGCGTATCGAGGAGCTGGCCGACACCATCTCGATCCGCCGGGTGGACGGCCGCCGCACGGTCACGCTGCACATCATTCCGCCGGACGAGGTGGCACTTGAAACCGGGGTGGCGCAGGTCCGCGAGGCGCTGATCGGCGCGATGCGCGCTTCCGGCGAGCTGCCCGCCGACATCGCCATCGCCATCTCCGGCGCCAGTGACGCGCTGGAACGCACCCGCGCGGCGCTGAGCGGCAACTTCCTGATTGCGCTGGCCATCGTCTACCTGCTGCTGGTGGCCATCTTCACCCACTGGGCCTATCCGCTGCTGATCATGACCACCATCCCGCTCGGGGTCGCCGGCGGCATCGTCGGGCTGGCGCTGATGAACGGCGTCGGCGCGCTGCTGCCGGCCCTCGGGCTGGCGCCGATCTCCCAGCCCTTCGACATGATCACCATGCTCGGCTTTCTCATCCTGATGGGCACCGTGGTGAACAACCCCATCCTCATCGTCGACCAGGCCCGCCGCAACCTGGAGCACGAGCACATGCCGCCGCTGCAGGCGGTCACCGCCGCCATCGAAGCCCGCCTGCGCCCGATCGCCATGACCACGCTGACCACCCTGTGCGGCATCGCCCCGCTGGTGCTGATCCCCGGCGAAGGCACCGAGCTGTACCGCGGCGTGGGCGCCATCGTGCTGTTCGGCCTGCTCGGCGCGGCCATCGTCACCCTCAGCTTCCTGCCGGCGATGCTGGTGTTCGTGCTCAAGCTGGCGCGCCGCTTCGGTTTCTACAAGGAGGCCGCATGATCCGGCTCGACCGCCTCAGCATGCACTACCAGCTGGGTGCCGCGCGCATCGACATCCTGCGCGAGGTGGACCTCGACATCGCCGCCGGCGAACGGGTGGCGATCGCCGGCCCGTCGGGCACCGGCAAGACCTCGCTGCTGCTCCTGCTCGCCGGGCTGGAAAGGCCGGCGGCCGGCTCGGTGCTGTTCGACGGCCGCGCGCTGGAAACCATGGACCGCGACCAGCTCGCCGACCTGCGCCGCGACCACATGGGCATCGTCTTCCAGTCCTTCCACCTGGTCCCCAGCCTGAGCGCGCTGGACAACGCCGCGCTGCCGCTGGAAATCGCCGGCCGGCGCGACGCGCGCGAGCGCGCCCGGGCCATGCTCGACCGCGTCGGCCTGGGCGCACGGCTGGACCACTACCCGGGCCAGCTCTCCGGCGGCGAGCAGCAGCGCGTGGCCATCGCCCGCGCGCTGGTGCATGAACCCAAGCTGGTGCTGGCCGACGAGCCCACCGGCAACCTCGACGACCGCACCGGCGCGGCCATTGGCGAACTGCTGTTGCATCTGAACGCCGAGACCAACACCACCCTGGTGCTGGTGACCCACGACATGGCCTTCGCCGCGCGCTGCGACCGCGTGCTGCGCCTGGCGAACGGACGGCTGGGCGAGGCGCAGCATGCCACCGGGAGGGGCGATGTCCGGCCTGCTTAGGCTCGCCTGGCGCGACCTGCGCGGCAGCGGACGCACGCTGTGGGTGTTCTGCGCCTGCCTGGCGCTGGGCGTGGCGCTGATCGCCGCCAGCGGCGGACTGTACCGCCAGATCGGCGCCAGCCTGCTGGCCGACACCCGGGTGCTGTTCGGCGGCGACCTGGAAGTGCGCACCCGCGCGCCGCTGCCCGACGAGATGCTCGCCTGGATGCGCGAACGCGGCACGGTGTCGCGCCTGATCGAATTCCGCACCATGCTGATGACCGCCGCCGGCGACGCCCACCTGGTCGAACTGCAGAGCACCGACCAGGCCTACCCGCTCTACGGCACGGTGGAACTCGAGCCGCCGCAGCCGCTGGCCGAGGCCCTGGCCACGCGCGACGGCCTGCCCGGCGCGGCCATCGACCGCGTGCTGGCCGGGCGCATGGCCCTGCAGCCCGGCGACCGCATCGAACTGGGTGTGGCCACGCTGGCGGTGCGCGCCATCGTCGCCCGCCAGCCCGACCGTAGCCTGCGCGCGGACTGGAGCGGCCCGCCGGTGCTGATCTCCGCCGACGCCCTGACGCAGACCGGGCTGCTGCAGCCCGGCAGCCGCCCGGCCTACCGCTACCGGGTACGCAGCGATGTCGACCCGGCCGCCTGGCGCACCGCCTTCCTGGCCGCCTTCCCGGACAGCGATGCCGAAGTGCGCACCTTCATCGAGCGCAACGCCCGCCTCGGCGAAGTGCTCGGTCAGATCGGCTCCGGCGTGCTGCTGATCGGCTTCAGCGCGCTGTTCATCGGCGGGCTCGGCGTGTTCAACAGCGTGCAGGCCTACCTGCAGGGCAAGCTCGGCACGCTGGCGACGCTGCGCGCCGTCGGCCTGCGCGACCGCCGGCTGGCCGCGGTCTACCTGTTGCAGATCCTCATCCTGGCCGGCGCCTCCGCCCTGGCCGGCGTGCTGCTCGGCGGCCTGCTGGCGGCCATCGGCAGCAGCCTGGTGGCCGAGCGCCTGCCCCTGGCCGGCGACTGGGCGGTGCTGCTGCCGCCGCTGGCCACCGCCTGGCTGTTCGGCGTGCTGGTTGCGCTGCTCTTCGCCCTGCCGGCGCTGGGCCGCGCGCTCACGGTCAAGCCCGCGGCGCTGTTCCGCGGGGTGCTGGGCGCAGCCACCCGCACGCCGGCCGGTGCCTGGTGGCTGACCGCCGGCTGCGCCGCCGCGGCCGCCGGACTGCTGCTGGTGGCCATGCCCGAGCCGCTGTTCGGCCTCGCCTTCATCGCCGCCCTGCTGCTGGTACTGGCCCTGCTCGAAGGCCTGGTACGCCTGCTGCGCGCGGCGGCCCGGCGGCTGGCCGCCCATCCGCGGCTGGTCGGACGCTTTGCGCTGCGCATGGCGCTCTCCGGGCTCTACCGGCCGGACTCCCCGCTGCGCCCCACCCTGCTCTCGCTGGGCGCCGCGCTCACCCTGCTGGTCGCCTCCACGCTGGTGCTGCTCGCCCTGCTCGAGACCATCGAGGAGACCGTGCCCGCACGCGCGCCGGCGCTGGTGTTCTACGACATCGGCGCCACGCAGAAGGACGACTTCGAAGCCCTGCTGCGGCAGGCGCCCTCGCTGGAACAGCTCGATCTCGCCCCGCTGGTACTCGGCCGCCTGGTGGCCGTGGACGGCACCGAGCTGCGCGACAGCACCGACGCGCGCCGCCGCCTGGAGGCGCGCGACGAGCACAAGATGAGCACCCTGCAGAACAACTTCGACCAGGTGGTGGTGACCCGCGGCGCCTGGTGGCCGGCGGACTACCGCGGCCCGGCGCAGGTGGCCATGGAGGACCGCGAAGCCGACCAGCTCGGCCTGCGGGTGGGCGACACGCTCAGCTTCGAGATCCTCGGCGAACGGGTCAGCGCCGAGCTGGTGGCGATCTACGCGCAGAAGCGTTTCCAGTCGCGCCTGTGGCTGGAGGCCATCTTCTCCGATGGCGTGCTCGACCCCTTCATCACCCGCTACGTCGGCATGGCCTACCTGAACGGTGCCGACGCCATCGCCACACAGAACCGCATCGCCGCCGCCCAGCCCAACGTGGTGACGGTGCGCACCGACCTGCTGCTCGACGAAGCCCGCGCCATCCTCACCCGCGCGGCCGGCGGGCTGAGCGCCATCGGCGTGGTGACGCTCAGCGCCAGCCTGCTGGTGCTGGTCAGCGTGATCGCCGCCAGCCGCGCCCGGCAGATCTACCTCGCCACCCTGCTGCACACCCTGGGCGCGCGGGTCGGCGCCATCCGTCTCGCCCTGCACCTGGAATACCTGCTGCTCGCGCTGCTGACCACCGCCTTTGCCACCGCAGCGGGCGGGGCGCTGGCCAGCCTGCTGCTGCACTACCGGCTGGAGCTCGACGTCGCCGCCGCGTGGTGGGCCGGCGGCGCAGTGGCCGCAGCGGTCAGCGGCGGCGCCCTGAGCCTGGGCGCCCACTATCTGATGCGCCAGCTGCGCCTGTCGCCAGCGGTGCTGCTGCGCGGCTTCGCCGGCTGAGCCCGGACTGCTCCGCCCACTTCGATTTCCCGCTCACCCGCCTGTCCTGCCCGGAGTATGCTTGACGGCAGGACCGGAGCTGCCCGGGGATGCCCCCGCGCGCCGGTGGCGACCACAGGCGTGGAAGCGTGAAGGGAGGACGGGCGATGAGCGCGACGACGGCCGGCAACAAGCTTCGCGGCGTGAACCTCGGCAGCTGGCTGCTGCTGGAAAAATGGATGGTGCCCAGCCTGTTCGAAGGGCTGCAGGCCACCGACGAGACCACCTGGTGCGCGGAGCTGGGCAGCGCCGCGCCCGAACGCCTGCGGGCACACTGGAACAGCTTCGTCACCCGCGAGGATTTCGCGTGGATCGCCGAGCACGGGCTCAACGCGGTGCGCATCCCGGTGGGCCACTGGATCTTCGGCCCGGACTACCCCTCTCACCCCAAGTACGGCGCCAGCCGCCACCCTTTCGTCACCGGCGGCATAGACGTGCTCGACCGCGCAATGGACTGGGCGGCGGAGTTCGGCCTGCGGGTGATGCTCGACCTGCACGCCGCGCCGGGCTGCCAGAACGGCTTCGACAACGGCGGCATCAAGGACGTGTGCGAGTGGCACACCAAAGAGGAGTATTTCGAGCATTCGGTGGACGTGCTCGGCCGCCTGGCCGAACGCTACCGCGCGCATCCGGCGCTTTACGCCATCGAAGTGCTCAACGAGCCGCGCTGGGACGTGCCCACCGACTACCTCAAGCGCTACTACCTGGCGGCCTACCAGCGCATCCGCCAGCATTGCCCGGCCGAACGCGTGGCGGTGGTGTTCCACGACGGCTTCCGCTCCTACCGCGAGTTCCTCGGCTTCATGCAGCCGCCCACGTGGCAGAACGTGATCTTCGACTACCACCGCTACCAGTGCTTCGAGCGCCGCGACATCGACAGCGACATCTACCAGCACATGCACAAGGCCGGCGGTGAATGGCGCGACGAGGCCGACTCGATCAACGCCGCGCTCGGCCTGCCGGCGATCTGCGGCGAGTGGAGCCTGGGGCTGGACCTCAAGGTGGTTTCGCTGTGGGCCGAAGGCCCCTACAACCACGCGCTGGAGGGGATGGACGACTTCCAGCAGGACGTCGCCAGCCGCGGCTACGCGGCCGCGCAACTTCTCGCCTTCGAGAAGCTGCTGGGCTGGTTCTTCTGGAGCTACAAGACCGAGACCACGCCCGCCTGGTGCCTGCGCGAGTGCGTGGCGCGCGGCTGGCTGCCCTCACGCTTCCGGTAGCGGGTCGCGCACCGGGCGGTAGGACTGGATGCGCGCCGGGCGCTGGCGCTTGAGCACCAGCTTGTGGTCGTAGAAGTGGCTCAGGCCGTTGTGCAGGCTGATGTTGAGCAGGGTGGTGCTGGGCAGCTCGTGGTGCAGCATCTCCATGGTGCAGATCTCGTCCTTGGCGTCGAAGGCGTCGGTGGCCTGGTCGATGAACACCCAGCCGGGCTGCTGCAGGAAGAGCCGCGCCATGCCCAGGCGCTGCTGCGCGCGCAGCGGCAGCACCCGGCCCCAGTCGTCGCTGTCGTCCAGGCGGCGCGCCAGCCAGGCGATGCCGGCGCATTCCAGCGCGCGGTGCAGCGCCGCGTCGTCGTAGCGCGCAGGCTCGTAGGGGTAGCACAGCGCCGCGCGCAGCGGGCCTTCCGGCATGAACGGGTGCTGCGGCAGGAACATCAGCTCGCGCCCCTCGGGCAGCGCGATCTCGCCGCGCCCCCACGGCCACAGGCCGGCCACCGCCTTGAAAAGCGCCACCGTCACCGCCGGGTCGCCGGTGATCAGGATGCGTTCGCCGTGGCGCACGTGCAGGTCGAAGTCGTCGAGCAGCAGCTGGCCGGTGGGCGTGCTCAGGCGCAGGCCGCGGATCTCCAGGTCGGGATGGCGCGAGTGGCTCACGCGGATGCGTCCGTCCGCCTGATCCGGCGTGTGGTCGCCGCGTTCGAGCTGCAGCATGTCCTGGTAGAGCGAGACGATGCGGTCGATCGACGCCCGGCAGCGCGCCAGTTCACCGAGGTTGTCCACCGGCCAGGACAGGGCCGAGGTCAGGCGCTGGAAGGCCTGCGCGGCCTGCATCAGCAGCCCCAGGCTCATCGCCCCGGCCATGTACTGCGGGGCGGCGATCAGGATGGGGAACACCGGCAGCAGCGTGCCGTAGCCGGTGGAGAAGGACACGATGCCCAGATAGGCCACGGTCTGCCGGTTCCAGCCGCGCCCGACGTCGGCGAACAGCCGCGCCGCGCTGCGCCGCTCGAAGCCTTCGCCGTGCATCAGCGCGATCGCCTCCGAATGCGAGCGCGCCCGCGCCAGGCCGAAGCGCAGGTTGGCCTCCACGGTCTGCAGCCAGTTGGTGCTGCGGATCAGCGGGCGGCCGAGCAGCAGGCCGAGCGCGGTGCCGGCCCCGGCATACAGGAAGGCCATCACCACCATGTAGCCGGGCACCACCAGCCCGGTGCCCGGCAGGGTGGCGCTGCCCGACACGCTGAGCAGGATGTCCACGAAGCTGCCGAGGATCAGCACCGAGTACAGCAGCGAATGCGCCAGGCCCACCGCCGCCTCGGTGGCGATGCGGATGTCCTCGGCGATGCGGCCGTCCGGGTTGTCGTGCTCGCCCGGGGTGAACTGCAGACGGTAGTGGTGCGCGCCGGTCATCCACTGGTCGAGCAGCAGCGCGGTCATCCACTGCCGCCAGTCGAGCTGCACCCAGCGCTTGACGTGCAGATGCAAGGCGGTGACCGCCATGGTGAGCACGAAGATCAGCACGAACACCAGGGTCAGCTGCAGCAGCTCGCCGGTCTCGCGCGCCTCCAGCGCATCGAACAGGTCGCGGTGCCAGTAGCTCACCCAGATCGCCAGCGCCACCTGGGCCAGGGTGAGCAGGATCAGCAGCAGCACCGCGCCGCGCACCAGCCACCTGCGCTCGCTGTTCCAGTAGTCGCGGGCCATCGCGGCAAACTGCCGGCCGGCGCCGCTGGCGATGGGCGTGCGCCGCGGCGCCATGGCGTTCATGCGCGCTCCCGCGCCAGCAGCGCGGCCGTCTGCGCGGCGCCGAGCAGGCCGAGCTGATCGTTGCTCACCACGTGGAGCGGCACCTGTTCGAGCAGTTCGCGCATCGGCGGCTTGTCCACGAAGGCCTCGATCACCGAGGCCTGCTGCAGGAAGGGCAGGATGCGCGGGGCGATGCCGCCGCTCAGGTACACCCCGCCGCGCGCCAGCCCGGTGAGCGCGAGGTTGCCGGCCGCCGAGGCCAGCAGGCGGGCGAACAGATCGACCGCCGCCGCGGCCTGTGCATCGCCGGCCAGCGCCGCGGCGGTGACCGCGGCGGCGTCGACGCTGCGCGGCGCGCTGGCCGGCAGGCCGGCGACGAAGCGGTACAGGCGCTCCAGGCCGTGGCCGCACAGCAGCAGTTCCAGGCTGACCCGTCCATGGCGCGGCAGCAGGTGTTCGAGCAGGGCCAGCTGCTGCGGGTCGCGCGGGGCAAAGTCGGCATGCCCGCCCTCGCTCGGCAGGGCCACCGGCTCGCCCGCGGGCGTCTCGGCCAGCAGGGCCATGCCCAGGCCGGTGCCGGCACCGAGCAGCGCGCGGGCGGCGCCCGGCAGCGGCGAGCCGGCCTGCAGGGTGCGCAGGTCGGCGGCGCCGAGCAGCGGCAGCCCGCAGGCCTGTGCGGCAAAGTCGTTGATCAGCCGCAGCCGGCGCAATCCGAAACGCCCGGCCAGCGCGGTGGCATCCACCGTCCACGGCAGGTTGGTCATGCGCACCCGCCGGCCGTGCACCGGCCCGGCCAGCGCCAGGCAGGCGGCCTGCGGCCGTTCGCCGGGGCGCAGAAAATGCTGCAGCAGCGCGTCGATACCGGCGAACTCGCGGCTCGGCAAGGTTTCGCGGCGCAGCTCGCGCCAGCGGGCGCCCTCACCCTCACACTCGCCGAGCAAGAGGCGCGCCTGTGAGCCGCCGATATCCGCCGCCAGTATGACCATCGCTCCCCTCGCCGCCCCTGCCGCCGTGGGCAGGGCCTGATCCAGCTTACCGCGGCGCCAGCGCGGCGCCTGTGACCGGATTGTGCCTTGCTTCCACGCCGCCATGCGCGGGCGCATTGGTGTATTTTTTCGTCCTCCCGGCAAGCCCGCCTCCCGGGCAGCGCGAGCCGTCACCAAGCGAGGATCTCCACCATGAACCGTCTGACCGGCAAGGTCGCCCTGGTCACCGGCGCGGCGCGTGGCATCGGCGCGGCGATCGCCCGTGCCTTCGTCGCCGAAGGCGCCCGCGTGCTGCTCACCGACATCGACAATGCGCGCGGCGCACAGACCGCGCAGGCGCTCGGCGAACGCGCCGCCTACCGACGCCTGGACGTGCGCGAGCCGTCCGACTGGGACGCCGCCATGGCCGCCCTGCTGAACGACTGGCAGCGGCTCGACGTGCTGGTGAACAACGCCGGCATCACCGGCTTCGAGGGCGGCGCTGCGGCGCACGACCCGGAACACGCGACGCTGGAGGACTGGCGCGCAGTGCATCGCACCAACCTGGACGGGGTCTTCCTCGGCTGCCGCGCGGCCATCCGCGCGATGCGCGCGCAAGGCAGCGGCTCGATCATCAACCTCTCCTCGCGCTCCGGGCAGGTCGGCGTCGCCGGCGCCGCGGCCTACGCCTCCAGCAAGGCCGCGGTGCGCAACCACAGCAAGACGGTGGCGCTGTACTGCGCCGAGCAGGGCCTGGCGATCCGCTGCAACTCCATCCATCCGGGCGCCATCCTGACGCCGATGTGGGATGCGCTGCTCGGCGACGGCCCGGAGCGCGAGGCGCGCATGCGGGACTTCGTCTGGGACACGCCGCTGCGCCGCTTCGGCAGGCCCGAGGAGGTCGCCGCGGTGGCGGTGCTGCTCGCCTCCGACGAGGCGGCCTACATGACCGGCAGCGAGCTGACCGTGGACGGCGGCCTGCTTGCCGGCTCGCCCGCCTCGCCGCGCGGCTGACCCGGACGCGCCGGCCGCGCTTTACCTTCCCCGCGCCGCGCCCTAGCATGGGCGCGGCGGCACCCCTGCCGCCGCAGCCCTGTACTCCACTCGATGAACAAGACCCGCGTCCTCCTGCTGACCGCGCTGGCCATGCTCGCCTTCGCCGCCAACTCGCTGCTGTGCCGCGTCGCCCTGCGCGAGACGGGCATCGACGCGGCCAGCTTCACCGGCATCCGCATCGCCTCCGGCGCGCTGGCGCTGTGGCTGATCGTGCGCCTGCGCGAGGGCGGCCTCGGCGGCCACGGCAACTGGCCCTCGGCATTCGCGCTGTTCGCCTACGCGGCGGCCTTCTCCTACGCCTATCTCAGCCTGCCGGCGGCGGTCGGCGCGCTGCTGCTGTTCGGCGCGGTGCAGGCGACGATGATCGGCTACGGCTTTGCCCGCGGCGAACGCTTCGATGCGCGCCAGAGTGCCGGCCTGATGCTCGCCGCCGCCGGCTTCGTCGGCCTGCTGCTGCCAGGGCTGTCGGCGCCGCCGCTGGGCGGCTCGCTGCTGATGATCGCCGCCGGCATCGCCTGGGGGGTGTACTCGCTGCGCGGCCGTGGCGGCGGCAACCCCACCGAGAGCACCGCCGGCAACTTCGTGCGCGCGCTGCCCTTTGCCGCCGTACTCAGCCTGGCGATGCTGCCGCAGGCCGCGCTGGATGCGGCCGGTGTCGGCTATGCGGTGGCTTCCGGGGCGCTGGCCTCGGGGCTGGGCTACGCGATCTGGTACACCGCCCTGCCCGGCCTGCGCGCCAGCAGCGCGGCGACCGTGCAGCTGAGCGTACCGGTGATCGCCGCGCTCGGCGGCGCGCTCTTCCTCGGCGAGGCCATCACCCTGCGCCTGGTGCTGGCCTCGGTGGCGGTGCTGGGCGGTATTGCGCTGGTCATCGGCGGGCGGGCGCGTTGAGCGTCGCAGCACCCCTCGCGGTGGCCTTCACCGCCGCCGACGGCTACCGGCTGCACGGCACGCTGTGGCGCCATCCAGAGGCGGCCACGCCCGCGCGCCCGGTGGTGCTCATCAACCCCGCCACCTCGGTGCGGGCGCGCTACTACTCGCGCTTCGCCACCTGGCTGCACGCGCAGGGCTTCGACGTGCTGAGCTACGACTACCGCGGCATCGGCGCCTCCCGCCCGCCTTCACTGCGCGGCCTGGACGCCGGCTGGCTGGACTGGGGGCAGCTCGACTTCGAAGCCGCGCTGCAGTACGTCGACAGCGCCCTGCCCGGCCAGCCGGTACAGGTGGTGGCGCACAGCGTGGGCGGCTTTCTGGTCGGTCTGGCGCCCTCCAGCCACCGGGTCGGCCGGGTGTTCAGCATGGGCGCGCAGTACGCCTACTGGCGCGACTACATGCCCGAGCGCCGCGGCGCGCTGCTGCTCAAGTGGCATGTTTTCATGCCGGCGCTGACCGCCCTGCTCGGCTACTTTCCCGGCCAGTGGCTGGGCTGGCTGGAGGACACGCCGCGCGGCGTGGTGCGCGACTGGACCGCGCGCTGCCCGCGCTTCGAGGACGCCTGGCGCCTGGACGAGGCGGAGCGCGCGACCCTGCTGGAGCGTTTCGCCGCGGTGCGCGGGGCGACGCTGGCGCTCAGCCTGAGCGACGACGAGTTCGGCACCGTGCCGGCCATCCAGCGCCTGCTGCGCTACTACCGCAACAGCGCCGTCACCCATGTGCACCTCAGCCCGCAGGCGGCGGGCGAGCGCGCGATCGGCCATTTCGCCTTCTTCCACAGCCGCTTCGAACGCACGCTGTGGCCGCTGGCGCTGGAATGGCTGCGCAACGGCCGGCTGCCGGACGATGCGCCGGGCGAAGTGATCCCGCTGAGCGCCGACGACCGGGTCAGCGCGTGAACGCAACGGTATACCTCGGCCTCTTCCTCTCCGCCTTCGGCGCCGCCACCCTGCTGCCGCTGCAGTCGGAAGCCGCGCTCGCCGGCCTGCTGCTGCTCGGCGAGCAGCCGGCGTGGGCGCTGGTGCTGGTGGCCACCGTGGGCAACGTGCTCGGCTCCATGCTCAACTGGCTGTTCGGCCGCTACCTGGAGCGCTGGCACGACAAGCGCTGGTTCCCGGTGCGCGCCGACACGCTGGTGCGCGCGCAGCGTGCCTACCACCGCTACGGGCGCTGGTCGCTGCTGATGAGCTGGGCGCCGATCATCGGCGACCCGCTCACCGTGGTGGCCGGCGTGATGCGCGAACCGCTGTGGAGCTTCACCCTGATCGTGCTGATCGCCAAGGCCGGGCGCTACCTGGTGCTGGCCGCGGTCACCCTGGGACTGCTGGCCTGAATCCGCTCGCGCAGTCGCCGCCGCCCGGCTAAACTGCCGGCACACCCCGACGACACCCGACCGGGCCGCAGATGCCCGGCGACATGAGGAGACAAGCCGGTGTCCCACACCATCCGGCCCCGCGGCGAGACCCTGGCGCCAGGGCTTGCCCTGTGCATCGGCCAGCACCTGGCGCGCAGCGTGCGCGGCAAGCCGGGCGCGCCCCCGCATTCCTGATCGATCCACTGTCCAACCTTCACTAGTCGATCTTTCAGGAGCACCGACATGGCTGACCTTTTCGACAATCCCATGGGCCTCATGGGTTTCGAGTTCGTCGAATTCGCCTCACCAACCCCCAACACCCTGGAGCCGATCTTCGAGTCGCTGGGTTTCACCCGCGTGGCCGAACATCGTTCCAAGGACGTGGCGCTCTACCGCCAGGGCAACATCAACTTCGTCCTCAACAACGAACCCCGGAGCGCGGCGACCTACTTCGCCGCCGAGCACGGCCCCTCGGCCTGCGGCATGGCCTTCCGCGTGCGCGACTCGCACCTGGCCTACACCCGCGCCCTGGAGCTGGGCGCCCAGCCGATGGACATGCCCACCGGGCCGATGGAGCTGCGCCTGCCGGCCATCCGCGGCATCGGCGGCGCCCCGCTCTACCTGATCGACCGCCATGGCGACGGCACCTCGATCTACGACATCGATTTCCGCTTCCTCGAAGGCGTGGACCGCCACCCCGCCGGCCACGGGCTGCGCGAGATCGACCACCTGACCCATAACGTGTATCGCGGGCGCATGGCGCACTGGGCGGCGTTCTACGAGCGCCTGTTCAACTTCCGCGAGATCCGCTACTTCGACATCAAGGGCGAATACACCGGGCTGACCTCCAAGGCCATGACCGCCCCGGACGGCAAGATCCGCATCCCGCTCAACGAGGAAGCCTCGAAGACCACCGGGCAGATCGAGGAATTCCTGATGAAGTTCAACGGCGAGGGCATCCAGCACGTGGCGCTGCTCA